>DASSGB010000084.1:0-4385 GCA_035693825.1 Anaerolineales bacterium
GACCATGCAGGAGATCGATCCAGGTCTTCTTCGCCGATCGCTGGTCGTGGTCGATTCCCGCCAGGCGGTCCTGACGGAATCGGGAGACTTGATCCTGCCGATCCAGGAGGGCACCTTCACTCCGGACGACATCCACGCGGAACTCGGCGAGGTGCTGGCCGGAACCGCTCCCGGCCGCAGCGATCCGGAGCAGATCACCCTGTTCAAGTCGGTGGGCCTGGCCGTCCAGGACGCGGTCGCCGCGGGAGAGGCCATCAAAGGCGCGCTGGCGATGGGCCTGGGAAAGACGGTGCAGCTCTGACCCGGGTCACGTCCTTGATGCGCAGTCTTCGATCTCAGACGTCAAACGTGAGCCGGCCGGCGTGAGCGAAACCATGCCTCGCAGCGCGGACGTGGTGGTCATCGGCGGCGGCGTCATGGGTGCCAGCTGCGCCTACCACCTGCTGCGGGCCGGAGTCCGCCGTGTGGTGCTGCTCGAGCGCGAGGGCAGCTTCGGCACAGGTGCCACGGGCCGGTGCGCGGGGGGCGTACGCTACCAGTTCGCCACCGAAATCAACATTCGCCTTTCGATCGCCAGCCTGCCGCGCTTCGAGACGTTTCTCGAAGAGACCGGGCAGGATTGCGACTACCGACCTTGCGGCTACATGATCGTGCTCACCCGCCAGGAGGACGTCGAGGCGTTCCGCCGCAGCCGCGACCTTCAGAACCGGCTCGGCGTGCAGACAAAGTGGTTGACTGCGGACGAGGTCCGGCGGCGACTCCCGGACATGCACTGGCCCGACGCCTTGGGCGCGACCTTTCATGAGCGAGATGGATTGGTCGATCCCAACAGCGTCGTCATGGGCTATGTCCAGCGCGGGCGGCAACTGGGGCTGACCGCCGTGACCGATCAACCCGTCATCGGCATCGAGGTCGACGGCGGACGCGTGCGAGGCGTGGTGACGCCCGGCGGACGCATCGAGTGTGGCGACGTCGTCGACGCGGCCGGGCCGTGGGCGGCGGTCGTGGGCGAGATGGCCGGCGTGCGCGTGCCGATTACCCCGGTCCGGCGCCAGATGGTGACGACGACCCCTCTCCCCGATCTCCCCAAGGACTTCCCGTTCGTCATCGACTTCGCCCAATCCCTCTACTTTCATCGCGAAGGCGAAGGCATTCTGACGGGGATGTCGAACCCACACGAGGTTCCGGGCTTCGATCAATCGATCGATCGCCAGTGGGAGGCCTTCGCCCTGGAGGCGGCGGCCTCCCGATTGCCCATGCTGGAGAGCGCGGGCCGCCTGTCGGGTTGGGCCGGGCTCTATGAAGTCACTCCCGACGCCCACCCCATCTTCGGCGCCACGCCGGTCGACGGATTCTGGATCGTCGCCGGCTTCTCCGGCCACGGTTTCATGCATGGGCCCGTGGCCGGCCAGCTGATGGCTGAGGTCGTCACCCGGGGCCGGTTCGTCACCGTCGACGTCTCGTCCTTGGATCTGGCGCGTTTCGACGAAGGCCGGCTCATCCACGAGTACAACGTCGTCTGAGCCATGGGCGCCGAGATCATCACCATCGGTACCGAGCTGCTCCTGGGCGAGATCGTCGATACGAACACGCGCCTCCTGGCGCAGGGCCTGCGCGGAATCGGCCTCGATCTCTTCCGCACCACCACGGTCGGAGACAATCTGGAACGCATCGCCCAGGCCGTGCGCGAGAGCGCCGAGAGGGCGGAGGCGGTCCTGACGACCGGCGGCCTGGGCCCGACGGTCGACGACCCGACACGCGAAGCGGTGGCCCTGGCCTTCGGCGTGCCTCTCGAGTTTCGTGAAGAACTGTGGGAGCAGATCCAGGAGCGTTTCTCGCGGTTCCGCCGAAACGCGACCGAGAACAACCGGCGCCAGGCGTACGTGCCCAAGGGGGCCGTCCCCATCGAGAATCCGGTGGGTACGGCGCCGGCATTCCGTTTCGAGACCGAACGCTCCGTCGTCATCGCTCTCCCGGGTGTGCCGGGCGAGGTGGCCGTCCTTCTCGAGCAGGAGGTCCTACCGTACCTTCGCCGCCGGCTGAGGCTGGCGGCGGTGATCCACGCCCGCATCCTGCATACCGCCGGCGTCGGCGAATCCTGGCTCGACGAGAGGATCGGCGATCTCGAACTGCTGACCAACCCGACCGTGGGCATCGCCGCGCACCCGGGCCGGGTGGATATTCGCATCACCGCCAAGGCGGCGGACGCGACCGAAGCCGGGGCCGCCATTCAACCCTTGGAAACGAGCATCCGCGAGCGTTTGGGCGATGCGGTCTTCGGGGCGGATGATGAAACGTTGGAGGCTGTCGTCCTCGACAAACTCGTTCGCCGCGGCTGGCGGCTGTTCGTTCTGGAGCGCGGCACGGGAGGAGTCCTTGCCTCATCGCTCACCCCGTATGCGGGTTCATTTGCGGGAGGTGAGGTCATCGCCGACGGCGAAGCAGACGACCTCGAGGCGAGATTGCAGCGGCTGCAGGCGGAGCGCGCCGCCGACATCGGCGTGGCGCTTGACCTGCGCCGCGAGGGCGCCGTCAACTATCTGACCATCCACATGCGGACTCCGGAAGGGTCGCATCAGGCGGTTCGAAGCTACGGCGGACCGCCAACGATGGCCGCGGCCTGGGCCGCCAGTCTGGGATTGGATATGCTCCGGCGGCGGATCAAGGATTGATACGGGCAAGAGGCCGACGGCACGATCTCCCCGCGACGTCGTTCGCCTTGACACTGCCTCCGGCGGCTTCTATAATCCGGCGGGCGTTGCGGGTGTCGCCAAGTGGTAAGGCAGTACCTTCCCAAGGTACCATTCGTGGGTTCGAATCCCATCACCCGCTCCTGAGAACTCCATCGATCCGGCTCCCGGGGCATCGCCCCGGGAGCTTTTTGATTCCGGTCTCTGAACATCGGTGCCACCACTGCAGGGCATAAGGCGAACGGATGCCCCTCCACGACGAATCCCTGCGTTCGCCAGCGGATATCCTCATCGGGAACCAACCGTAGCGAGGTCAACCCTCCCCTGCGGGCGGTGCAGGGTTAAGCGCCCTACAGAAGCTCCCTGCGACCGCAGCCGAAGGCTCCGGCGCGCTCCGTACCAGATGTGGCATGGCGCGCCGGCCGCGGCGCCCATCTGGGCCGGTCCGTCGTTCGGCGGCCTCGATCGCGGGCCCTGTGACAGGCGAATCCCGCTCCCCCAAAGTTGACCATCGACCGCCGGTCGGTCCCACAAGGACGGTGTTCAGACAAGTCCTGTAAAGTAACTGTAAAGTGGGAATAGGTACCGATTGGTATAATTTGGTGGCAATTGGATATGCCCTCGCCCAGGGGAGAGGTAGACCGTGCTCACGGTCCTTTGTGTCGAGGACAATCTGGAGAACCGCGTGCTCGTCCGGCGCGTTCTCCAAGCGGAGGGGTACATGGTGCTGGAGGCCGCCAACGCCTTCGAGGGCCTGCAGCGGGCTCTGACCCAGCGCCCGGACCTCATCCTGGTCGACATCAACATGCCACAGATCGACGGCCTGACATTCGCCTCGCGTCTGAAAGCCTATCCCGGCCTGGCCGGAGTGCCCATCGTCGCCATCACCGCCAACGTGATGCATGGCGACCGAGAGCGCAGCCTGGCCGCCGGGTGCGACGGATACATCCAAAAACCCATCGATATCGATAACCTGCCGCTGCAGGTCGCACGCTTCTTGCATCCGCCCGTGGTCCGGGCCGTGGAGGGTCGAGCGTGACGACGCGCGTGCAGGAGGCGACCGTCCTCATCGTCGAGGACAACGTGTCCAACTTCCTCCTGATGGCCCGGCTGCTGGGCTTGCTCGGCATCCACTGCGAATGGAAGACCTCCGGCTACGAAGTCGTCGAATACGCCGACACGTTGCCGCGCGTCGACCTGATCCTCATGGATATTCGCCTGCCGTATGAGGACGGATACGAAGCCCTCCGGAAACTGCGCGGCTCACCCAGCCTGCGCTCGGTCCCGGTGGTGGCGGTGACGGCCTACGCCAACGAGGAGCAGATGAGCCGCGCCCGGAGCGCCGGCTTCGACGGTTTCCTCGGAAAGCCGCTGGACCCGGATCGTTTCCCGGACCAGATCGAGCGCATCCTGGCCAGTGAGCAGGTGTGGGAGCTCGGTTGACATGTTCCGAACCCAAGCCTCGACCCCCAGCGACACCCGACCTCGATCCCGTCTCGGCACGCGCCTGGCGCTCGTTCTGCTGCCGCTGGTGGCTCTGCCGCTGCTCGCGCTGGGTGGGGCCGCCTACCTGCGCGCCCGGTCGATCCTCGAACGGCAAGCCGTCCTCCAACTGGGCAACGAAGTCCGCACCCAGGTCCTGACGCTTGAGGATTGGGCCGTCGTCCGCCATCAGTTCATTCAGCTGGCCTCGAG
>DASSGB010000085.1:0-7183 GCA_035693825.1 Anaerolineales bacterium
GCCCTCCATCATCAGGCTGACGCCGGGCGAGGAAGACGAGGTCATCACGCGCACGCCGGCGCACGCCGCCCCGTAGACCATGTTGACCGCCGCCACCTCGCTCTCGGCCTGGAGGAAGACCCGGCCGAGCTCGGGCATGCGCGCCGCCATGTGTTCGAGGGCTTCCGTCTGGGGCGTGATGGGGTAACCGAAATAGGCCTGGCAGCCGGCCCGGATCGCTGCTTCGGCGAAGGCCCGATTGCCTTCGAGCAGTTCCTTGGCCATGGATCGCCTCAAACCGCCTGGGCCACGCGGCCGGCGGGAACCCAGCGGTAGACGGTGATCGCCGCCTCAGGACAGATGACACTGCATATGGCGCAGCCGGTGCACACGCCGTCGCGGTCCACAAGCACCACAGGGTGGTATCCCTTGGGAGTGAAACGGTCGTCCGCCATCCGGAGCAGGTTCTTGGGGCAAACGGTCGTGCAGAGCTCGCAGCCCTTGCACAGGGTCTCGTCCACAACGATACGACCTTTGGCCATTGGGCGCGCCTCCTGAACCCACCAGGACCACGATAGACCGCTCCTCCTACGCCCGACAGTGAAGAGCGTCATACCGCCCCCATGCAAACTACATGTATCCGAAAGGTCGGAGTTGCCGGGCGCCGGTGCTCCCGCGACCCACCCTACCCCGGAAGCGTTGAAAGGCGATCCTCGTCCGCGGTATAGTCGGTGGTCAGTGGTCAGCGGCCAGAGTGGAATCGGGCTGATGACTGACGACTGAAAACTGACAACGGCCAAAGGAAGTGGTGCATGGACATGTCAAACGTCCGACAGGTGCGCGCGCCGGCCTGGGTTGATCAGGCCTTGCCCTTCTTTGCCTACATCGACTCCTGGCTGGAGACGCTGCCCACCGTACGGCTCTCCAGCCTTGTGGAGGCTCCCGCGCGGGCGGCGATCATCAGCGTCGACGTCATTAACGGTTTCTGCCATGAGGGGCCGCTGGCCAGCCCCAGGGTCAAGACGATCATCGGCCCGATCGTGCGCCTTTTCAACCTGGCATGGGAGGCCGGCGTCCGGCACATCCTCCTTTCGCAGGACACGCATGATCCGCAGGCCGTGGAGTTCGCCCAGTATCCGCCTCACTGCATCCGCGGGACCAGCGAATCTCAGACGGTCCCGGAAATCCGGGCCTTGCCGTTCTTCGATCAGATGACGATCCTGGAGAAGAACTCGATCCAATCCGCGCTCAACACCCAGCTGGATGCATGGATCGCGGCCCATCCTGAGGTCGATAGCTACGTCGTCGTCGGCGACTGCACCGATCTGTGCACCTATCAGCTGGCGATGCACCTTCGGCTCGACGCCAACGCCCGGCAGGTCCAGCGGCGGATTGTCGTACCGGTCGACTGTACCGATACGTACGACCTGCCGGTCGAGCAAGCCGCGGCGCTGGGGGCTGTGCCGCACGACGCCGAGGTGCTTCATCGCATCTTCCTTTACAGCATGCATCTCAACGGCGTGCGGCTTGTAGCCTCCATCGACTGACAAGCGGAGGTCGACCATGTCGGTCTTCGACGGCCGGCGGCTGGGCAATGAGGTCTTCAAGCTCGACGTCGATCGCATGCGCCGGGGGTGGTACTCCGACAAGTACTTCACCAACATCGCCCGCATGCTTTCGAAGCTGGCCGCGCAGGGATACAGCTACGCCGGCGAGCACGCGCGCCGCCTGCCCGTGGAGGGAAATCGCATCCCGACCGGAGACATCGAAGTCGAGATGCAGTGGTTTACCCGGCGCCAAGGCACGACCCTCGTCGTCGGAGTCGACAAGGCGCTGGCCATGCTTCGGCACTGTGCCGGCGCGTGGGAAAGTGAGCGCTTCCTCGAAGCCTGGGATCGGCTCGAGGTGCACGCGGTACAGGACGGCTCCCTGATCCACAGCGTTGGCGACCTCGAGCACGTGCAGCCGGTCCTGAGGGTCCGCGGCCGATACCGCGACTTTGCCCTGCTCGAGACTCCGACCCTGGGTGTCCTCACCCGCGGCTCGCGGGTGGCGACGAACGTCTACGAGACTCTGATGGCCGCGCGCGGCAAGCCGGTGCTTTTCTTTCCGGCTCGCTTCGACGCGCACGAGGTTCAGGCCGCGGACGGCTACGCGTACAACCTGGCGGTGCAGCGGTTCAACCTGGACTTCGCCGGGCGACTGGGCCCGTTCGTGTCCACCGACGCGCAGGGAGACTGGTGGGGCGGCGTGGGAAGCGGCACGGTGGCCCATGCGGCCATCGCCTGCTTCCTGGGCGATACGGCCGAGGCGATGTGGGCCTTCGCCTCGACGCTCCCGCCGGAAATCCCGCGCATCGCCCTGGTCGACTTCAACAATGACTCCGTCGCGGACTCCCTCTCCACCGTCGAGCGGATGTTCCGGCACTATCGGGCATGCCTCGAGTCCGGCGACGAATCCGGCGCGAAGCGCTTCATCTTGTTCGGCGTCCGGCTGGACACTTCCGCCTCCATCCGCGACATCAGCGTGCCTCCTCAGGGGGACAACGCCCATGACCTTGGCGTCAGTCCGCGCCTGGTCGAAACCGTTCGCCGGGCGCTCGATCGGGCATGGGAGGGTTGGGGGCTGTCGCCGGACTGGATCGAAAGGGCGAAGGACTACTGCCGGTCGATCAAGATCGTCGTTTCAGGAGGGTTCACCGCCCAGCGCATCGACGATTTCGAGCGCCACGGCGTGCCGGTCGATATCTACGCCGTGGGTTCGGCGTTGTTCACCAACGCCGGCCCGACCGTGACCGACTTCACCGCGGATGTGGTCCGGGTCCGCCTCGATCGGACGTGGATACCGATGGCCAAGGTTGGGCGCGCGCCGGGGGAGAATCCGGAGCTCGAGAGAGTTGTGTGAGGAACATGCCAAACCCGATTTGCTGCGCAAACCGGGTTTGGGGTCGGGGCTCATCCGGTCGGGGGATTGAAGAAGTTGTAGACAGCCTGGGAGAGCTCGGCGATCAGACCGGAGGTCGGCTCCCAGATCATGTCCGGGCTGTTCCAGAGGAACAAGACCAGGACGTAGTCGCCCCCCGGCGTGTAGACCACCGCTGCGTCGCCGATGGAATCGAGCGGCGAGTCGGTCCATCCATGCTTGTGGGCGACACGCGTCCCCTCGGGCACGCCGGCCTCGATCAGAATCCCGATCTTGTTCTCTGCCAGCAGCGCCAGCATGTGCTCGCACTCGTCGGGCTTGATCGAGCCCGGCAGGGCTGCCAGCAGTGCCCCGCCTCCTCGCGAGCAGGTGTAGATGTCGCTGAGCAGAATCCCGATGTCCGTGGCCGAGGTCTGGTTGTACGGATCGGGGAACGTGTTCAGATCGCTGCGCGTGTTGCCGGGGGTCTGATAGTCCCACAGCCGGGGCGAGCCGAGGCGGAAGTAGCCGGAGATGAACGTGCTCTCCAGCCCGAGCTCGTCCTGGAGCACGTCGGTGACCATCAACGGCCCGCGGTCGCGGCTGATGCGCTCCATCAGCCAATCCGCCGGGTCGTTGCCAGACTGAGTGATCATTTCCATCATCCAACGATCCGCCTCTTCGTCCAGCGGCTCATCGAAATAGCGATAGAAGGCGGTCATGACTCCGATCTTGATGATCGAGGCCGCGGTGAAGGCCGGATCGGGCGCCGAAGCCACGGGCCGATTGCGATAGTAGGTCAGGTGGAGCTCGTCGCCCGTTCGCAGGTCCCGCAGGTACGCCACCGCTAGGCCGTCGAAGCCGCCCAGGTCGATGATCTGCTTGATCAGTGTCTCGAGGGTGCCCATCGACGGGCGACTGACCGCGCCGCCCACCACCGGCAAATTGACTCTGCGTCCAGCCGGACGCGCTAACACCTCACCCACGAGCTCGCGGGCCCGGGCGACGTCGAGCACGATGCCGGGCTCGCCGGCGGTGAAGTTGGGGCTGCCGGGGATCGGCTGGGCCGGGATCGGCGCCTGATCGTAGCGCGCCGCAATGTCCTTCAGCACCGTCTCCAGCTGGGCCTGGGAGTATTCCGATCGAACGGGGATCGCCACCGACTCGCTGGGCCGGTTCCATAGGAAGTCCCAGAATCCCGACCAGAAGTCGGTGCCGGTGCGCGCCAGCTCCGCTGCGGCCATCATCGACTCGGTGTCGAGTTGAAAACCGGCGCTGGCCGGCGTCATCAGGATGAGTTCGCTGCTGTAATGGAGCTCGACCGGCGCGCTGTACGTCTGCAGCAGTCGTTCGATGGCCTCGGTCTGATTCAGTCCGCCCACGGGCACGCCGGCGATGGTCATGCCTTGCGGGAGGCGCGATCGCAGGCGGCTGTAGGCGATCAGTTCGAAGAAGAACGTCGCCAGTGCCGCCAGCAGCAGCGCCACGGATATCCAGCGCAGGATGTTCGGACCGCCCTGCCTCATCCGGCCTCCGGGCGCGGCAGTATACCAGTGGTCAGTGGTCAGTGGTGAGTGGCCAGCAAGCCCTTACTGACCACTGGCCACTGCGCTATTGGAGGGCATCCAGCGACGCAACCAGGCTTTCCCTCGAGGCTTTGAGCTCGGCGAGTTTGTCGCGCTCCTTCCGCACGACATCCGCCGGCGCTCTCTGTGCAAACGCGCTCGACAGGAGCTTTTCCAGGCGCTCGACTTGCGCCTCGACGGCCTCGATCTCGCGGCTCAGGCGCGTCCTTTCCGCCGCGGAATCCACCATCCCGGCCAAAGGCAGATAGATCTCGATCGTACCCACGACCAGCGGGATGGCGCCGGCCGGAGGCGTCAGATCCTCAGTGATGTTGAGTCCCGCCGGATCCAGCCGCGCCAGGTGCGCCAGCATGGCCCGCTGACTCTCGAACATCGGAGCCTCGACGCCGGCACGAATGAAGGCGGGGATCCTGCGCTGGGGCTCGACGGCCTTCTCGGACCGAACGTTCCGGATGGCTCGAATCACTTCCATGACCTTGCCGAACGAACCCACGGCTTCGGCCTCTTCCGGTCGTGGTCGGGTAGGCTCGGGCCATCGGGCTACGATGAGCGCCTCTTCCCAGCCCGCCTCAGGCCCGAAGCTCCGCCCCCCGGCCTGGCAGGCGGCCTTGAGCCGTCCCCACAGCTCTTCGGTCACGAACGGAGTGAACGGGTGCAGCAGCCGCAGGCTGTCGTCGAGGACCTCCACCATCAACGCCGCGGTCGACCACGCCCGCGCCGCGCCTTCGTCGAGCTGGAGCTTGGCGATCTCCAGATACCAATCGGCGAAGTCCCCCCAGAAGAACTCGTAGATCTGGCGTCCGGCTTCCCCGTACTGGTAGGCCTCGAACAGTCGCGCCACGTCGCGCACCAGCTGGGCCTTGCGGGCGCGGATCCAGCCGTCGGCCAGCGTCGGCGGGGGCATGCTGGCGGGACGATCGCCGGCGCGAGCCACGGCCGACAGCACGAGTCGCCCGGCGTTCCAGATCTTGTTGGCGAAGTTGCGATTGCCTTCGACGCGATCGGCGCTGACGTTGATGTCGTTCCCGGGGGTCGAGCTGGTCAGCAGATAGAAACGCAACGCGTCCGTGCCGTACTCGTCCATGAGGACCAGCGGGTCGATGAAGTTGCCGAGAGTCTTGCTCATCTTCCGGCCCCTATCGTCGCGGACCAGACCGTGCAGGTAGACCGTGGAGAACGGGGGCTGCCCGGTGAATTCCAGGCCCATCATGATCATCCGCGCCACCCAGAAGAAAAGGATGTCGTAGCCGGTTTCCATGATGGTTGTCGGGTAGTAGGTGCGCAAGTCGGGCGTGTCCTCCGGCCAGCCAAGCGTCGAAAACGGCCAAAGCCCGGAGGAAAACCACGTGTCCAGAACATCAGGATCCTGCTCGATGCGGGTCGAGCCGCAATGCGCGCAGCGGTCGGGATCGATGCGGGCAACGGTGATCTGGCCGCATTCGGCGCAGTGCCATGCCGGGATGCGATGCCCCCACCACAGCTGGCGAGAGATGCACCAGTCGCGGATGTTCTCCAGCCAGTTGTAGTAGACCTTGGCGAAGCGCTCGGGCACGATGCGGAGGCTGCCGTTGCGGACCACCTCCAGCGCAGGCTCGGCCAGCGGCTTCATGCGCACGAACCACTGCGTCGACACCAACGGCTCCACGACCTCGCCTCCACGCTGAGATCGCGGTACCTGCATCGTGTAGGGTTCGGTCTTGATCGTCAGTCCGGCCTTCTCCATGTCGGCCCAGATGCGCTTGCGGCATTCGTAGCGGTCGAGGCCGGCATACGGGCCGGCGTTCTCGTTCATGGTCGCATCCGGGTGGAGGACGTTGACGATCGGCAACCCGTGCCGCTGGCCGATCTCGTAGTCGGCCGGGTCGTGTCCCGGCGTGATCTTCAGCGCACCCGTTCCGAATTCCCGATCGACATACGTGTCGTGGATCACCGGGATCGGCCGCTTCAGGATCGGCACCAGGCAGGTCTCCCCAATCAGGTGTCTGTAGCGCGGATCGTCGGGATGGACAGCGACCGCCGTGTCGCCCAGGATGGTCTCGGGGCGGGTCGTGGCCACGGGGATGAACTCTTCCTTGCCGGCGATCGGGTACTTGAACGTGTACAGCGTCCCTTGCTCTTCGGCGTACTCGACCTCGAGATCGCTGACGGCCGTGCGCAGGCCCGGCGACCAATTGATCAGGTACGTGCCGCGATAGATGAGACCCTTTTCGTAGAGCCGGACGAAAGCCTCGCGCACGGCCTTCGACAACCCTTCGTCGAGTGTGAACCGCTCGCGGCTCCAGTCGCACGACGCGCCCAGGCGCCGAATCTGTTGGGTGATGATCCCGCCGTACTTGTGCTTCCAGGCCCACGTCCTTTCGACGAAGGCCTCGCGGCCGAGCTCCTCGCGCGTGACTTCTTCGGTGCGGAGAAGCTCCTTCTCCACCTGAAGCTGCGTGGCGATCCCGGCATGGTCCGATCCGGGCACCCATAACGTGGGAGCGCCGCGCATGCGCGCGTGCCGCGTCATCAGGTCTTCCACGGCGACGAACATGGCGTGCCCCAGATGCAGCTCGCCGGTGACGTTGGGCGGCGGCATGGAGATCACGAACGGTTGGGCCGCAGGATCCGGCCTGGGCCGAAAGTAGCCCTGCGACTCCCACCAGGCGTAGAGTCGCTGCTCGACGGAGCGAAAGTCGTAGGTCTTGGGCAACGCGAACTCGGTCATGCCGCCTCCA
>DASSGB010000086.1:0-2544 GCA_035693825.1 Anaerolineales bacterium
CGATCGGAAAGCCACTTCTCGGCGTCGGGTCGTGAGTCACCGACTGCTATGGCCAGCGTTCGCACGTTCGGGATCCCGGCGAGTTCTGCTTGCAGGGCGAGCCAGTTCGGATGATTCGAATCGCAAACTGGACAAGTAGACGCAAACACCAGAACGAGCGCGGTCCCGGTTTCGGCGACAGACACCATCTCCGGCGAACTATCTGCGGACAACTGGCTTATTCCGGTAACCGTCTTACCCTGGACTCGTGACGCCAGTTGTTGGAGGGTCCCTTCGGGTCGACCGCGTGCCCGCAAGAAGGAGTGTTAGCGGCGGCTGTAAATGTCCCAGAATCGGCGGGTGAAAATGTCGCACCCCGTCGACCTGGGCCGGCCGCCTGACCGATACCGCAGGCCCCTTTCGGTAGTGGCGTTTTCCGGCCCCTCCTTGCTCCTTGGCTTCCGTCCCAGCGGGCGGAGGCCCGATGTACGGATGGGAGTCGCACGTGCTTCTGCGCCATTACCTCGAGCAGCAGTACTCCATCACCCGGATCGCCGCCGAGCTCGGGTGTGACCGCCGGACCATCCAGCGCTGGGTTGCGGCGGGCGACCTGGATCGCGATCCGCGGGAGACCCGCTATGGCCCCCGCCCGCCGGTCCCGACCAAGCTCGATCCCTACAAGCCGCTGATCAAAGAGCGGCTCGATACCTACCCGCTCCTGACGTGCGTCCGGCTCCTGGCGGAGGCCCGGGCCGCCGGCTACACCGGCTCGCTGACCCAGCTCAAGCGGTATGCCCAGCAGGTCCGGCCCCGGCCCGAGCCCGAGTCGCCGATCCGGTTCGAGACCGAGCCCGGCCACCAGGGCCAGGTCGATTTCGCCGAGGTGCGCCTCCCGTGGGGCAAGCGTTTCGCCCTCATGGTGGTCCTCGGTTTCTCGCGGCTCCTCTGGGTCCAGTTCGACCCCCGGCAGACGATGCGCACCCTGATGCGGGGTCTGGAAGCGGCGTTTCAGGCCTTCGGCGGCAGCCCCCGCGAGCTGCTCTTCGATCAGCTCAAGGCCGTGATCATCGACGATCGGCGTCCCGACGGCGGCAAGGTCATCGAGAATCCGGAGTTCCTGCGCTTCGCGGCCCACTGGGGCTTCCGCATCCGGGCCTGTCGCCCCGGCCGGGCCCAGACCAAGGGCAAAGTCGAGCGGCCCATCCGCTATGTGCGGCAGAGCTTCCTCTACGGCCGCGAGTTCGCCGGCGATGCCGATCTCAATGCCCAAGCGCTCCATTGGCTGGCGACCGTCGCCAATGTCCGGATCCACGCCACCACCCAGGAGCAGCCCCTGGCGCGCTTCGAGCAGCAGGAGCGGGCCATGCTCCGCCCACTGCCGGGCCATCCCTATCGCTCCCTGGTCCTGCTGCCGGACGACCAGGGCGCCCCGGAGCCGACGCGCGCGGTGCCCCGCATCCCGGTCGAGCGCCGGGCCCTCACGGCCTATGCCCAGCTCGCCGGAGGGGGCCGATGAAGGCGACCGCCTCCCTCCGCGACCGGGTGCGGGCCCAGCTCGCCGATCTCCGGATGCCCGGCGCCCTCGAGGCCCTGGATGGCATCCTCAGCCGCATCGACGGCGGCCAGCTCGGCGCGGCCGATGCCCTGGAAGCCCTCCTGGGCGCCCAGATCGCGCTCCGGAATACCCGCCGCCTCGTCGCCGCCATGCGCTCCTCCCGGCTGCCGGCCGTGAAGACCCTCGGCGACTTCGACTTCACCTTCCAGCCCTCGCTCAAGCGCGAGCAGCTCGACAGCCTCCACACCCTGGGCTTCATCGAGCGGAAAGAAAACGTGATCTTCCTCGGGCCCCCGGGCGTAGGCAAGACGCACCTGGCCATCTCCCTCGCCATCGCCGCGGCCCAGAGCGGCCGGCGGGTCTACTACGGCACGCTCGCTGACCTGATCACCTCGCTCGAGGAGGCCCAGGCCAGCGGCCGGCTCTCCCAGCGCCTCAAGACCCTGATCTTCCCCTCACTCCTGGTCGTCGACGAGATCGGCTACCTGCCCATCTCCCGTACCGGCGCGATGCTCTTCTTCCAGCTCATGAGCCGTCGCTACGAGCACGCGTCCACCGTGCTCACCAGCAACAAGGGCTTCGAGGACTGGGGAGAGGTCTTCGGGGACGACGTCATGGCGAGCGCCCTCATCGATCGCCTGGTTCACCACTGTCACATCGTCAACATCCGCGGCAATAGCTACCGGATGCGGCAGCACGCCGATCTGCAGCAGCTGCTCAGCCCCGCCGAGGCCCCCACCCACCGGCCCCGCCGGAAGGAGGCCCGGACGTCCTAGGCTCGTCCCCTAGGGTGCGACATTTTCAGCCGACCAAAGTGCGACATTTTCGGCCGACGTTGACACCTCGGGATCTCGGCACTATGTCGGTAACCCAATGACGGTTCGCGTGATCTGCCGGGGTGGCACCCGCGCATGGCGCCTTCTGCAGGCTCCAATCGACACACCAAGCGACACACCGACCCTCGCTCCGTCGCTTCTCCCTATGGGCTCTCAGGACGATTCGAGCGGTGG
>DASSGB010000087.1:0-10026 GCA_035693825.1 Anaerolineales bacterium
GGGGTTCGTCGAGAAGAACACCAGGTCGCCCCGGCGGAGCCGTCGAACGGCTTCTCCGGCCCGTGACTGGCTGATGGCCCGGCGCGGCAGATCGATGCCGAACTCCCGGAAGACATACTGCGTCAGGCCCGAACAATCGAACGCAGTAGGGCCCTCGGCACCCCACACGTACGGCCGTCCGATCAGGTCCGCGGCGAGATCGACAGCGTCCGCTGCGGAGGCGTCGCTGGCGACGAGGAAGATCGACAGAGGTATAGCGCACGCGACTCGTGCAGTCACGGTTCACCCTGGATGTGTGAGTGGCGGCGGAGGCGTGCGGTCGCGAGCGGCGACAGGGCAAGACGAGCGCCAGGGGCGCCGGGCGCAAAATCTCGCAGGAATCGAGGTGGGCGGAGAGTGAGGTGCGGATGAGGTGTCTTGTCAAAGAGACGCGACTGGCCACCGGACGTGACGGTGGATCAAGTAGCTATCAGCTATCAGCCATCAGCCATCAGCCATCAGCCATCAGCCATTGTCTGTTTGTATGATTGTCCGATTGTATCTTTGTTTCATTGTATCACGCGTGTCAAGAGGGAGTCCCCCCTGCTTCGAGCCCATTCCGCGGGCAGGCCAGCCCGAGCCCGGGGCGAGGCCGTTCGCCCCGCCTGCGCCGCAACAAGCGCAGCACAGGTTCAGGCGGACGGGGGCGCAGCCGGAGGGCGGCTAAATCCGCGGCGTCGGAGGGCAGTCGCGCGCCGCATGGTAGAATCACCTCGAAAGCAGGCGCGGGAGGTAGGAGTGGACAAGGCGGTCGGTACCTTCGCCGTCAAGAAGGGCCTGGCACAGATGCTCAAGGGCGGCGTGATCATGGACGTCGTCACCGCCGAACATGCCCGCATCGCAGAGGACGCAGGCGCCGTGGCCGTCATGGCCCTGGAGCGCGTCCCGGCCGACATTCGCGCCCACGGCGGCGTGGCGCGCATGAGCGACCCCGAGCTCATCCTGCAGATCATGGAAAGCGTGACCATTCCGGTCATGGCCAAATGCCGCATCGGCCATTTCGTCGAGGCCCAGATCCTGGAAGCGCTCGGCGTGGACTACATCGACGAATCGGAAGTGCTGACCCCGGCCGACGAACGCCATCACATCGACAAACACCCCTTCAAGATCCCGTTCGTCTGCGGCTGCCGCGACCTGGGGGAGGCGCTGCGCCGCATCGGCGAGGGCGCGGCCATGATCCGCACCAAGGGTGAGGCCGGCACCGGCGATGTGGTCGAGGCCGTGCGTCACGCGCGCGCCGTGCTGGGCGACATCCGGCGCCTGCAAGGCATGCCCGACGATGAGCTGATGGCCTACAGCAAGGACATCGGCGCGCCGTACGAGCTCGTGGTCGAGACGCGCAACCTGGGCCGCCTGCCGGTGGTCAACTTCGCCGCCGGCGGCCTGGCCACGCCCGCCGACGCGGCGATGATGATGCAGCTCGGCGTCGACGGTGTGTTCGTGGGATCGGGCATTTTCAAGTCCGGCGATCCGGCCCGGCGGGCCAAAGCCATCGTCGAGGCCACCACGCACTACAACGACCCAAAGATCCTGGCCGAGATCAGCCGCGGCCTGGGCGAGCCCATGGTCGGCATCGGCGTCACCAGCCTGGAGGCGGGCGAACGCCTGGCCGGACGCGGTTGGTAAGGCAGTCGTCAGTTGTCAGTCCTCAGTCTTCGGTCACAGGCGAGGCTGACTGACGACGGATGACTGATGACTTACACCCGATCATGGCCACATCCCCCACCATCGGAGTCCTGGCCCTACAGGGAGACTTCGCCGAACACCTGGCCGCTTTGCATCGCCTGGGCGTGGCGGCGCGAGAGGTTCGTCTGCCCGAGGACCTCGACGGCCTGGCGGGCCTCATCATCCCCGGCGGCGAATCGACGACCATCGGCAAACTGGCGACAACCTTCGGCCTGGTCGAACCTTTGCGTTCGTTTGCGGCGCGCCGTCCGGTGTGGGGCACATGCGCCGGGGCTATCTTCCTTTCGCGCGATGCGCGCCGACCGCAGCCTCTGCTGGGTTTGATGGACATCACCGTGGAGCGCAACGCTTTCGGACGCCAGGTCGACTCTTTCGAGATCGATTTGACCGTTCCGACGCTGGATGAGTCGACGCGGCCCTACCATGCGGTCTTCATCCGCGCCCCGTTGATCGAACGCGTCGGGCCGAGCGTCGAGGTCCTGGCCAGCCTGCCGGACGGGCGCATCGTCGCCGCGCGCCAGGGACAGTGGCTGGCGACGGCCTTCCACCCCGAGTTGACCGACGATCTGCGCTTTCATCGCTACTTCCTGCGGATGACGGATGCCTGAGTCGGCCGTGCGGCCCCTCGATTTTCGCGACCTGGCCGCCCTGCACCGCGTGCGGCCTCGCGGTCTGTGCTTGCATGCCGAAGTCGCCTACACCCGCGGACCGCAGACGCTTCAAACGGCGCTGCTCGACATGCTCACCCCGGGCCGCCCGACTCACACGCTGGTCGCACCGGCAGAGAACGGCGGCGAGGTCGGCGCCATCGGGCAGATTCTCCAACGGGAGAGCTCGGCGCCGGCGCGATTGGTGTTCTTCGGTCCGGCCGAAGCCCTGGCGCAGCCCAGCGGATTGCGCCTGCTGGACGCGCTCAGCCAGGCGGCCGGCCAACGCGGCGCCCACAATCTGATCGCCGACGTCGATGAGCACAGCCCGGCCTTCGAGTGCCTGAGAACGGCCGGCTTTGCCATCTACGCCCGCCAGCGAATCTGGCGCCGGGAACCGGGCGATCGACCCGGCAGCCGCCGGGCGGGCAGCCTGTGGCGACCGGAATCCGGAAGCGACGCAGCGGCCATCCAGGCGCTCATGGCCAATCTCATTCCGGGCCTGGTGCAGCAAGTCGAGACCAGCCCGACGCGTTGGCGCCGAGGCTTCGTGTACCGCGACGACGAGGAACTGCGGGGCTACCTGGATGTCGAACGCGGCCCTCTGGGCATCTGGCTCCAGCCCTACCTGCACCCGGCGGTCGAGACGATCGACCCTTTGCTGGCGGCGATGGTGCGCGACTTCGACACGCACGGCCGGCCGCTGTTCGTGTGCGCACGATCGTATCAGGGCTGGATGAGCGGACCCTTGACGCGTTTCGGTTTCGAGCCCGTCAGCGACCAGGCGGTCATGGTCCGGCGGCTGGCGGCTGCCGTGCGCGTGGAAGAACGCGTGCGCCGCCCGGCACTGGAAGTCACACCCGAGCCCACCGCGCCGATCGCCAGGACCGAGAACAGTGGTCCGTGGCCAGTCGCCGGTGGCCAGCAAACGAATCGAGATGCTCGACTGACCACTGACCACTCGCCACTGGCCACGGACTTATGACCCGCTATCGCCTCACCGACGATCTGGATGCCCTGCTCAGCGTTCTGCCGGAGGACCTGAGCCGCCGCCTGGTCGAGATCGACCGCCACGATGAACTGCTGGAGGTCATCCTCGACCTCGGGCGAGTGCCCACGGCGCGGTTCATCGACAGGGAGACGACGCTCGTCGAGCGCGAGGTCGAGAGGGACGATCTGGAGTACGTCATCGCCCGCGTCGGCGAATTCGACGCCGACAACCGGGCCGGGATGGAGCGCACCCTGCACCGCATTTCGGCCATCCGCAACCGGCGCGGGCACATCGTCGGCCTGACCTGCCGCGTGGGGCGGGCGGTCTACGGCACCATCGAGATCATTCAGGACATCATTTCCAGCGGGCAGAGCCTGCTGCTGCTCGGCCGGCCGGGCATCGGCAAGACCACCATGCTCCGCGAGTCGGCGCGCATCCTGGCCGAAGAGAAGCGCGTGGTCATCGTCGACACCTCCAACGAGATCGCCGGCGACGGTGATGTGCCCCACCCGGCCATCGGCCGGGCGCGCCGCATGCAGGTGCGCCAGCCCAACCTTCAGCACGAGGTTATGATCGAGGCCGTCGAGAACCACAACCCCGAGGTCATCGTCATCGATGAGATCGGGCGCGAGCTCGAGGCGGCCGCCGCCCGGACCATCGCCGAGCGCGGCGTCCAGCTCATCGGCACGGCCCACGGCAACTCGCTCGAAAACCTGCTGCTCAATCCGACGCTCTCGGACCTCATCGGCGGCATCGAGTCGGTCACCCTGTCCGACGAAGAGGCCCGCCGACGCGGCACGCAGAAGACGGTGCTCGAACGGCGTGCCGCGCCGACGTTCGACGTGCTGATCGAGATTCAGGAGCGCGAGCGGCTGGCGGTGCACCACGACGTCGCCGCCGCCGTCGACTCCATGCTGCGGGGACGCCCGCTGCCGCCCGAGCTCCGCCGGCGGGACGAACAAGGCAAGATTCAGATCGAAACGCTCTCCAAGGCGCCGGCCCCGCCGATGCGCGGCGAAGTCGGTTATCGGCGCCAGGCGGCGCTGCCCAGCGCCGTCCGCAACGAAAACGGCAGCCTGCCCTTTTCGCCCACGCCTCCGCACATGCCCGGCGCGCCGCTGACTCCGGTGCGCGTCTATCCCTACGGGGTCGCCCGCAATCGCCTGCGGACGGCCGCCAAACGCCTGCGTGTGCCGGTCCAGTTGGCCGACGACGCCTCGCAGTGCGATGTCATCGTCACCCTGCGCGCCTACTACCGGCGTCGCCAGAAGTTCATCAGCGAGGCCGAGGCGCGCCACATCCCCGTGTATGTCCTGCGCTCAAACTCGGTCGGGCAGATGGAAAGCTTCCTGAGCGATCTGTTCAGCCTGGAGGCGACCGCGCCGGAGGACCCCTCCCTCGATGACGCCCTGCAGGAGACCCAGTCGGCGATCCAGAACATTCTGAACGGCGCCCGGTCGTTTGACCTTCCGCCGGCTTCGTCGTACATTCGACGGTTGCAGCACCAATTGGCACGCCAGGCCAACCTGGTATCGCATTCGTACGGCAAGGAACCCAACCGGCGCGTAAGGATCTTTCGGGAATAGACCTTCAGTGATCAGGGGCGAGTGGCCGGTACGGCACCGGCACTGGGGCGCCGAGGCACCGCAGCCGAACCCGGTGACACGGTGCCACGGTGCCGTGGCGCCTTTTTGCTGACCACTGACAACTCACCACTGACCACTATCCGAGGCGCCCGTGTCGCTCTTCATCTCCCTCGAAGGCCCCGATGGGGGCGGCAAGTCGACCCAGGCCCGGATGCTTGTCGAGCATCTCAAAGGCCTCGGGCTGGATGTGTTGCTGACGCGTGAACCGGGTGGAACGGCCATCGGCGACCAGATTCGCCGCGTTCTGACCGACCTGTCGAACACGCCCATGCACCCGCGCACCGAGCTGCTGCTGTTCTCCGCCTCGCGGGCGCAGCTGTGTCACGAAGTCATCCGGCCGCACCTGCAGGCCGGAGGCATGGTGGTTTCCGACCGCTTCTACGACTCGACGTTCGCCTACCAGGGCTACGGCCACCGCCTCGACCTGGAGGCCCTGCGCCACATCACCACCTTCGCCACCGGCGGCCTGGTGCCCGATCTGACATTCCTGCTCGACCTTCCGGCCCAGGAAGGGCTTCTCCGGCGCAAGAAGCATGGTGAGTGGAACCGCCTGGACGCGTACGATCTGGCCTTCCACGAAAGAGTGCGGCAGGGGTTCCTGGCTCTCGCCGGAGCCGACAACCGATGGGTCACCGTCGATGCGGACCGGCCGGCAGAAGAAGTCCAGGTCGATATCCGCCGCGCGGTGGAGGCCCGACTGGGCGCCATCCAGCGCGAGGCGAATGAAGGGTAGGCTATGGCCATCGGCGTGTACGCGTGCGCCAGCCTGGGGATCGCCGGCCTTTCATTGGCGGCGATATTGTCTGCGTTCCCCGACGAAGCGCGCTGGGGTTCGGTGCGCCGACGCCTGCGGCTCTATTTCTTGTGGGGCGCCCTTTTTCCCGCGTTGGGCCTGATCTTGTTCTTGATCCTATCGGTCGTGGCGGGCCTGCTGCGCCTGGGCCAGACGCAATCCCTGAATCTTCCCGCAGAGTACGTCCGGGCAGGTCCCCTGGGATGGACGACGCTCTTCGTTTTCGTCCTGGGCGCTCTCTCGCCGGCCCTGGCCGCGTTTTTGGCGGCTCGGCGCAACGTCGAGGAGACTCCCACCCTGCCACCCGAGTGAGGGCGGCGTTCGCCTGACTCGCCTACGTCAGGAGAGGCAACGCGTAGCGCATCCCTCTCCCGGGGCGCGCAACCGTCAAGGTGTAGTGGCGATCCCCAGGGAGGATATGGTTTTCAAGCAGGCGGTGCCAAGGGCCCCGGCTCCTTGAGTACTCCCCTTGCCTCTCCGCCGCGCCACGGGGTAGGGGTGAGACCGAGGACTAGACAACCCGCAACTGGAAGGCTGGCTACTTCAGGCTGAGGAGTTCCCGCAGGCGGGCAACCCTCTCTTCAACCATTCGCCGCGTGCGATCCCGCGTTTCGTCGTCGAGGCCCGGGCCGCGCTCATCGTGATACGTCCGCCCGTCGTAATGGCGGCGATATTCCGGTGGCAGCTCCTCCGGAAGATCGACTTCGGCCATGGCCGCCAGGGCCAGGGCCCAGGCGCGCGGCACGACGTCCACGTTGTAGCCACCCCCGCCGAACGCCAGCCAGCGCGGCGCAAGCCGCGCCAGCCGCCTGACAACGGCCTCCTGGCCGTGCGTCGTCAGCGACAACTCGGCCAGCGGATCCAGGAAGTGGGTGTCCACCCCCAGTTGCGACACGACGATGTCGGGTTTGAAACGCCGTATCAACGGCGGGACGAGGCGGTCGAACGCCCACAGATAGGTTTCATCGTCGGTGTAGGGCGGGAGGGGCAGATTGACCCCGAACCCTTTGCCCGCGCCGCGGCCGGTCTCCTCGATGAAGCCCGTGCCCGGGAACAGCGTGTGTCCGTCCTGATGGAAGGAGATCGTCAGCACGCGATCGGAATCGTCGAAGGCATACTGCACACCGTCGCCATGATGGACGTCGATATCCACGTAGGCCACCCGCAGCCGCTGGCGCACCAGCCAGGTGATGGCCACGACGACGTCGTTGTACACGCAGAAACCCGAGGCGTGATCTCGCCAGGCGTGATGCAGGCCGCCGCCGAAACTGAAGGCCACGTCGCATTCGCCGCGGACGACCATGGCCGCGCCGCGCAGGGCAGACCCCGCCGCAAGCGCGTACAACTCGTGCATGCCGGTGAAGATCGGGTTGTCCCCGGGGCCGAAATTGAAGCGCCAGGGGCGAAGATCCGGGCCGCTTTCTCCGGCGCTGAAGGCCTGGACGGCCTGAATGTAGTCGGCGGTGTGGAAGAGCTGGAGCTCTTCCACGGTGGCCATGGCCGGCTCGACCCTCCGGACGTTGGGGGCGTCGAACAGGCCGGCCTCCTGCATCAACTCGTAGGTTCGGCGCAGGCGCTCGGGTTTGAGGGGATGTTCGGGGCCGTGGCCGGTCTGCCACATGCCCGGTCCTGCGAGAACGACGACGCGGCGCACGGGGATATTGTAGTCGTGGAGGGAACGTCAAACCCGTTTTGCTGCGCAAAACGGGTTTGGGTTGAGACTATAGGCCCAAATCACGCGCGGCGCGTTCGGCCGCGAGACGGCCGGAGACGATGACCGTCGGCACGCCGGTGCCGGGGTGGGTGCTGGCCCCGGCGAAATACAAATTGTGAAACCGCGCGTGACGGTTGTGCGGACGGAACCACGCCATTTGCAGCAGCGTGTGGCTCAGGCCGTGCGTCGAGCCCTTGACCAGATTCAGGCGGTCCCGCCACAAGGCGGGGGTGATGGTCATCTCGAACTTGAGGTGCGCCTCCAAGTCGGTGATGCCGCGGCTGGCCAGGCGGCTCAGGATGGCGCCCAGGGCGCGTTGTTCCAGATCGGCCCAGTCCTGGGGATGCTGGTCGTCGAGGTGTCCCACAGGCACGATGGCGATGAGGGTGTCCTGCCCCGATGGGGCCATCGACGCGTCCAGGCGGGCCGGCGCATGGATGTAGACCGTCGGCTGCTCCGGAAGAGTCCGCCGTCGGAGAATGGCCTCGAAGGTGCCGCGGAAGTCATCGGCCAGGAAGAGCGTGTGCGGGCCGAGCTCCGGGTACGTCCGATCCACGCCCCACAAGAACGAGATCGCCGAAAACGAGTAGTGCAGTTTCCTCAGCCTTCGAGCCCGCCCGTCGCCAGGCAGGAGCTGCTCGTAGACGTAAGGCAGATCCGCATTGGCGACGACGACGTCGGCCGGCAATTCTCGGCCGTCTTCCAGAAGCACGCCGCGCGCCGAGTCGGCCTTGGTGAGAATCCTTTCGACGGGGCTCTCGAACAAGAACTCCGCCCCACGGCGCTCGGCCATCGCCTGCAGTTCCTCCGCCACGCGGTACATGCCTCCACGCGGGAACCACACCCCATGCATGAGCTCGCTGTACGGCATAAGCGAAAACGTCGCCGCGGCAGCGAAGGGGCTGAGGCCCATGTAGCCATCCTGGAAGGTGAAGGCCGCCCTGAGGCGCGGGTCGTCGAAGTACGCCGCGGTGTGCGGGTAATGCCGCAACAAGGCCTTGAGCCGGAAGATGAGGCCGAGGATCTCCGGGCGGAAGAAATCGGCGGCGCGGTCGAACGGTCGTCGAACGACGCGCTCCATCGACAGGTCGTAGTGAAGGCGGCCTTCTTCCAGATAGCGCTGAAGGCCGGCGTAACTTCCGGGCTCGATGGCTTCCAGCTGCCGGCGCATCGACTCCAGGTCGGAGGTCAGGTCCAGCGACCGCCCGTCGTCGAACAGCAACCGATACGTGGGTTCGACGCGTCGAAGCTCCAGGCGCTCGTAGACGTCCTCCCCCAGCGCGGCCCATTCCTGGGCGTACAGGTCGGGCAGGACGAGCAGGGTAGGGCCGGTGTCGAAGGTATGACCGTCGCGGACGACGCGCCCGCAGCGGCCTCCGGCCTGCGCGTTCTTCTCGACCACGGTCACCTGGAATCCGCGTCCGGCGAGGTGTGCCGCGGCTGAAAGTCCCCCCAGGCCGGCGCCGATAACTACAGCGCGCGGGCGAGGCGGCGAAGGGTATGCGGCAGTGCTCACCGGGTTTCGTCCACGCGAGCTCCGGGGGAACGCGTCAGCCGGAAATCCGGAATCCCCGATGCCGCCGGTCGCAAGCCCGCTTTGGCTTCGAGCTTTCGCAGCGTGTAGAGGAAACGAGCCGTGTAAGCGAGCCCTGCCAGGCGCACTCGCAGATTCCGGCAGGACAGGATGTAACCTCGCCCCCGAGCGAGGCAACGCCGGGCCAGCACCAGCCGTTGGCGAACCCATTCGGCATAAGCCGGGGATTGAAGATCGTCGGGGGCGAGGCGGTGGGCTTCCAAGAATTCTCGCGGCACGTTGTAGTAGCCGGCGCGCACGTCCTCCGCCGCATCCCGCAGCATGTGGATGATGTGGGCCCCGGAGGCCGCCAGCAGCCGTTCAGGGGTCGCCGGATAGACACTGTGGTGGCCCACGAAATACGATAAGCCGCCCATCACCGCCATACTCAGGTTGCGGGAGTAGGTCGCCAACTCGCGTGCGGCAACGGTCTGGCCGCGGCGCCGGACGTCGAAATCGATGACCGCCATCACATGAATCAGGTAGGAGCGAAGGCCCGGGTGACCGGTGTGCTCGCGGCCCAGGAGATCGCTCAGAAGGTGTTCTTCGGGATCGGCGGCATCGACGCGGGCGCCGCGGAGTGCGCAAGCCAATAGTTGTCGCTGACGTGCAAGGAACGCCGTCCGTCCCGGGGCGGCCAGCTCCTCGCCATCGACCATGTCGTCGATCCAGCGGAAGTAGGCATAGGCGCGAAACGCGTCGTCGGCCAGGTCGGCGTCGGCCAGCCAGCGGATGATGAGAAAGGTCGAGAGGCTGCCCGCCCGTGTGATCGCCCGGGCCCGGGCCGCCGGAGACTCTGAGGGCATGTTCCGATCGAGCCGCCAGGTCTGGTCGGAGAAACGGAGATGATGGGTTGCTCGCGGCACGACGGCCTGCCCATTCTACGCGGGCCTTGGGCCCCAGTCGACCTTCTAAAAGTCATTTGGTTGACAGGACA
>DASSGB010000088.1:0-6128 GCA_035693825.1 Anaerolineales bacterium
CCGAGGGCTCGTCTACCATCTGGCTGTCCTTCCGGAGGCGCGCCGGCGGGGCCTGGGCGTGGCCCTCATGCAGGAACTCGAAGGTCGGTTGCGGGCCAAAGGCTGCCTCAAGTACTATCTCCTGGTGACTCCCGACAACCCCGACGCCGTTGATTTCTATCGACACCTGGGCTGGTCGGTGATGGACATGACCCTCATGGGCAAGGAGATCCATTGAAGATCGGCTTGCTGACGATCTCCGATCGTTCGGCGCGCGGCGAGAGGGCGGATGAAAGCGGTCCGGCGCTGCGCCGGCGGATCGAGGGCCTGGGGTGGCAAGTGCCCGAGGCCTCGATGGTGCCCGACGAGCAATCCGAGATCGAGGCCGTTCTTCGCCGCTGGGCGGATGGCGGCCAAGTCGACGTCATTCTCACGACGGGTGGCACCGGCCTGAGCGCCCGCGACTGCACTCCCGAAGCGACGCTGGCGGTGTGCGATCGACTCGTGCCCGGCCTGGGGGAAGCCCTGCGCGCCGAAGGTCGGCGGGCGACTCCGCACGCCATGCTCTCGCGGGCGCTTGCCGGAGTTCGCGGGCGCGTGCTCATCGTGAATCTCCCAGGAAGCCCTCGAGGCGCTTTGGAGAGTCTGGAAACCATCCGGGCGGCCCTGGCCCACGCCGTCGAGGTCCTGCGCGGCGACCCGAAGGCGGAGGCCGGCCACCGGCGAGGCTCACGCCCGACAACCTAGGAGGCGCCATGCGCCGATCGCGCGGCTACCGCTGGTTCGTCGTCGGTGTCTTCTTCGGCTTCATCCTGCTGCATCAGACGGACCGTTTGCTGATCAGTCCGTTGACGACGGACATCATGCAGGAGTTTCGCATCACCAAGACCCAGATGGGGATGGTGACGAGCGCGGCCTTATTGGTCGGCGCGGTCCTGTTTCCTGTGTGGGGGTATCTATACGATCGTTTCGCCCGGCCAAAGCTGCTGGCATTGGCCTCCTTCATCTGGGGTTCGACGACCTGGCTGGCGGCGATCGCCCCCACCTATCCGAGTTTCCTCGCCGCACGCGCCTCGACCGGGGTCGATGATTCGAGCTACCCTGGAATCTACAGCCTGATCTCGGACTACTTCGGGCCGGCCATCCGCGGTCGCGTGTACGCGCTGCTGCAGATCGGGCAACCGGTTGGATACCTGCTCGGGATGGGCCTGGCCCTGGGGCTGGGCCCGCTCATCGGCTGGCGGTCGGTCTTCTACATCACCGGGTCCATCGGGATCGTCGTGGCGCTGCTGATCTTCTTCGGCGTCAAGGATGCGCCGCGAGGGCAAAGCGAGCCCGAGTTGGAAGGGCTGGCCGCCATAAAGCCGCATCGCTTCGATTGGAAGACCGCCGCCGGGCTGTTCCGCAAACGCAGCCTGATCTTCCTCTACGGCCAGGGTTTCGTCGGGGTGATTCCGTGGAACGTGATCACCTTCTGGTTCTTCGCCTATCTCGAGACGGAGCGGGGCTACGACGAGACCGCCGTCCTGATGACGATGGCCCCCGCGGTGCTCGTGCTTTCCGTCGGATACTACGTGGGAGGCGCCCTGGGGGACGCTCTCTTTCGACGGACGCGCCGGGGCCGGCTCATCATTTCCCTCGTCGGCGTCCTGGCGGGAGCGGCGTTGTTGACGTTGACCCTTCGAG
The DNA here is from genome assembly GCA_035693825.1 of Anaerolineales bacterium. Lineage (GTDB taxonomy): Bacteria > Chloroflexota > Anaerolineae > Anaerolineales > E44-bin32 > MGOM01. The sequence goes on from DASSGB010000088.1 coordinate 1,666, forward strand.
TGCCGCATGCCGACCGTTCACAGTTCATGATGCTTCTTCTCGCCACGGCGATGTTCATTCCGTTCGCTTCGCCGAACGTGATCTCGACCGTCTACGACGTCAGCCTACCCGAAGTCCGCAGCACGGCGCTGGCCGTGCAGTATTTCATCGAAGACGGCGGATCGGCGCTGGCGCCGCTCCTCGCAGGCATCCTGGCAGACGCCTCATCCCTGGAAAACGCCATCCTGGTCATTTGCGTGACGGCCTGGTTGATCGGGGCGGCGCTGTTGATCGGCGCGGCCTACCTCGTACCGAGGGACATGGCCACCCTTCGCTCGCAGATGAAGGAGCGGGCGCTCGAGTCCGTTTCGACCACCTAGGTTCCAGGCTGAACCGGGTAGCTTTCCATCATGGGGCAGGGGCGGCTCGCGAGCCGTTCCCTACCGTTTGGGGGAAGCCTGGCCCGTCTGAGGGCGCCTTCGGGCCCCTACAGGCCCTGTACGGCCGGCGAGAGCCCTGATGCCGAATGCCCTAGAGCTTGGGGTGCCATCCGTCCTGATCCTGCAAATATAGGCCTATTAAGGCGTATTCAGCCTTGACAGGGTCGGGCCGACTGCCTAGAATGGGCTAGACCCCTCCCCCCTGGGGGGGGTGGAGGCGATATGGACAAGGATGTCATCCAGAGGCGGCTGAGGACGGTTGAAGGCCACATCCGGGGCATCGACCGCATGGTGGGCGAGGACGCCTACTGTATCGACGTGCTGCGCCAGATCCAGGCGGTGCGCGCCGCGCTGGGCAAGATCAGCACGAGCATCCTCGACGATCACCTGCATTCTTGCCTGATCACCGTGGTGCGTGGGGAAGACCCGGCCGAGCGCGAACGCGTGCTGTCCGAAATCGCCGAAGTCTTTTCAGCCGCAGCCGAGAGCTGACGGCTCTCAGGAGGAATCATGTCTGTCGCGACGTATCATGTTCCCAATATCTCGTGCGGCCACTGCGTCCACACCATCGAGACCGAGCTGGGCGAGGTGGCTGGAGTGCGGCGAGTCGAAGTCGATCAGATGCAGAAGCGGGTGGAGGTCGAGTTCGATGCGCCCCTGACCGACGAGCGCATTCGGCAGGCGCTGGCGGAAATCGACTACGCGGCCGATTGAGGTAGCCCACGATGGCGGAACTCACGCGCAGTATCACGCTTCCGATCACGGGCATGACCTGCGCCAACTGCGTGGCGACCATCGAGCGCAACTTGCGCAAGGTGGAAGGCGTCCAGTCGGCGGAGGTGAGCCTGGCCTCGGAACGCGCCAGCATCCAATACGACCCTGCCCTCGTCGGCCAGGAGGCATTGATCGCCCGCGTCCGGCGCGCCGGCTACGACGTGGCTCTGGGGGAGGCGGTCGTGCCGCTGACGCGCCTGGCCGACGACAACGATGCCCGCAGGCTCGAGAAGGTCCTGCGGGGGCTGGCGGGCGTGGTCGAGGCCAGCGTGGCCTTCGCCAGCGAACAGGCGCGGGTGAGCTATCTGCCCACGGTCATCAGCCAGCGCGAAATCCGAGAGGCCATTCGGCAAGCCGGCTTCGAGCCGGTCGAAGGGACCGGCACCTACGAGGACGCCGAGCGCGCCGCGCGGGCGAGGGAGATCCAACGCCAGACGCGTCTGCTCACGATCGGCCTGATCTTCACCGTTCCTCTCTTCCTCCTTGCGATGGCCCGGGATCTGGGTTTCGTTCCGCACGCCATCGGCCATGCACCGGCCTACAACTGGGTGCTGTTCGCGCTGGCGATCCCGGTGCAGTTCTACGTCGGCGCGCAGTACTACGTCGGCGCGGCGAAGGCGCTGCGCAACCGCTCGGCCAACATGGACGTTCTGATCGCCATGGGCACCTCGGCCGCGTTCTTCTACTCCATCGCCGTGCTCTTCGGATGGCTCTCGGGTCACCTGTATTTCGAGACAGCGGCGGTGATCGTCGTGCTGATCGTGTTGGGCAAGCTGCTGGAGGCGCGGGCCAAGGGCCGCACCAGCGAAGCCATCCGCAAGCTCATGGGCCTTCGTCCGCCGACGGCGCGTCTGATCCGGGATGGAAACGAGACCGAAGTCCCGGTGGACGAGGTCCATGTCGGGGATGTGTTCGTTGTCCGGCCGGGTGAGAAGGTGCCGGTGGATGGCGTGGTGACCGAAGGCCGATCCAGCGTGGATGAGTCGATGCTGACCGGCGAGTCGATGCCGGTCGAGAAAGGACCGGGGGACGAGGTCGTCGGCGCCACGATGAACCGCATGGGCCTGTTGAAGGCCGAAGCGACGCGCGTCGGCGCGGACACGGCCCTGGCTCAAATTGTCCGTCTGGTCGAGCAGGCCCAGGCCAGCCGGGCTCCGATCCAACGCCTGGCCGACCAGGTGTCTTCGTGGTTTGTCCCGGCCGTCATCGCCGTCGCCAGCTTGACCTTCATCGGCTGGTTCGCGTTTGGCGCGCCCGGGCCGGCGGGCGAGACGGCCTTCACGCGTGCCCTGATCAATGCCGTCGCCGTGCTGGTCATCGCATGTCCGTGCGCCATGGGTCTGGCCACGCCGACGGCCGTCATGGTGGGCACGGGAAAGGGCGCGGAGATCGGGATTCTGTTCCGTTCCGGCGAGGCGCTCGAGCGGGCGGGTCGCGTGGACACCGTCCTGCTGGACAAGACGGGCACGATCACTCGTGGCGAGCCCGCAGTGACGGATGTCATCGTGACGCGTCCGGGGATCGCGCAGGCCGATCTTCTCCGCTGGGCGGCCGGCGCCGAGCGCGGTTCGGAGCATCCGCTCGGCGACGCCATTCGCGCCCGAGCCACCGCCGAAGGGCTGGTGGTGGCCGAACCGTCCGGTTTCCAGGCGATCGCGGGACAGGGCATCCAGGCCAACGTCGAAGGTCACGATGTTCTGCTGGGCAACGCGCGGCTGCTCGAGGCGCGCGGCGTCCCCCTCGACGGATTGGCTCAGCCGCTGGCCTCGCTGCAAGCCGGAGCCAAGACCGCCATCGCCGTGGCCGTCGACGGGCAAGCCGTGGGGGCGCTGGGGGTTGCTGATTCGGTCAAGGAAGGCTCCCGCCAGGCGATCGAACGCCTGCGGGCGATGGGTCTGCGCGTGGTCATGATCACCGGCGACAACCACGAGACGGCCATGGCCATCGCCCGGAACGTGGGCCTGGCGGCCGACGGAGATCGGGCATCGGACGCTGTCCACGCGGAGGTCATGCCGGAGGACAAAGTCGGCGAGGTGAAAGCGCAGCAGGCCGCCGGCCGCACCGTGGCGATGGTCGGCGACGGGATCAATGATGCCCCGGCGCTGGCTCAGGCCGATGTCGGCGTGGCGATTGGCACCGGCACGGACGTGGCGATGGCCGCAGCTCCGGTGACCCTGATGAGCGGAGACCTGCGCGGCGTGCCGCGCGCCATCTTGCTGTCGCGCCGGACGCTGCGCACGATTCGGCAGAATCTCTTCTGGGCATTCATCTACAACGTCATCCTGATCCCGGCCGCAGCCCTGGGCTTGCTGAGCCCGATTCTGGCGGCCGGGGCCATGGCGTTCAGCTCGGTGTTCGTTGTGACCAACAGCCTGCGCCTGCGCGGCCTGAACCTCCAATAGCAGAGCCTCGACCTGTGCCTCCTGCCGTACGATCCGACAAGAGCCAGCCGCGCTGCTTGGCGACACACGGCGAGAACGGTTATCCTTGAAGCCCATGGGCGAGACCACCCGGATTCACCGGAGAGACTTCCTGAGACTGGCCGGCGCCGGCCTGGGCGCCGTGGCGTTGCGCGGATCCCTGCGGCCGCCGTTCCAGGGCTTCCCCAGCGGCGATCGCCTGTGCCGCATCACCGAAGTCAAGGTGGACCTGCACTCAGCTCCTCGCCCGGGCTCGCCGGTCGTCTCGACTCGCGGGTTCGACGATGTCCTGGTCCTCCTGCGCGAAGTTGTCGGTGAGGGGGTGTATCCACACAACCATGTGTGGTTCGAAACACCCGAAGGTTATCTGTGGTCGTCCGAGGCTCAGCCGGTGCGGAACGTCCCGAATCCGCTGGAGACAACCATCCCGGCTGAAGGGATCTGGACCGAGCTGAGCATCCCCTACACCGAAGGCCGCGTTCGGCCCGATGCCTCGGCTCCAGCACGTTATCGCCTGTACTACTCCATGGTTCTCAACGTCAACGAGCGCGTTGCCGGCGACGACGGCGGGACGTGGTATCGCGTCGAGGACGAAAACGGCGTGGTGATGTTCGCTCCCGGGGAGTCCTTTCGCGTGATCACCCCGGACGAGATCGCGCCCATCGGGACCGGCCTCGAAGAGAAGGAAATTCTCGTCAACCTCGAGCGGCAAGATCTCTCGGCCATCGAGGACGGTGTCGAGGTCTACTACTGCCGCATATCCTCCGGCTACGCCTTCGACAAAGAGGGAAAGCGCGTCTGGAACACGCCCATCGGGCAGAATTGGACCTGGCGCAAGATGGTCTCGCGG
>DASSGB010000089.1:0-3431 GCA_035693825.1 Anaerolineales bacterium
GGTGATGGTGTCGTCGGCCAGGCTGAACGGCGAACCATCGCGCGGCAGGAGGAGGTTGGGCGCGGGGTAGGGCGGCGGAGGTGTGGCCGTCGGGGAGGGGCCGGCCGTGGGCAGGCGCTGGCAGAGGGGGATGATCAGCACCTGGCCCGAGAAGACCACCTCGCTCGGCATGCCGTTGTAATCCATGATGGCCTGAATGCCGACGTTGTAGTTCTCGGCGATCGCGCCCAGCGTGTCGTTGTCCTGCACGGTGTAGGTGAACTTTTCGCACGCGGCGTCGGTCGCCTCGGCCGGGGACAGAGTCTCCGTCGGCGGAGGTTGAGCCGTCGGAGTCGGTTGAGGGATGAGCAACGTCTGGCCGATCGACAACGGGCACGTCGCAGGCAGGTTGTTCAGTTCGACGATGGACTGGACGGAAACGCCGAAGAACGCCGCCAACCCCAGACATTGGTCACCTTCGACGACCTTGTATTGGATCGGGGGCAGAGGCGTGTAGGTGGCCGTGGGGGCCTCGGTGGCCGTCGGCTCGCTGGTTGCCGTGACGGTGGGCGTGATCGAGGGCGTGAGGGTCGGTTCGGTGGAGGCTCCGAGACCGGTGGCGCGCACGGCGACGAAGGTCAGTCCGGCGGCGAGCAAGGTGAAGGCTACAAGAAGCCCGATGGCCACCGGGAAGGAGAGCGTCACCTGAGGTGCGGCTCGTCGAGCTTTGCCCGGGCCGGTGCCCGGGCGCAAGACCGTGCCGCACACAACGCAACGCGTGGCGCCTTCCCCGACGCGTGAACCACACGTCGGACAGAGCCGGGCCGGGGGTCGAGTGGTGGATTCGGTCATCGGGGGAGCTGGCGAACCAGCCGCCGCATTATACCAGCCGATGTGCCGTGCGATCCCATCATGCCGGGCTCCCCTCCAGGGCCAGTTCGGCGGCGATCGTGCGCATGGCCAGGATGACCCGATCCACGTGCTCCCAGAGCTCCACGCCGAGCTCCACCGCGCCGCGCTCGATTTCTTCGCGGCTGACGTTCGCCGCAAAGCGACGGTCGCCCCACTTCTTCCGCACCGAGGACACGCCCAGATCCATGATCGACCGCGAAGGCCGCACCAGGACCACGGCGGTAATCAGGCCGGTGAGCTCATCGCAGGCGAAGAGGCTGCGCTCCATAGGACTCCGGCGTGGAACGCCGGTGTGATCGGCGTGGCTGAGAATGCAGCGCACCACGATCTCCGGCACACCGCGCGCTCTCAGGATCGGGGCTCCGTCTTGCGGATGGTGATCGAGGGTAGGGTGAATCTCCCAGTCGAAATCATGGAGCAGCCCGGCCAGACGCCAATCGTGGTCGTCCTCTTCAAAGTGGGCGGCATACGCGCGCATGGCGGCCTCGACCGCCAGCATGTGGCGAACGAGCGCCGGGTTCTTGATGTGTTCGTTGACGATGGCCAGAGCCTCGTCACGCGTCATGGGCATCGGGCCCTGGGAGAGCGGCCACCTGATGGAAGGCGGCCTCGAGCAGAGCCACTAGCGAGGCAGGGTACTCGCGCAGCTCCCAGAAACGAGAAATGCGGGAGCCGTAGCGCGAGAGGTCCGAGGCAACGCCCTCGGCGCGGATACCCACCGCGTCGCACAGGGCCAGAGCACGCGGCAAATGGAAGCGCTGGGTAACGAGGAGCGCCTGGGTGATTCCGAAGACTTCTCTGGCCCGTCGGCAGGAGGTCATCGTCCGCTGTCCGAATGGATCGACCCAGAGGGCGTCGACCGGGACCCCGAGGTCGACGGCCATGGCTGCCATCGAGCCGGCTTCGTCGTAGGTCAGACCCGAGGCAGAGCCCGTCAGGAGCAGGCGTGCCACCAGACCCTGCTCGTACAGGCCGGCAGCGGCCGCCACTCGATCGGCCAGGACCCGCGTGGGCGTGCCATCGCGGCGGAGACCGGCCCCGAAGACAATGGCCACAGGCATGGCCGGCGAATCAGCCGGCGCGTGGATCCTTCCCGCATACCTCAGCCAGAGCAGCCAACGAGGCAAGGTCAGGCTGAGCAGGGTGAGCCCGCCAAGGGCCAGGAGAAGGCGATTGCTGGGGAGGGAGCGCATGCGACGCATTGTACCAAACGGGGCGAAACGGCCTTGACGTCAAAAGCCAACTGAGCTATAGTCATAGTAGTCAGATTGATATGAGGATTGTATGTCAGAGCGATCGCCACGCAGCAACGGGGGCGGCCCATCGGATTTCCTGAGCTACATGATGGACCGAGGCGCCAAGCCGGGAGAGCGTCTACCGGCCACTTCGGAACTTGCCCGCTCCCTCGGTGTGAGCACCGCCAAGCTTAGGGAGCAGATGGAGGTCGCCCAGGCCCTGGGCCTGGTCGAGATTCGCCCCAAGACCGGCATCCGAGTGCTCCCCTTCGATTTCATGCCTGCGCTGCGTCTGGCCGCGCGCTTCGCGCTGGCGCAGGATCCATCGCATTTTGAAGACATCGGGACGCTTCGAAATCACATCGAGGCCGCTTTCTGGTTTGAGGCTGTTCCGCGTTTGCTGCCGGAAGACCATCGGAGACTCGAAGCGCTGGTTCAGGCGGCCTGGATCAAGCTTCAAGGCGATCCCATCCAGATCCCCCACGCCGAGCATCGGGAGTTGCACCTCACGGTCTTCTATCGCCTGGAGAATCCTTTCGTCCGGGGCATTCTGGAGATCTATTGGGAGGCCTACGAGGCCGTGGGCCTGAGCATGTACGCCGACTACGCCTATCTGAAAGAAGTCTGGGAGCACCACCAGGCGATGGTGGAGGCGATCGTGCGCGGCGATCTGGCGGCAGGTTACCAGGCCCTCGTCGCCCATACCGGGTTGCTGCAATCCCGCCCGGAGGCGGCCCCGTCGTCCGAGCAGGCGGTTTCCAGGAGCGTGAACGCATGACAACTGCGACTGTGGCGCCCGCCCAGGCTGCCGACAAGGTTTCTGAACGAGCTCCCATCGTCAACGATTTCTCGATCGTCGTGGCGACGGTCAACGGCTCGGGTAGCCAGACCTCCAACATGGCCATTATCCGGGCCCTGTTCCGCATGGGCATTCCGGTCAGCGGGAAGAATCTCTTTCCCTCGAACATTCAGGGCCTGCCCACGTGGTTCACGATTCGCGCCAACTCGGCCGGCCATCTGGCTCGCCAGGAACGCGCCGACATTCTCGTGGCCATGAATCCGGCGACGTTCCTGGAGGATGTTCAGGGACTCCCGCCGGGTGGGGTGTGCTATTACTCCGACCAGTTCACCCAGGGCCTGGATCGAAACGACATCACGTACTACCCGATGCCGGTCCAGCAGCTTCTGCGCGATCTCGATCCGCCGAAGGAGCTGCGCGACTACATCGCCAATATGGTCTACGTTGGCGTTCTGGGCCAGATGATGGGCATCGAGATAGGACAGATTCGCAGCGCTTTGATGTCC
>DASSGB010000090.1:0-6508 GCA_035693825.1 Anaerolineales bacterium
CTCGCGTTATGTGCGGCATGGCCCACCTCACCCTCACCCCAGCCTCCCTCGGCGAATAGAACTAGCGTTCTATTTCGATCATAGCGAACAAATGTTCGAATGTCAAGGGGTGTGCTACAATCCCCATACGCCCCCCTTGCCCACCGAGGCTGGATGCTAGACGTCCGTCCATCTCCAATCGCCGGTTTCTGGTATCCCGGCGACCCCGAGGCGCTGGCTCGATCGATCGACTCCCAACTGTCTTCCGTCGAGGTCCGGGCCCCGGCCGGCGAGATCGTCGGTCTGATCGCGCCCCATGCCGGCCACCGTTATTCCGGCCGCGTGGCGGCGCACGCGTTCCGGCTCGTCAAGGGCCGGAGCTACGACCTGGTCGCCATCGTTTCACCCATGCACCACGCCATGCCCGGACAGGTCCTGACGACGGCCCACGGCGCCTACGCCACGCCCCTGGGCGCGGTCGAGGTCGATCGGCAGGCCCTGGATCTGTTCTCGGAGTCACTCGGAGCCTCGGGGGTCGCCGTGGAACGAGTGACCGAAGATCCCGAGCACTCACTCGAGATCGAGATACCCTTCCTTCAGCGCTCGCTCGAAGGAGGGTTCCGCCTGCTGCCGGTGATGCTGCGAGATCAGTCACGCCTGGTGGCGGAAGCCGTGGGGCGAGGACTGGCGAGCGTGCTTGAGAATCGCCGCGCCCTGCTTGTCGCCAGCTCGGATCTGTCGCACTTCTATCCTGATCATGCGGCGCGCCAGCTCGACAGCGAGATGCTGGCCAGAATCCAGGCCTTCTCCCCCGAGGCTGTCCTGGCCGGGGAGGAACAGGGAGTGGCGTTTGCGTGCGGCAAGGGCGCCGTGGCGGCCGTGTTGTGGGCCGCTGACGGCCTGGGGGCGGACCGGGTCGACATTCTCAACTACGCACACTCGGGCGATGTGACCGGCGACGACGACTCCGTCGTGGGATACGGCGCGGCCGTCATTTACCGCGCCGGGATCCCTTGAGCTTTCCGACGCCATGACCAGCCTCGGCCTCGACCTCCTCGGACTGATCGGCATCGCCGTTCTCGTCCTGGCCAATGCTTTCTTTGTTGCGGCAGAGTTCGCCCTGGTCAGCGTCCGCGGCACACGCCTGGCCGAGCTCACCGCTCAGGGCAACCGGGCCGCGGCCTGGGCCCAACGGGCAGCCTCCGATCCGGATCGCTTCATCGCTGCGACTCAACTGGGAATCACGCTTGCCAGCCTGGGGCTTGGATGGCTGGGCGAGCCGGCACTGGGTCATCTGCTCGAACCTGTCCTGGAGTTCTTCCCGGCGGACGTCGCCCAACGGTGGGCTCGCCCGATTTCGGCAGGGCTGGCGTTCGCCGTTATCACTTTCCTGCACGTCGTCGTTGGAGAACTCGCTCCGAAATCCATCGCTCTCCAGAATCCGGAACGGACCGCGCTGCTCGTCGCCCGTCCCACGGTCTGGACCGAGCGCTTGTTTCTACCCGCCATCTGGCTGCTCAACGGCGCGGGCAACGGTCTCCTCAAGCTCCTGGGAATTCGGCCGGCGCCGGCGCATCAACGAGTCCATTCCGTCGAAGAACTCAAAATGATCGTCACCGCCAGCGCCGAGGAAGGCGTCGTCGAAGGCGAAGAAGAGGAGATGGTGCACGCCGTGTTCGACTTCGGCGACACGCTGGTGCGACAGGTGATGGTGCCGCGCACCGAGATGGTCGCCGTACCGGCCGAGGCGCGCCTCGAGGAGCTCATCCCCGTGGCGGTCCAGCATCGCTACACCAAACTGCCGGTCTACGAGGGCAGCCTGGACCATGTGATCGGCGTGGTGCACCTGAAGGATCTGCTGCGCGCCCTGCAAGCGCGCGCCCCCGGCACCCGCACCGCGCGCGACCTCATGCGCGAGACGATCTTCGTGCCCGAGACGGCGCACGTGGGCATCTTGCTGGCGCGCTTCCGCCGCCGGCGGCAGCATCTGGCGGTGGTCTTGGACGAGTACGGCGGGACAGCCGGCGTGGTGACTCTGGAGGATCTCGTCGAAGAAATCGTCGGCAAGGTAGGCAGCCCGTTCGATGTGGAGCCCGACTTCCAGTCCCTTCCGGATGGAACCGTCCTGGTGGATGGGTTGACCCCGATCGAGGAAATCAATCAGCGCTTCCAGCTCGACCTGCAGGATCCTCACTACGACACCCTGGCCGGTTTCATCCTGGGCCGGTTGGGGCGCGTCGCCCAGGTGGGTGACGCCGTCACCGCCGACGGAGCCAGCCTGCGCGTTGAAGCCATGGACGGGCTGCGCATCGCGCGCGTCTCGTTCACCCCGCCGACTTCGAATCCATGAGGCCGACGGAGCGCAGGGCCGAGGCGGCCGGCTTCGCCGAAGTGGCCGTCCACCTGGCCGGCATTCAAGGCACGTTCCACTATCACATCCCTCCGCAGCTGGCCGCAGTCCTTCGTCCGGGCCACCTGGTGGTCGTCTCGTTTGGCGCGCGCCGCGTGCATGGCATCGTCATGGCGCTGGCCCATTCGGCGCCCGTTCCCGAGACCAAACCCGTCGAGAGCCTTGTCGATCCCGAACCGGTTCTGACTCCGTCGCAGATGGAATTGGCGCGGTGGATGGCGGTCTCGAACCGCGCCACCCTGGCCGAGTGTCTGGCGATCATGCTCCCCGCCGGTGTGGCGCGGCGAGCCGACAGTCTTTACTCCCTTCGCGAACGCAACCATTCGGGATCGAGCGAAACCGAACGCCGGCTGCTGCAGTTGCTCGAAGGTCGCGGCCCGCTTCGGAGTCGCCAGCTCGATCGGCTTCTTCCCCACCGCCATTGGCAGCGTGCGGCGGAGGCGCTGATGCGACGCGGAGTTGTTTCTCGCGAAAGCGTCCTCGACAGTCCCGCGGTTCGGCCCCGACGCGACCGCCGCGCACGCCTGGCGGTCGATCCTCGGACGGCTCGGCGTGCCCTGACCGACCTGGGCGATGCCTCACGTCCGGCCGCGGCCCGGCGCCGCGCCGCCCTGGAGGCGCTCCTCGCGGAAGGCCGTCCGCTCGAGATCACCTGGCTCTATGCCGAAGCCGGCGCACGACCGGAAGACCTCAAGTACCTCGAGACGCATGGGCTTCTGGCATGGGAGGAGGTCGAGGTTGTACGCGACCCTCTCGCTCAGAGAGTCGAGCCACCCGCCGCGCCGCCCCGATTGACGCCAGACCAGACCAGGGCGTGGGAACCCATCCGACTGGCCATCGAGGCGGGGGTGCACGGCGCCTTCCTGCTTCACGGCGTGACCGGCTCGGGCAAGACGGAGGTGTACCTGCACGCGGTCGAGGAGACGCTGCGCCGCGGGCGCACGGCCATCGTTCTGGTGCCCGAAATTGCCCTTACGCCGCAGACCGTCCAGCGATTCCTGGCGCGGTTCCCGGGTCAGGTCGGACTGATGCATTCGGCCATGTCGGACGGTGAGCGATATGACACGTGGCGCCGGGCGCGGGCCGGGCGCCTGGCCGTCATCGTCGGCGCCCGCAGCGCTCTGTTCGCGCCCCTGCCGAATCTGGGATTGATCGTCCTGGACGAGGCCCACGATGACTCGTACAAGGAGCAGGAGCACGCCCCGCGCTATGACGCGCGCTCGACGGCGCTGGCGTACGCGCGGCAGATCCAGGCGGTCGGCATTCTCGGAACCGCCACGCCGGATGTCGTCACCTACTTCCGGACCGGGAGAGGCGAGCTCCGCCTGCTGGAACTCCCAGGGCGGATCCTGGGCCACCGGCGCGACCTGGCCGACCAGGCCGCGCGATGGCACGTGACCTCGCGCTATGAGCAGGTCGAGGGCGAGGCTCACGCAGTCGACATGCCGCCCGTGCATCTGGTCGACATGCGCCAGGAGCTTCGCGCCGGCAACCGTTCGATCTTCAGCCGCCGCCTCGAGTTGGCGCTGGACGAGGCGCTGCGCTCCGGCCAGCAGGCGATCTTGTTCCTCAACCGCCGAGGCACGGCGAGCTACGTCTTCTGCCGGGACTGCGGCTGGGTAGCTCGTTGCCCTCGCTGCCAGACACCCCTCACCTACCATCAAGCCCGCGCGGATCTCCTGTGCCATCACTGCGGCTATCGCCGCGGCCGGCCGACACGCTGCCCGCAGTGCCGGGGATCGCGCGTCCGCGAGTTCGGCGCGGGCACCCAGCGGATCCAAGCCGAAGTCGAGCGCCGACTCCCCGCCGCCCGGACTCTACGTTGGGATCGGGATGTGACCCGCCGCAAGGGTTCGCACGACGTCATCCTGGCCCATTTCGCCGCTCATCGGGCCGACGTCCTGATCGGCACGCAGATGCTCGCCAAGGGACTGGACCTCCCGTTGGTGACGCTGGTCGGAGTCATTTCCGCCGACACCGGCCTGCACTTGCCGGATTACCGCGCCGCCGAGCGCACGTTCCAGATTCTTTCGCAGGTGGCCGGGCGCGCCGGCCGCGGCTTGCTCGGCGGCCAGGTGATCCTGCAGACCTTCCATCCGGAGCACCACGCCATCCAGGCCGCCGCCGCCCACGACTACGGCGCGTTCTACCGGACCGAATTGAGCCAACGCCGCGAACTGGGTTACCCACCGTTCGCGCGCCTCGCCCGCCTCGTCGGGCGGCGGCCGTCGGACGCCGTCGCCGAACGCGAAGGGCGATCTCTGGCGCAGCGGATCCGGCGCGCCGCCTCCGGGACCTCGGTCAAGATCCTCGGCCCGGTGCCGTGCTTCTACGCCCGGCTGCGCGGCCTGGCGCGTTGGCAGATCATCCTCAGGGGCCCCGAGCCGGCGGCAGTCCTGCCGGCCGAGATTCCCGACGGATGGGCGGTGGATGTCGACCCGGTGTCACTCCTGTAGTGGTCCGTGGTCAGTGGTTGGTGGTCGGTATCACCCAGAATGCTGGCTCACGGCCAATAGCCGCGCGGCCATCGGGCACTGGAAACGGGGCACTGGAAACTGGGAACGGAAGGCTGGAGGCTTGATATGCCCGATCCACACTCAATTCGTCCGGTGTTGGAGCGCCATCTGCAATCGATCCTCGACAACGACATCGCCGCCTATCATGCCTCGACGGTGTCGGAGCTGACCCTGTACGAGTGGTACGTCACCCCGCACCGGATCGAAGGGTTGCCCTTCCACGACTTCATGATGATCGAGTCGGCGCGCTCCGACAGCGTCGGAACCGCCCTCGATCCTCTCGGAGCGAATATCGTCGCAGGCGAAGCCGTGCGTCAGCGGTTCGACCTGGCCAACTACACGGAGCAGCGATACGGCGACACGGCGATCTGCTCGTATACACTGCTTCTGACCAAGGGGACGGCCGAAGGCGTACGCGTCAGGAGCCACCACGAGACGCGCGTGCTCGTCCGGCTCGGCGGCGAATGGAAAGTCGTGCACGTCCACAAGTCGCCGGCCTGGGCCGCACCCTATTCACCGCCGAGTTGAGCTAGGACTGGATCGCCCCGCGACGATCATCGAACCTGACGGAAGATGCCCTGGACATCGAGCCGGGGCTATTTCGCGCCGGCAAGAGCCGGATGCGTGAAATCAGCCCAATACGTCTTGCGCCATTGGGAGACCTTGCGCCGGGCGATCTTGTAGCCGGTCTGGAACAGCTCACGCGACAGGCTGAAATCCCAGATGGGAAACGCCTTCGGGCTCCGCAGCTCGATCGTGAAGACGGGCACGCCCTTCGCCTTGGCCAGTTCCTCTTCCAACCGAACGTGGCGCTGGCTGAGAGCGAAGCCGAGCTTCCCCAACAGGCGGACCAGCGCATGGTCGGACATGGGAAGAGGCCTCGGATCTCTGAGATCCAGGGCAATAATGGTCGTGGCACCCATCGTCAGCGCCGGCTCAATGGGGAGGCTGCTGAGGGCGCCTCCGTCCACGATCAAGTGCCCGTCCTTCTGAGTGGGGGCAAACCACGGGGGCACGGCGATCGAAGCCATCAGGCCTTCCAGGACCGACTGCTTGGGATCACGGCCATAGATCACCGGTTCGCCTGTGTCGAGATCCGCGCCGATCAGCCCCAGCCGGACGCCTGAGATCTGTTCGAAGCGCAGGTCCTTCGAGATCCCCTTCGATATGAAGTACTCGCGAATGCGGCGGCTGCCGAAATGGTTGGGGCGCCCGGACAGGGCGCGCAGAGTCACCTGCGCAACGCGCTTGTCCATCAAGTTCGCCTCGCCCATTTCCTCGAAGACTTTCTCGAGCGCCTGAACCCCGGCCAGATCGACGCCCCACAGCCCCAGGCCGACGGCGTTGACGGCGCCGATCGATGTTCCAACGATCAGGTCCGGCCTGATGCCGGCCTCGAACAACGCGCGAAGGGCGCCTACTTGAAGTGCCCCGCGTGCTGCGCCGGAGCCCAACGCGAATGCCAGACATCGGGCCATCGATCACCTCGTCGACCATTCTACCGAAAAGGGGGTCGATGCAGGGTACTCGCCGTGTCGAAGTCCCCGCCCGCTTCATCCATCCCCAGTCGCCGTCCGCGCCGCTCCGCGAGGCGGGATCCGAA
>DASSGB010000091.1:0-3714 GCA_035693825.1 Anaerolineales bacterium
GCATCCTGACCTGGGAGGGCTTTCAGGGCCATCCGTTGCGCAAGGACTGGCACGAAGCCTATTATGAAGAGGACGGCAAACCCTTTAAGAGCCGCTGGCCCGATGGTCACATCTACCGCGCTGAAGACAAGAGCCCCTTTAAAGGCAACGTGGATTACCCGGCGGGTTTCGACCCTGAGAGCTGGGTGCCAGAAGGGGACGCTGCCCTGTACAGCAGTGTGGCAAAATTCGATGTTCAGGATAACGGCTCAGAGCTGAAGACCGACCATGTGGTGGTCAACCTGGGACCGCAACACCCATCGACCCACGGCGTCTTTCGCATGGTGGTTACCCTGGATGGCGAGACCATCCTCAGCCTCAAGCCGGTGATGGGCTACCTGCACCGCAACCACGAGAAGATCGGAGAGCGCAATACGTTCCTGATGAACATGCCCTTCACCGATCGCCTGGACTACTTCTGCTCCATGAGCAACAACTTCGGTTACGCCCTGGCGGTCGAGAAGCTCATGGGCATCAAGCCGCCCGAGCGGGCCGAATACATCCGGGTCATCATGGCTGAGCTGACCCGTATCGTGAACCACCTGGCGACCATTGGCTTCCTGCTCAACGATCTGGGTGCCTTCTTCACGCCCCTGATCTACTTCTTCGGCGAACGCGAGCTGATCCTCGACGTCTTCGAAGCCGTCTCGGGCTCGCGCATCATGTGCAACTACTTCCGTTTTGGCGGGCTGGCGCGCGATCTGCCCGAGGGCACGCTGGAAAAGATTCGCGAGCTCGTCTTCGAGCGGCTGCCGCGTGCGGTCGACGAACTGGATACGTATCTGACGCAGAACGAGATCATCCGCAATCGGTGCATCGGCGTCGGCGTGCTGCCGCGCGAGCAGGCCATCGCACTCTCGACCGCCGGCCCGGTGCTCCGCGCCTCGGGCGTGGCGTACGACGTGCGCAAGGCCGAGCCCTATTCCATTTACGACCGCTTCACGTTCGACGTGGCCACCCGGCCCAACGGCGACATCTACGACCGGTACCTCGTCCGCCTGGACGAGATGCGGCAGAGCCTGCGCATCCTCCAGCAGGCCGTGCGCGACCTGCCCGGCGGCGAGATCCAGACCGGCAAACCGCAGTACCAGGTGCGGGTGCCGGCCGGCGAGAGCTACGGGCGGGTGGAGAACCCCAAGGGCGAGCTGGGCTTCTACATCATCTCCACCGGCAAGCCCAATCCATGGCGGTACCACGTGCGCGCGCCTTCGTTCATCAATCTGACCGCGCTCTCGACCATGTGCCGGGGTTACAAGGTCGCCGATGTCGTCTCCACCTTGGGCTCGATCGATATCGTGTTGGGCGAAGTGGATCGTTAGGAAGGAGAGACCCTAGCGCATGTACGGGATCGGCATCCTCAAAGGGCTGGGCGTCACCCTCAAGCATTTCATCGCCACCTACGTGGACGACCTGCGCTGGTTCTTCGACCGCATCACCGGACGCAGCGGGGGGCGCTACTTCGACCCCAAATCGCTTGACGTCCGCCAGAGCTCCAAGGCGCGGGGCGTCTTCACGGTTCAGTATCCGGAGGAGAAACTTCCGGTTCCCGAGGAGTTCCGCTACATCCCGTTCCTGGTGTATGAGATCGACGAGCAGGGCAAGCAGGTCCAGCGCTGCACTTCGTGCGGCATCTGCGCCAAGGTCTGCCCGCCGCAGTGTATCTGGATCGAACGCTCGAGCGATCCCGCCACGGGCCGGCCGATCCCCGATCCGACCGAGTTCTTCATCGACATCGACATCTGCATGAACTGCGGGCTGTGCGCCGAGTACTGCCCGTTCGACGCCATCAAGATGGACCACGACTACGAGCTGGCCTCCTTCGATCGCAGCACGCGGCACATCTTCAACAAGGAGCGCCTGTCGAAACCTGTCTCGTACTACGCCTCCATTCGCCCGACGAACTACGAGCGGGAAGAGGCGGCCCGGGTGGCGAAGGATGCGGCTAAAGAGGCCGCCAGGGCCGGCAAGGCCGAGGCCGCCGGCAAGCCCGAGACGGCGTAGCGGAGGCCGGCGGTGTACCACAGCGACACCGAGATTCTCTTTCCGATGCGCGTGGCGCCCGCCCTGCGGGATCTGCGCGGCTGGCGCTGGCGTCGGCTGGTCGATCGCTCGGTCCAGGCGCCGGAAGCCGCGCTCGACCAGCTGGCCTTCACGCTGCTGATGATCCGCTTGGCGGGCTGTCTGACGTGCCATCCCGACTCCTACCGGGCTTTGCGCGGCTGCACCACGTGCGCCACGCAGGTGATCCGGCGCTTCCGCGGCGAAGATGAGGAGCTCGTGGCACAGTTCCAGCGTGCCAAGAGCGACGTCTCGCTCTTCCTTTCGGGCGAGCGCATCGTCATGGTCCGCACGCCCGAACCGGCGATCTCCGGGCATCGCCATGACGTCGGAGACGCGGAGTGACCCCTGCCGAAAGCCCGACGCGGGAGAACGTCCTGGCGGCCCTGAGCCACGTTCAGGAGCCTGAACTTCACCGCGACCTCGTCTCCCTGGGCATGATCAAGGACCTTCAGATCGAGGGCGGCAAGGTCGATTTCGAAATCGAGCTGACCACTCCGGCCTGCCCTCTGCGAGGGCGGATCGAAAGCGAAGCGCGCCAGGCCGTCGCCGCCCTCCCGGGCGTCTCTCAGGTCGACATCCGCATGTCATCCAACGTGCCGATGGATGGGAGAAGTCGCGGGACGATCCAGCGCCCGATTCGCAACGCGGTCGCCGTGGCCTCGGGCAAGGGCGGCGTCGGGAAGACGACGGTCGCGGTCAATGTGGCGATCGTCCTGGCCCGGTCAGGCGCGCGCGTCGGCCTGCTGGACGCGGATATCTACGGGCCCAATGTGCCGACGATGCTGGGCCTGAGCACGATGCCCGCGCCTCGCGACGGCAAGATGGTGCCCGCCGAGGCCTACGGCCTCAAAGTCATGTCCATGGGATTCCTCGTCCCTCCCGGGCAGCCGCTAATCTGGCGCGGGCCCATGCTCCATTCGGCCATCCGCCAGTTCATCGCCGATGTCGATTGGGGTGAGCTCGATTACCTGATCATCGATTTGCCCCCGGGCACGGGTGACGCGCAGCTCAGCCTGACGCAATCGCTGCCGCTGTCCGGCGGGGTGATCGTGACTCTGCCGCAGCAGGTGTCGCTGGAAGACGCCCGCCGGGGGTTGGAGATGTTCCGGACGATGGACGTCCCCGTGCTCGGCGTCATCGAGAATATGAGCTTCCTGGAGCTTCCGGACGGGACGCGCGTGGACGTCTTCGGCCAGGGCGGAGGCGAACGCCTCGCCGCCGAGGCCGGCGTTCCCTTCTTGGGAGGCATTCCTCTGGATCCCGCGGTGCGCCGGGGGGGCGACGAAGGCGCACCGATCGTCGTTGCGCAGCCCGACTCGGGAGCCGCCAAGGCGCTCACGGCCATCGCCCAGGACCTGGCAGCCAAACTCAGCGTCCGGGCCCTCACGCAAGGCAACGTCGTTCCCATCTCGATGATCGACTGAACACATTCGAAACTTGTCCCAATTCATGGCCCTACCGGGGACTTGGATCAAAGTCTGCATGCCAAGGACCGTCGGGCGACGGTGTTTACCCTCCCCCTGCAAGGGGGAGGGTAGGGTGAGGTTTGATCCTCGCGAGCAGACATCGGCGCGGGCAGGGCGCAGGCTAAAGCCTGCGGCTACAGAGACCCAG
>DASSGB010000092.1:0-8362 GCA_035693825.1 Anaerolineales bacterium
CCAGGCGACGGTGGCGAACGAGCGGATTGCCAACTACCGCATCAACGCCAAGATCTCCTTCCTGCTCGAGGGCTGACCATGGGTTGAAGGCATCCGCTCATCCTGGTCGGCGGCCATACACCTGGGTACAGGGCTCTCGGAGAACGTTGAATCTGCCGGCAGAGGGCAGGCATGGCCAAGCCTCGGCGCGCCTGGAATGAGGGTCGGGATTTGGCTCTCGAGGAGGCGATCGCCATGGGCTTGGCCGCCTCGGCCTTCGCCGGCGTGAGCTATGATCCGCCGGAGGTCCGGCGGAAGATCATGATCGCAGAGTCGGCCCGGCACGGATTGGTGGGCGGGGAGCGGAGGATCTCGTCGTACGCCTCCGGATCCAGAGCCGCTGAAATCCACCCGCCATAAGATTGGACATCGACAAGTACGTAGTCCGCTTGGGCCAGCCAGTCCTCGGCCAATGCCTGGTTCCAGTAGCCGAAACGATGCAGTTCGCCTGGATCGCCTCCATGGCGAAACGTGTAGATGCCATTGAGTTGCGGAGGGAAGATCCGCACGCGATCCAGGTAGAGCAGAGGCACGGGCGATTGCTCCGCCCCCCAATACACCAGCGCCCCTGCGGTGACTTTCGTCCGGAGGTAGTTTCCTGCAGCTTCTTGGGAGCCGATCACATCCCTGCCGCAGTCATAGGAGCGATACGAGTGCCCGAAGCGAATGGTGGCCGTCGCCATGAGCAGGCCCACGAGTCCCGCTGCGGCTCCTTTTCGCCACCGCAGAGCTACCTTGGGCTGCCACCGGCCCACGGAGGCAACCACAATCGCCGCGACGCAGACCGCGACTGCGAGCACGAGACCCAGAGTCAGCCAGCGGCCTGACTCGATCCGGGAAAGGCCCAGGCTACTGTTGACCAGGTCCCCCAATTCAATGATGCCCGGACGGAGTGCGGTCCGCGAAATGCGGGGCACCTCGATGGACAGGATGGAATCGGACAGGCGACCGTCGAGGGTCGGGCCCGCGACAATCGCGATGAGGATCAGCAGTGCCAGGCTGGCGACCTGGCGTGGAGCACTCAGTTTCGGGAGCCAGTGGGCACCTGCCATTGCCAGGAGAACGAGTCCAACGGGCGAGAAGAAGGCCAGGTAATTCATGAGGCAATATGGGCAGTACGTCAATCCCAACGTGGCGTACCCGTGAATGACCGTGAGCACGACGATGAGACTCCCCAAGAACAACGCGTCGCGAACGCGCTGCCTGTCTTCCGGCGAGCGCTCCTCCGTGGGTACCCAAAGAGCTGCCCAGATGGCCCCAACCAGGGGCAGGAAGTGTTTCCGGAAGCTGTCCGTGACGACCTGCCAGCCCTGAGCGCTGGAGATACGAACCTGCCAGGCCTCGACCCCGCCGGCCGAGTCCCGGAATGAGTCCAGGAACGGGGTTAATCCCCGCGGCAGCCACTTTGCCCAGAGTTTGAGAATCCCGGGCCAGTAGATCGCATGCCCCAGCAAGACCACACCCCCGCCGGCAGTCGCCGCCAAGAGCCCGACCCGCCGGCCATGGCTGAGCCAGAGATACACGACCAGCAAAGGAAGGACCGGAAGCATGTTGATCCTGGTCATCCAGAGGACGCCACCCAGGGCCGAGGCGATCGCGATCTCCCAAAGCTTGCGGCGTCCGCCCAAGCCGAAATACAGCATGGCCATGATCAGGCTGATCACCAGGACTTGCGAGATCGCCTGACTGAAGATCTTGACCAGTGATGCGTTCAGAGAAACGGCCCAAACGCAGGCAGCGGACCAGCCCGGACTGCCCTGGCGGCGGCATATCTGCCACAGGAGGACCATCATGAGGACGCCAAGGAGGAGCGCGTAAGAGCGGCCGGTACGGATGCCCTCACCCCAGACCATCTGAATCCAGCCAGGGATCAAGAACGCGAGGGGCATGTGGTTGGTCAACGGCCCGAAGTCCTGAAACGGGCGATAAAGCCCTTGCGTGAACAGATGGCCCTTGACCAGGTACAACCCTTCGTCGATCACCGACACCTGGCTGTGAACGTGGCCGTACGAGAGGAAACCGAACGCCGCGATCCCCGCGAGCGCGATCGGATCAGACAACCAGCGAGACCAGGATCGACGAGTCACTATCGTTAGGAGATGGCGGGGAGTCAGCCTACATCACCGAAGAGCACAAGTCAAGCCGATCGTCCCACCCTCCCCTATCACACAGACGCGTTGCCTGGATCCCTGCATAGGTGACATCCTCCCGGGTATATAGCCCGCAACGCAGGCGCGCGGTAGGCTCACGGCACCTGTCGATGGAGGTTTGCCGTGAGCACTATCCTGCTGGTCATTCTGTTGCTTCTCCTGATCGGCGCGCTGCCTGCGTGGCCGTACAGCCGAAGCTGGGGATATGGGCCGAGCGGACTTCTGGGAGTTCTCCTCGTGGTTCTGGTCGTGGCCGTGTTGCTTCGGCTGGTCTGACCGCAGGAGAAGCTGGTCGAGGAAGGAGTCGCTTGTGCCCGTCGCGCTGGTGTTGGCGGTTACCTTCGGGCTCCTGGTGCTGTTGGGTGGTGAGATCTTCCAGCCCATCGACTGCCCGTCGTGCGGCGACCCTCTTACCGACCATCTCCAGTCTCTGCAGTTGATGCCGGACTATTGCCCGAAATGTGGCTGGCGAATAACGTGACCCGTATCGTAGAAGTCCCCGAGATCGTGATCATCTCGGTTGTCCTGATGGCCGTATTGGCCGCGCTTCTGACGGTGGCCAATCTGGTCCCGGACAAGTGAAGCGACGGCTGACAGCTCTTCGTCCCCAGGCGAGGAGGGATTTCGTCGTCTTGCGGGGCGGGAGCGACTGGGGCTGACCTCCAGGCTGTCTCTGACTGCAGCTTGAAAGAGAGAGGCGGCCACCGCCGCCTCTCTCTTTTTTCGTTCCCTACTTGCGCGATGTCTTGCGTTTGCCGCCGGACTTCTTGCGCTTCGGAGGTACCTTGGCGCCCTCGCGGCGGGCCTGGGCCAGACCGATGGCGATCGCCTGTTTCTTGCTGCGGACCTTCTTGCCGGACCGGCCGCTTCGCAAAGTCCCCTTCTTGCGTTCGCGCATGGCTTTTTCGACCTTCTTGGACGCGCGCTTGCTGTACTTTGGCATCAAAACCTCCTTCGTCATTCTCGAGCAGGAATCCTCGCATGTGCGCGCCCATCATGCGTGAGCCGAGTCCAGGAGCCCATGTGCCGCGGATCCATGCCGAGTCGGTGCATGGTGCCAGGCGGAAGAAAGAGTCCGGCCGGTGAGCATCGGCTTCACCGGCCGGACCGATAGGGAGGGGTGCGCACGACCTAGCGCGGAGTCGTCTCCTCTTCGGTTTCTTCTTCTTCCCTCTCGCCCTGGAGCTCAGGATGCACGGTCTCCTCGTGCGTTCGGAGATCCTCGAGGGTGGAGAACAGCTTGCCGCACTGGCCGCACTTGAACTCGTATCGGTTGCCGGCCATCCAACCTCCTCCTCGGGAGCCGCATTCTCGGGCTGCCATTGCCGTCCGCGGCCGCCAGCTCATCCGCCCCCATGGTGCCCGTCGTCCAGGCCGCGGTCAAGTGTGCCGCAGGTGGAGATGCCTGGCGGAAGATACACGAACGTGCTCCGACGGTCGTGCGAGAGTGATGTTCAGGCATTGCGGATCCTCACCAACAGGAGACCCGCCAGGTCGGTGAGTTTCAGCATCGGCTGGTCACCGTCCAGGCGAGCGACAATCAGGACGGCTCCGACCGATCCTTCTCGGAAGACGACCAGCTCGGATTGGAAACGGATCCCGGCCGTCCGCAGCTTCCCGGTCATGGCACCGGATGCCTCGCCCAGCTCCGGAAACTCCAAGGGCTGAACGTCTTCGAGCTGGAGCGGCCCACTGGATCCGGTCAAGGCCTCCGCCACGAGATCAGGCGAGGCTGCCAGCGAGTCGAAGAACACGCGGTCGGCGGTCGAATCCAGGCGGTGGAGAAATCCCAGGACGAATTGAAACTCATCCGGGTGCATGAAGGCGAACGTCTGCTCAACCTGCACTCCAAGCTCTTCGAGCCCGTCGGGATCGAGGCCCAGCACGGAGGTCTCAATGGCCTGGAAGCCAGAAGGCAGGTCTTGCAGGCGGAGCACGGCCGAGGCCAGATCGGGCGTTGCCGTCGGCCGGGCGGTGGCGGTCGCCCTAGGGCTTGTGGGGCTCGGCGGGGCGAGGGTAGGTGTGCGGGACGCGGGCGATGAGGAGGGCGAAGGCGTAGACGTAGACGTTGGGGTGGCCGGGCCTGAGTCCAGGGAACATCCGACGGACAAGGTCGCGGTCAACAGCAGTGCCATGAAGGCCCTGCTGCGGTGAGCATGAGTCTTCATTCTTTTCACGAGAACCTCTTCGATGGACACAGGGCGCTTCGTCCGCATCGGGCGAGACGCCCGGGATGGGTCGTGCGGTCAGGCTGGTTCTTTTCCGCGCCAGCCGAGGCCGTCCGTGGGGACGATGACCTTCAAGGCGTTGTTCAGCACTCGGAAGGTCATGGGTGTCCAGCCGACGACGTCGCCGTCGGCCTGAACCGGCACGGAAGGGCGGCTGTCGACGCGTATGTCACGTTCCACGGTGAAGCGGCGCAGTTCCCGCCGACTGACGGGCTTGCCCAGGATCAGGCGCGCCGCGAGCAGGACGTACGCGAGCGCGTGCCGGGCGCGGAGGATGCCCACTTCCAGTTTCCCATCGTCGATCTTCACGTCGGGAAACGAATCGGAAGGAAGCCCGGGAATGAAGCCGATGGTGTTCAGCAGGAGCAGGTCGGTGCCGGTGGTCCTCTCGTAGCGCCCGTCGATGGAAAGCCGGAATCGGTAAGGCTGAAGCCCCATCAGGCCCTCCAGCCCGTTCCACAGGTAGACGGCCCAGCCGAAACGGCGTTTGACCTCGGGGGACGTAGGGCGGAAGGCCTGGCTGCTGAGACCCATACTGGCGTTGAGAAGAAACGTCCGTCCCTCCGCCTCGAGGACGTCGATCGTGCGGACGGCATGTGCGCCCGCCACCAGGTCGATGGCTGAGGCGAGATCCATCGGCAAACCCAGCGCCCGGGCCAATCCATTGCCCGTCCCTACGGGCAGGACCCCCAGTTCGGCCGAGCTTGCGATTAGCCCCGCGGCGACACGCGACACGGTTCCGTCGCCTCCTGCGGCCAAGATGGTCGGGACGCGCTGGGCGATAGCCTCGCGGGCGACGGTGCTCGGATCGTCCTCGGGGGAAAGGCGGTGGAGTACATACTTGCGACCGGCGCCACCCAGACGTTCACTCAGGAGCGTTTCGAGCAAGCCCTGGTCGGCTCCACCGGCACCGGGGTGGAAGATCACGTATGCCTGCGGCCCGACCGCTTCAGGGACGGTGTCGGGAATGCGGCGGAAGGTCGTTGCCTGTTCCATATCGCGCCTGGCGGCTCTCCTTTGAGATTTCACTCTAACCCATGTCCGAGGGCAGGGCCATTGCTCAGGGCACACCGGGAGGGCACACCCGGATACACGACCACGGCACCTTGTTGTCGACCGGCCGAGTGCGAGACCATGTCCGGATCCCCGGGCCTGAGGCGGTCAGATCGTCACTCGATGGAGGCGGCGATACAGCGCGTATCCAGACTGGACCCTGAAATGTACCTCAACCGGGTTCCCTGTAGGTCGCGCTTGGGATAACGTGGCCCACGACAGCATCGCAAAGGGAGGCGGTCATGGCGGCGGACACATTGGCCCGCAATTGGTGGCTTTTCGCAATACGCGGAGTACTGGCAATCCTCTTCGGAGTGCTGGCCTTGTTGTGGCCGGCCATCACCCTGGTCGTCCTCGTTCTGATGTTCGGGGCGTACGTGATCGCCGACGGCGTGCTGGCGATTGCCTCCGGGCTGCGCAACCGCAAGAGCGAGCCCCGGTGGTGGACCCTGGTTCTCGAAGGTCTGGCCGGCATCGCACTGGGCGTGGTCACGTTCCTCTGGCCGGAGACGACGGCGGTTGTCCTCGTGTACCTCATCGCCGCCTGGGCGGTTGTGACGGGAGTCTTGGAGACCGTGGAAGCCATCCGGCTGCGGAAAGAGATTCGGGGCGAGGGCTGGTTGGCCCTTGGCGGAATTCTATCGGTCGTCTTCGGGTTGCTACTGGTTCTGTTTCCGGGAGCAGGCGCAATCAGCGTTGTATGGCTGATCGGGGCCTACGCCATCGTGTTCGGCATTGTGGTCATCGTGCTCGCGTTTCGCCTGCGGCGATGGAGAGCGACACGCGAAGACGCAATGGCTCAGCCGGCCTGATCATGAGAGTCGTGTAGGCGGTAGGCATGCCACAGGGCAGACCCAAAGAGAAGCAGCGGCCGAAGCAGTCGCAGCACCAACAACCCGGCCTCGAAACCGAGATGAGGCCGCGCCCTGTCTCCGAGGACTTGCGCTACCGCGGAAGCGGCAAGCTGCAAGGGAAGGTCGGCCAGGTCCTGCACCCCAACGGCGGGGAAGTGGTCAACGGGTGAGGGCAACCCCGTGATCCCGACCCTCAAGGAATTCTTCGCGCTTCTCAAGGCAACGGCGAAGGAGTGGAGCGAGGACAAAGCGCCACGCCTCGGAGCGGCCCTGGCGTACTACACCGTGTTTTCCCTCGCGCCCCTGCTGATCATCGCCATTTCGGTCGCCGGGTTGATCTTCGGTCACGAAGCGGCCCAGGGCCAGATGGTCGAGCAGTTTTGAGGGCTGCTCGGCCCGTCCGGCGCGGAACTCGTCGAAAGCATAATCGTCGGCGCCCGCAGGCCGAGCACCAGCCTGGCCGCGACGATGGTGGGCCTGGTGACGCTGGTTGTCGGTTCCCTGGGCGTTTTCGGCCAGCTGCAGGATGCGCTCAACACGATCTGGGAAGTCATGCCCCGGCCCGGGGCGGGCCTGGCGGGTCTGCTCAAGGATCGACTGCTGTCCCTGACGATGGTGTTCGGAGTCGGGTTCCTCCTGCTGGTCTCACTGGTGATCAGCGCGGCGATGACCGCTCTGGGCACATGGCTCGGCGGAATGTTCTCCGATGTCATGAGTCTGTTGAACACCCTCAACTTTCTGGTGTCGCTCGGCATCACCACGCTGCTCTTCGCGCTGGTCTTCAAGTTCGTCCCGGATGCCAAGATTGCATGGAAGGATGTGTGGGCCGGTGCGGCCATCACCTCGCTGCTGTTCACCGTGGGCAAGAGCCTGATCGGGCTGTATCTGGGCAATGCCGGCATCGGCTCCACCTATGGGGCAGCCGGCTCGCTGGTGGTCCTGCTGTTGTGGGTCTACTACTCGGCCAGATCCTGTTCTTCGGCGCCGAGTTCACCCAGGTCTACGCCGACCGCTATGGGTCGAGGCTCGTGCCCAAACAGGATGCCGTCCACGTCAGTGAGCAACGAAGGGAACGAGAAGGGATGCCGCGGAGAGCGTAACGTATTCCATGGCCCGAGAGATCTTCGGGTCTGCAGAAAGGGAGGCAAGCCTCATGGCAGGTACTGTCACGAAGAGTGTGATCGTCAAAGGCCGGATCGACGACGTCTACGAGGTCTGGTCGGACTTCAAGAACTTCCCCCGGTTCATGGAACACATCCAATCCGTCACCGCCGACGATGGTCAAAGCCACTGGGTGATGCAAGGGCCTCTCGGCACGACCATCGAATGGGACGCGGAAACGACCCGCATGGACCACAACCAGCGCATCGCCTGGAGCAGCAAGGACGGAAGCCCGGTCAAGACCAGCGGGCAGGTCACGTTCAAGGAACTGCCGGACCAGGAAGTCGAGGTCACGGCGACGGTGCACTACGAGCCGGGAGCGGGATTGGCGGGGGACCTAGCCGCCAGTCTTTTCGGCGATGTGGAAGGACGTCTGGATCAGGATCTTCGGAACTTCAAGGCTCACGTCGAAGGAATGCATGACGAGCCGTCGAACCGATGACCAGCCGACAACGCATTCACCTTCCTATTTGGATCGCGGCGATGATCAGCATCGTGCTCTTCGGATGCGGCCTGACCGGCGGCGGCCCCGGCTCGACGCCGACGGGCGAAGGTTCCGATTCGGAGCTGCGCGGCGGGGTGCTGGCGACGTTTGACGTCGATGGGGAACGTTTCCGAGTCTGGGTCACGAATCCCGCCACGGTGGAGCAGCTTCTAGCCCTGCGGGACGGCACCTCGTCGGCCGGGATTCCTAACGGACGGCTGCTCCGAGGGGCCGGCGAGACCAATCACAACGCGCCCTGGAGCTGGCACCTGGACGCCGAAGACATCGAAATGGCGGAGGTCACGATGGAAGTCTGCGACGGGAGACCCTCGTACGTCGAGGAGAATCTCGACGAGTTCATCGAGAGCGTGGGGCGCTACTGTCCCTGGGCAG
>DASSGB010000093.1:0-24172 GCA_035693825.1 Anaerolineales bacterium
GGATCGGTCGCCGGCACACCGGCGATCGAAAGTCCTTCGGCGGCCGCCATGCCAACCAGGTCGGTGAGGTACAACTCACCGTTCGAAGAAGGGACGATACGCGGAAGGTGATCCCACAGCCAGTCGGCGCGGTAGGCATACACACTGGCGTTGAGTTCCGTGATCCTCTTCTCCTCCGGTGTCGCCTCGCGCTCTTCGACGATACGCGCGATGGCGCCGCGGTCATCGCGGACGACACGGCCGAAGCCTCGGGCTTCGCCGGCGACGACCGTGAGCATCGTCAGCGGCCCGGCGTTGGCCTGTTGGGTCTCGACGACGGACCGCAGGGTCGCGGCCGTGAGCAGGGCCATGTCGGCGGTAGCCACGAGGAGGGTTTCGCCTGCAGTTCGGAGCGCGTCGCGGGCCTGGAGCAGTGCATGCCCTGTACCCAGGCGCTCGCGCTGGATGACGAGGGTGACATCCGCCGGAAGCAGTTCGCGAGCCCCTTGCATTTCGGGCCCGATGACCACCACCGGGGCTCGCCCCGTGGCGTCTCGGCAGGCCGCCTCGGCCCACACCAAGAGTTCCTTGCCAGCCAGTTTGTGAAGGGCTTTGGGCACAGAGGATCGCATCCGAGTGCCCAGTCCGGCCGCCAGGATGACCGCATCACAACGCATACTTTCCTCCCGGACGCGCTCGCAGATTCAAGCGCCGTGAACATCCATCGGCGCCTGATCGGGGAGCGGCGGCAGATCGAAAACGTGGAGACCGTCGACTGGAAGCAGGGGCGGGAATGGCTGGGGCGCCAGGATTCGAACCTAGATCCACGGATCCAAAGTCCGGTGTGCTGCCATTGCACCACGCCCCAGAGGCCCGCCGAGGGACGGGCGGTCGGATTCTAACATGTCCCCTCTGGGAGTCGTCCGTCGTCAGTTCTCAGGCATCCGAGGTCAGCGAAGTGCGAGGCGGTGCGAGCCCCATGCCCACGACCAGTTCCTGATGACACGCGACTGAAGACGGACGACTATTCCCGTTCGCCCGGGATCAGCCCGAGCTTCCTCGCCTGCTCGTAGCTGAGGGCTTCGCCTGCGCCGGGGGCCTGGCCGGAGGAACCCTCGGCTGCCTGCTCCCAGAAGGAGGCCGCATCCAGGCTGTCGGCCTGCCGGGTGGCAGGCGCGGGCGTTGGAGGCGGCGCCGGCGGAGCCGCGGGTTCCTCGGGCGACATCGGAGCGTCCGCGCGAGGCAGCGGGGTGAGCGTCGCCATGGCTGGAAGAAGGGGCAGCAGATCATCGGCGACGCGTTGCGCGTAATGGAAGATGGCGCCCATCTGCCATGGCTCTTGTTCCCCGCGAAACGCCATCAGAAGGGCGTGGTCGCGCCCGATGTTCGTCAGGTACAGATGATAGGGGTTCCCGTCGAGATGAAGAAAGTTGCGAGGGGCTTCCGTGCCCATGTCGAGGCTGGCCTTCAGGCCATAGGTGAAGGCTTGCATCACGCCGGCCACAACCTGATCCAGCTGGCTGTCGGCGATGTCGCCGGCCCTCATCACGTATTCGCCGTTGCGGTTCAACAGGAAACCCGCAACGGCGCCCAGCTCGCGCCGCATGGTCATCAGCTTCTCTGCCAGGAGGGCTTTCTCGCCGGTCAGCTCGGGCAGGGGAGGCTCGCTGCCAGGGCGAAGGGCTCGATCCACAGCTTCGAGGAACAGGCTCGTCCCGATGGGCTTGGGCAGGAACGCGACCACGCCCAGCGACTGGGCCTGGGCACGTACGTCGGGTGTGGGATGGCCGGTGATGAGGATGGCGCGCAGTCTGGGATTGGTCTGTCGAATGCGCGCCAGCAGCTCGAGCCCGGTCATGCCCGGCAATCGCAGGTCGGTCACGACCATGTCGATGGGGCCGTGGCCGAGCTCGAGCAAGGCCTCCTCGGCGGAGCCCACGACGGTGATTTCATACGGACGGCCCGAGAGTTCCAGGCTCGTGCGCAGCATGCGCGTCACCTGACGCTGATCGTCGACCAACAGAACGCGCGGGATGGCCATGCGAGCGATTCTAGCACAGGGACATGTCGTGAGTGGTCAGTGGTCGGTGGCCGGCGACGCGCGACCAGGTGCGAGATAGAGACCGAGGACTAGACTCCGGACACGCAGGGGAGGCCGATACCGGAAACTGGGGGCCGGTAGCTGGAAGCCGTCAGCTATTCCACGCGCCAGCAGGCCACCCAGTGTTCGGGGCTGACCTCGATCAGGCGCGGTTCTTGCGCAGCGCAGTGGGAGAAGGCCACCGGGCAGCGCGGGTGGAAGCGACATCCGCTCGGGGGATTCAGAGGGCTGGGGACATCCCCCGGGAGCAGAATCCTCTGCCGCCGAAGGCGGGGATCGGGCATGGGAATGGCCGACATCAACGCCTGAGTGTAGGGGTGCAGAGGATTGCGAAAGAGTTCTGCCTGAGGCGCCAGCTCGACGATCTTGCCCAGATACATGACCGCCACGCGATCGGAGACGTGCTCCACGACGCTCATGTTGTGGGCGATAAACAGGTAGGTCAATCCAAACTCGGCCTGCAGATCCTTGAGGATGTTGAGCACCTGCGACTGAATGGAGACATCCAGGGCCGACACCGGCTCATCGGCCACGATGAACTTGGGTCGCAGCGCCAAAGCCCGGGCAATCCCGATGCGTTGACGCTGGCCTCCGGAGAATTCATGGGGATAGCGCCTGGCGTGATACGACTCGAGCCCGACTTTGCGGAGGGTGTCCAGCACCATGTCCCGCCGCTCCTTGCGCGTGCCGATGCGGTGAATGCGCAGGCCCTCGCCGACGGATTCGCCGATGGGCATGCGCGGATCGAGCGACGAGTACGGGTCCTGAAAGATGATCTGCATGTTGCGGCGCATGCTCTTCAGGTCGTCGCCCTTCAGCCCAAGGACGTCGGTCCCGTCAAAGCGCACCGAGCCTCCGGTCGGCTCGATCAACCGCAGCATGGCCCGGCCGACGGTGGTCTTGCCGCAGCCCGACTCGCCCACCAGTCCGAGGGTCTCGCCTCGGCGAATGTTGAAGCTGACGCCGTCCACCGCCTTCACGCGGGCCACGACGCGCTGGAACAGGCCGCCCCGCACGTTGAAGTACTTCACCAGGTCGCGGACCTCGACCAGCGTTTCCGGATCGCGGGCAGGCGCGGCCATCAGCCCTTGGCCTCCCGACCCTTCGCCAGAGGCGCCCGGTGGCCCTGCCCATCCTCGTACAGCCAGCAGCGCACCAGATGCCCGGGGTCATGTTCAATGAGGCTGGGACGTTCGCGAGTGCAGATATCGAGGTTGTATTCCAGGCGCGATTTGCAGCGCGGGGCAAAGCGGCAGGCGGGGGGCAAATCGATCAGATTGGGAACCGAACCCGGGATGACTTCCAGCCGTTCCTGGACTCGACCGAGGACAGGAATAGAGGCCATCAAGCCCTGGGTATAGGGATGAAGCGGCTTGTCGAAGAGCGTCTGGACCTCGGCCTGCTCGACGATTTCGCCGGCGTACATGACGCCCACACGATCGGCCATCTCGGCGACGACTCCGAGGTCATGCGTGATCAGAATGATCGCCGTGCCGGTCTTGGCGCGGAGCTCCCGCATCAGATCCAGGATCTGAGCCTGGATGGTCACGTCCAATGCGGTGGTGGGCTCGTCGGCGATCAGCAGGGCCGGAGCACAGGCGAGGGCCATGGCGATCATCACCCTCTGCGCCTGGCCGCCGGACATTTCGTGAGGATAGGCATGCAGCCGGTCTTCAACGTCGGGTATGCCCACCAGCTGCAGAAGCTCCGCCGCCCGATCCCACGCCTGCTCCTTGGTCATGGCCATGTGCAGCTGGAGGACCTCGGCAATCTGCTCCCCGATGCTGAACACAGGATTGAGACTCGACTGGGGCTGCTGGAAGATCATCGAGATGCGGCTGCCGCGCAGATCGGTCATCTGCTGTTCATTCAGCTCGAGCAGCGACGTGCCGGTGAAGTGGACCGACCCGCCGACGACGCGGCCCGGATTGTCGATCAGGCGCAGGATGGTGAGCGCGGTGACGCTCTTGCCGCAGCCCGACTCGCCTACCAGGCTGTAGATCTCACCCTGACGGACGGCAAAGCTGACGCCGTCGACGGCCTTGACCACACCGTCGTCGGTGAAGAAGTAGGTGCGTAGGTCTTCCACTTCCAGGAGCCTGGCGGAAGAGAGCGCGTTCGATTCGGCCACGGTTAAGGAGCGGTCCTCACCATCCGTCATAAAAGCGGCCGCCCGCCAGAAGACACGGTCGGTCGCGCCGCAGGAAAGTATACCCTTAGCCCGGCAGTTGTCGGTGGTCCGTCGCCGGGTCGCCTCACGATCCCAGTTCGATCGACGAAGCGTTGTCCGGCCCGACGCCCGAGTCGTCGATAGGCAGGCCGTTCTTGCGCAGAAGATAGGCCGTCAGGTCCCAATAGTCCTGCTCATCGAGGATGCCCGGCTCCTGGAACGGCATGGCGGCTCGGATGAACGCGTACAGCTCGGCCGCCGTGGGGAACTTGGACAGAGCTCCCGGCCCTACGAGCGCGGGAACCGTGCGCGGCAGGATGAATCCGCCCGGAGGATGATTCTCACTGTGGCATTTCGATTGCCAGCAGTTCTGGTCCTCCTCGGGCCAGGTCATGCGGAACTCGACCGTCAGCCCCTGGAGCGCATCCCCATGGCACGACTTGCACCACAGCCTGTAGATCGGGTCGGCGCGATCTGTCTGCCGCTCCAAGGCGAGCGGATCGACTGCCAGAGGTGAGGGACTGGCCGCGGGCATCGTTGTGGCGGAGGGCGTCTGGTCCAGCGGCGCGCACGCCGACACGCCCAAAGCGCCGGCGACGAGGGCCAATCCGAACCGTTTCGCGTGGGAAAGGCAAGGGGGAGCGTCAGCCATGCGATGCCTCCGGATGAACCTGCCAGGCATGCCCATCTAGGGCGTTCTACGGCCCTCACCCGGAGATCCGTTCTGCCTTGATTGTAGCCTCAACCGCCGGCGTCCAATACACTCCGAGCCCGCTCGGCGGGCTCGGAGATGGAAACACCCAGAGGACGAACGGCTATTGGGTGCCGCGCAGCCGCGGGTCGAGCGCGTCGCGCAGGCCGTCGCCCAGGAAGTTGAAGGCGAACATCGTGATCGCCAGCGCCAGAGCCGGAAACAGCACTTGATTGGGGAACGTGCGCACGACACGCGAGCCGTCGGAGATCATGATGCCCCACGACGGCGTCGGCGGGTTCACGCCCAGGCCGATGAACGATAGGAAGGCCTCGTAGGAGATGTAGGTGGGGATGGTCAGCGTTTCCTGAACCACCAGCGGGCCGACGATGTTGGGCAGGATGTGGCGCATCATGATGCGCAGATTGCCCGATCCGACGGTGCGGGCCGCCTCCACGAATTCCTTTTCGCGAACGGATAAGACTTGCCCTCGGGTCAGGCGGGCCATCGTCTCCCAGGCCGTAACGCCGATGCCAACGAAAATGAAGAGCATGCCCCCCATCTTCTGGTCGAGCTGGGCGACGGCATAGGAGAAGGTCCCGGTGTCGGGCTTGGCGAACGTCGAACGGAAGAAGGCCATCAACAGGATGATGAACAACAGCGTCGGAAACGCATACAGCACATCCACGATGCGCATCATCAAGTTGTCGGTCCGGCCGCCGAAGAAGCCCGAGATACTGCCGTAGGTCACACCGATGAGCAGGCTGATGATGGGGGCGATGATGGCCACCAGCAAGGACACCCGGGCCCCGTACACCAGCCGGCTGAAAAGGTCCCGGCCGACGTAGTCCGATCCCAGCGGGTAGGCGTCGTTCACCTTCACGTAGCCGCGCATCGACGGGAAGACGCTCACCAACCAGGCCGGCGCCGAATCGTGCTCGGCGAGCACCTGATGGTCGTATGGACGCAAGGCGATGAGGGGGGCGAAGATGGCGGTCAGGGCAAGCACCATGACGATCACGCCGCCGATGACAGCCGCCCGGTTGCGCATCAGCCGGCGGAAAGCGTCTTGCCACAGGCTCTCACGCTTGCGCGTAAGGGGCAGTCCGGCTGCGCCGACCCGAAGCATATCAGCTCGTACAGCCATTTCCAACCTCCCCGGCTACTCGTACCGGATGCGCGGATCAAGAAACGCGTAGACGATGTCCACCACGAGATTGGCGATCACCAGCAGCAAGGCGAACAGCAGGATCGTGCCCATGATCACCGGGTAGTCGCGGTTGCTGATGCTGGTGACGAAGTACTTGCCCATGCCTGGAATGCCGTAGATCAGCTCGGTGACGAAGGTGCCCGTCACCAGGATGGCGAAGATCGGGCCGAGCACTGTCACCACCGGGATGAGGGAGTTCTTCAAAGCATGCCGGGTAATCACCAGACGCTCCGCCAGGCCCTTGGCTCGGGCCGTGCGAATGTAGTCCTCCCGGATGGTCTGGAGCAGGCTGGCCCGGGTCAGGCGGGCGATGACCGCCGATTGGGCAAAGCCCAGGCCGAAGACCGGCATGATGGCGTACTTGAAATACTCCAGGTCGATCTTGGACGGGAACAGTCCCAGGACGAACGGAGGCGTGGCGCCCCAGCCCGTGGGCGGGAGCCACTTCAGCACGACCCCGAAGATGGCAATCAGGATCGGACCCAGGACGATGACCGGGACGCTCACACCCAGGATGGCGATGCTCATCCCGAAGTAGTCCCAGGCGGTGTTCTGCTTCAATCCGGCTAGGATCCCCAGCGGCAGGCCGATCATGACGGCCAGCACGATCGCCATGAACCCGAGCTGAAAGGAAATCGGCAGGTTATCCCGGAAGATGTCGTTGACGGTACGGGTTCGGGAGGCGTAGGACGGCCCGAAATTCATCCACTTGATCCAGCTGTGCTCTCCGACGCGGATGTTGATCAGGGCGTCGTCGAATTGCGAGAGTCCCGGCTCGACCTTGGACACGCGCGGGATCATGACGTCGTACATCCAGCGCAGGTACTGAACAGGGAGAGATTCGTCGAGATGGTAGCGGGCGTTGAGGTTGGCCATGATTTCGGCCGGCAGGGCCTTTTCCCGGTCGAACGGGCCGCCCGGAACGGCGTGCATCAGTCCGAAGGTGACGACCGAGACCGCGAAGAGAACCACAAGAAGCCACAGCAACCGGCGGGCGATGTATCGGCCCATGACCAACTCCTGAAGCGGGGGTCCCTCAGCCCGGCTCCGGGCTGGCGCCCTGGTCTCAGGGCGACGGTCCGCAGGCGGGCGGAAGTGGACTTTCTGGGGGGAGGGATCGCTCCCTCCCCCCAGAGGCAAACTCAGCCTACTTGCTGGTATCCCAGGTCGTAAAGTCTTGGTGGCCCGTCAGCGCGTAGGTACGGGTGATGTATGGCTTCGTGACGCCCACCGAGGTATACCAGTAGATCGGAGCTATGACGGCGTCGGTGGCGACGAGGATTTCCTCGGCCTGCGCGTAGAGCTCAACGCGCGCGGCTTCGTCGCGTTCCTTGACCGCCTGCAACACGATCTCCTCGAACTGATCGTAGTTCCCTTCACCGGGCTTCCAGTTGATGCCGCCGCCGGCGCTCGGGTTGGCCGAACCACCGTCGACGAACACTTCACGGGTGAAGTTGTTCGCATCCGGGTAGTCCTGGCACCAGCCGAGGCGGTAGATCTGCGGCGTGGCGACCGGGTCGCGGATCGTGTCGAGGAAGACCTGCCACTCCTGGTTGGTCAGGTTCACCGTCAGCCCGAGGTTGTCCCGCCACATCTGCTGGATGGCCTCGGCGATGCGTTGGTGACCGCTGGAGGTGTTGAACATCAGGGTGATGTCCAGCTGGTCGACGGTCAGGCCCTTCTCATCCAGGTAGCTCTGGAGCTCGGCCATGGCGGCCGCCGGGTCGTACTTGATGCCCAGGTCCGGGTGCGTGTCCATCGTCGGGGCAGCCACCAGGCCCGGTCGAGCGAACCACTGGGCCGGCTCCTGACCACCCTTGGTCACGTTGTCGATGAGCGACTGGCGATCGATCGCCATGGACAGGGCGCGGCGAACGCGCGCGTCGTCGACGAACGGCGCATGGGTGTTGAAGCCGTAGTAGTAGGTGCACAGGCTGTTGCCCACCCGGAACTCTTGGGAGAGCACAGGATCGGCTTTGATCCGGTCGATCTCGGCCGAAGGCACCGGCGACCAGTCGATATTGCCGGCCTCGTACTCGGCCAGGGCGGCGGCCTCATCGAGCGCCAGCAAGTGGGTCACCTCATCCAGCGCGGGAACCGGGATGTTCTCGGTGCCAGGCCAGAACGGGTTCTTGATGATCGTGATCGACGAGTCGTGCACCCATTCCTTCAGGGTGAACGGTCCGTAGCCCTGGAAGAAGCCGGGTTCGGTCCAGCGGTCGCCGCGGGCCTCGGTGCAGTCGTCGCCTTCGATCAGCCACCGCGGCACGGCGTGGGCCGTCCACAGGCCGACGATGTTGGCGTTGTACGCGGCGTCATTGAGGAACCCGATCTCGAGCGTGTAGTCGTCGACCGCGGTCACCGCCACGTCCTCAACCGCGCCTTCACCGGCGTTGTATTCGGAAGCACCGGCAATGGCGAAGGCGAGCACGTAGGCGTAGTCCGAAGCCGTCTCGGGCGCCAGGGCGCGCTTGATCGAGTACTCGAAGTCATGCGCGGTCACGGGCCGCGGCGCCGGCGTTTCGGCGCAGTCCATCACCTGCACGACCTGCGAACCGTCCCACTTCACCCAGGTGATGCCCTGGCGAAGATGGAAGGTGTAGGTCAGGCCGTCCTCGGAGATGTCCCAGGTCTCGGCCATCCCGGGTCCCAGGGTCGCTTCGGCCTCGTTGAGGTACGACAGACCGACCGTCGTGGCGTTGACGATGGTCGTGGACGAGGTGTCGGTGGACAGGGCCGGGTCGATGGTGGGCACGTCGCCGGGGGCACCGAAGGTACCGGTGATCACTTTGGGGCCTTCCGGCGCCGGACCGGGCGTCGCGGTCACGACCTGAACCTCACCGCCCACGATCACGGTCTGAACGACCGGGGTTGCCCCACCGCAGGCCGCCAGGATCAAGCTGGCGGTCATGAGCAGCGCAACCACACTGAAGAGCTTCGTACGCATCCTTCCCCTCCTAATGGGTATTCGACGGAAAAGCATTCGGCGTTCTCACGAGACGACTGCGACGCTTGCCCCGGTGCTCACCTCCTTTTCGGCTACATACGTTTCCAGGGCGGGATACCGCCCTCGGCAACATGATGGCAGGCCACCCAGTGGTCCTTCACCATCTCGCGCCATTCGGGGATCTTCTCCGCGCAGATTTCGGTGGCGTAGCGGCAGCGTGTGCGGAAGCGGCAACCCGAAGGCGGGTTGGCTGGGCTGGGAACGTCTCCCTCAAGGATAACACGTTGTCGCCGTTCCTCGACCAGCGGATCGGCCACCGGCACAGCCGAAAGCAGGGCGTAAGTGTACGGGTGCAAGGGGTTGGTGTACAGCTGGTCCCGGTCGGCCAGCTCCATGATCACCCCCAGGTACATCACCGCCACCCGGTCGCTGATGTGGCGGACCATCGAGAGGTCGTGGGCGATGAACAGGTAGGTCAGCCCGAACTGGTTCTGCAGGTCTTCCAGCAGGTTGACGACCTGGGCCTGGATCGAGACGTCCAAGGCGGAGATCGGCTCGTCGCAGACGATGAACGATGGCTGGAGGGCCAGGGCGCGGGCGACGCCGATGCGCTGGCGCTGCCCGCCCGAAAACTCGTGCGGATAGCGGTTGGAGAAAGCGGGATTGAGGCCTACCAGCTCGAGGAGGTAATCCACGCGCTTCTGGGCTTCGGCCCCATGGGCCACGCCGTGCACCACCAGAGGTTCGGCGACGATCTCGCCCACGGTCATGCGCGGGTTGAGGCTGGCGTAGGGATCCTGGAAGATCATTTGCATCCGCCGCCGCATGTGACGGAGCTTTTCCTTGTCCAGCCCGACCAGGTCGATGCCCTCGAAGTAGACATGCCCCGCCGTCGGTTGATAGAGCTGGAGAATGGTCCGGCCCGTGGTCGATTTGCCGCAGCCGGATTCGCCCACCAGGCCGAAGGTCTCACCCTTGTGAATGCGGAAGGAAATACCATCCACGGCCCGCACGGCACCGATCTGGCGCTGGAAGATGATCCCGCGGGTGATGGGAAAGTGCTTGACCAGGCCTTCGACGCGCAGCAGGACGTTGTTCTCGGAGCCGGTCATGACCGCAACTCCCCGGTCTTAACGTCCACCCAGCAGGCAATCTCATGCCGGGGAGCAACCTCCATCAGCGGAGGGTTCTCCTGCCGGCACTTGTCCAGGACGAAGGGGCAGCGCGGGGCGAAGGGGCATGCCTTTGCCTCTTCATATAGTACGGGCGGCAACCCGTCGATGGATGTCAGCCGGTCTCTTACCCTGTCCAGGCGCGGCAGGCTGCCGATGAGCCCGATCGTGTAGGGATGCAGGGGGTTGGCGTAGAGTTCCTTCACGGCGGCGTGCTCAATGATGTAGCCGCCGTACATGACGATCACGCGCCGCGCCAGGCCGGCGATGATGCCCAGATCGTGGGTGATCCAGATCACCGCCATGCCGATCTCGTCCCGCAGGCGCTTGATGAGCTCCACGATCTGCGCCTGGATGGTCACGTCCAGGGCCGTTGTCGGCTCGTCGGCGATGAGAATCTGCGGCGTACAAGAGAGCGCCATGGCGATCATCACCCGCTGGCGCATGCCGCCCGAGAACTGGTGCGGGTAATCGTTGAGCCGCTCGCGGGCCTGGGGAATGCCCACCATCTCGAGCAGCTCGGCCGCCCGATCGCGAGCCTGCTCGGAGGTCATTCCCAGGTGGATCTCGAGCGGCTCGGTCAACTGGCGACCGATGGTCAGGACCGGATTGAAGGAGGTCATCGGGTCCTGAAAGACCATGCCGATCTGGGCGCCTCGAACCTGGCGGATTTCGTCGGGGGTCATGGCCAGCAGGTCATTCCCCAGGAAGACCGCCTTTCCCCGGGCGATCTTGCCGGGGGGTTCGGGGATCAAGCGGAGCATCGACAGCACGGTGACCGTCTTCCCGCATCCGCTTTCCCCGACGATCCCCAGCGTTTCGCCGGAATCGAGGGAAAAGGAAACCCCGTTCACAGCGTGAACGACACCGTCGGTTGTCTGGAATTGGGTGACGAGATCGGAGACTTCCAAGACCCTCGGAGAGGCGCCAGCGTCCCTGAGCATGCGGAGGTTGAACTCCTGACGTTGTTGCCGTGGCTTGGCCCAACAGGACCCGGGCGGGTCGTGGATGCGAGGTCCTGTCTTAGGAAGAGAACGGTGGGTGGGCCGGTCGGCGCGTGTCGGCTGGTGGATTATACCGTAAACCCACCTACCGTCAACGTCGGAGGACACCCGCCAAGCATGTCAGACAACATGTGGCGCGGGGGTTGTCGGCTCCACCTCGGACGAACACACGCCGGGCCGCAGAGTCAAACGTCAAGGCGCGCACGGGGCAAGCGATTCCAGATCCCACAGGAGGCTGGCGGAACTCGAATCGGCCTCGAGCCCGCAAACGCCCGGGCCAAGCGCGACGGTGCGCGGCAGGCCGGCCAGCGGCAGGGCCGGCATCTGGTCCACGAAGATGCGCTGAGTCTCTCGCGCGGCTTCGGCGGTCAACCCTTCCGAACCGACTCCATACAGGACGGACCTGCACGCCGCGTCGAACGCCGGATCCGAGAAGCCGCTGGCGTTAACACCCTCCGGTCGATCGTCCGATGGAATCTCCCAGGAGGCGAACAGATCGCACGAAGGCGTCACCCATCCAAACCAGGACCACACCACCATGTCCAGATCGCCTCCGAAGGCCGGCCCTTCGGGATAGGGCACGAACAGATCCTGCGCCGGAAAGGTCTCGAGGTCGACCTCCGCGCCGCATTGCGCCACATCCTGGGCTAGGGCCCGGGCAGCCGCCTCGTCCAGCCCGCGGGATGTGACGCCAAGCGTCCACGACAGCTGCCGGCCATCTTCCACGCCGGCCGCATCTTGAGCGACGCGAGGCGTTGCCGGATCGTCGTCGTGATCGACCCAACCCGCCTCCTCCAGCGCAGCCGCCGCGGCTTGCGGGTCGTAGGCCGGGCCGGCAAGGTCGACGGCGGTCAGTGGATGCGACGCGGGCAGGTAACTTGAGGGGACGACGGCGTGGCTTCCGAACTGATCCGCCACCCATCCGGATCGATCCACGCACATGGCCAGTGCGCGCCGCGTGGCGGCGTCAGCGAAGATCGACGGCGCGCCGGCCTCAGCCCCGCGAAAGATGAAGTCGGCGCGTAGCGTCTGCGGACCGGGCGCGGAGACGACGCGGATTCGACCCTGGCCTTCTTGATCCAGCAGAACGGGCCAGGCCTCCTCGGCCAGCGCGGTTTCGTCCAGCACATCACACTCACCCGTCAGCAGTTGCTGGACAACGGTCTCGGGATCATTGCCCACGAAGCGGAAGAGGACCTCGTCGTAGACGGGGAGCCCTTCGGAGGCGCGATGGTAGCTGGCGTTCCGGCCTAAGAGGATCGAGCCGCTTTCCTGACGGCTCTCGATGCGATACGGGCCCCACCCCATCGGGGTGACCGCTGAAGCCTGTGCGGTCGGAAGATCCTCGACCGGGATTTCTGCCAGAAGGTGTTCGGGCAGCGGCGGCCAGAAGTGTGCCGCGATCTCGGGATCGAAATAACCCGGAATGCCGGTCCAGCGCACGGTCTGCGAATCGACCGCCTCATAGCCGGCCGTGCGGAAGACGAGATCGCGGGAAGCGGGCGGCTCGGCCTGTGCGTTGAGCCGGTAAGAGAAGACCGAGTCGGCGGCGGTCAGCGATTCGCCGTCCGACCAGGTGAGGCCGGATCGAAGTCGAAACTCGACCACCCATCGATCCATACTCACGTCGCCGCCCTGGTAGGGCTGGAGACAGTTCGGTCCGGTGCAGCCCGAGGGGGTGTAAGTCTTGCCCGGGACGAGCGTGTCGGGCAATCCGCTTTCCGGATTGAAGTACAGGCTTTCCTGGGAGACGGTGATCGGCTCCAGTCTGGCTGCACCGTTCGCCGGCGTCGGCAGATCCTCGAGGATGACCGGCTCATAGGTGTAGCCGAGGATGTCGAACGGACCGTCGTAAACCGCCTGCAGGACGGTCTGGGCTTCGGGAGTCAGCGCGTCATAAAGGTAGAGAGACGAGGGCGCCTGACCCAGGCAGACGACCAGAAGCGACGGCTCAGGAGGCAGTACGGGCGCGGTGGCACTCGGAGTCGTCGCCGCCGCGCCCCCGAAATCCAGCGGCAGGTCGAGAGAACTCGGGGCCCGGCAGCTGGAAATGGCCGCGGCGACAGCCGTCACCGCGCACACAAGATGGAAGGAAGACGATGGTCTCAAGCCTCGCTCCATGGAGGGATCATTCCGTCATCGAAGAGGATGGCTCGCTCTTGGCCAGCGACTGAAGTCGGCGTCGGTCGTCGTCCGTCAGATCGGCCGTCTGCACGAGGTCGGGGCGTCGCTGCAAGGTTCGGAGGAGCGATTGCTGCCTGCGCCACTCGCGGATGCGCGCGTGATCTCCGGAGAGCAGCACGTCCGGCACTCGCCAGCCGCGGTACTCGGGTGGCCGCGTGTAGTGCGGGTATTCCAGGAGCCCGCTGGCATGCGAGTCGTCCTGAGCTGCATCCTCGTCGCCGAGAGCCCCCGGAAGAAGCCGGACGACGGCGTCGATCAGCACCAGCGCCGGCAGTTCGCCTCCTGTCAGCACGTAGTCTCCGATGGAAATCTCATCGGTGGCGAGATACGCACGCACGCGTTCGTCCACACCTTCGTAGCGGCCGCACACCAGGGCCAGGCGCGGGTGGGCGGAGAGCTCACCGGCGACGGCTTGCGTCAGAACGCGCCCCTGAGGGCTGAGCAGGATGATGGGGACCTTGGCGCGCTCCTCGCCCAGAACGGCCTCCACCGCTTCGAAGATCGGCTCGGGCTTCATCACCATGCCGCCGCCGCCGCCGTAGGGCGTATCGTCGGTCGTCCGGTGCCGGTCGTGCGCGAAATCCCGCAGGTTGTGCAGGTGGATCGCGACATGGCCTGCCTGCCGCGCCCTCCCCAACATGCTGGCGGCCAGGTAGCTTTGCATGACCTCCGGAAGGATGGTGAAGATGTCGAATTGCATCATGGGAGGTGCTTCTTCAGCATACGACGAAGCGGCTCCACCGCGCAACGATGGCCGAAGGACGGGTCGACGGTCGCGTTGTCAGAAGGGATTTCACCGAGTGCGGACTGAACCGCCCGCCGAGACTCACGGCGGCGGAGGATTATACCCTTCGGGCTCGTCCGGCCCCGGCGCGTTCGCGCTTCCAGGAGTCGATGGCGCGGTGGGTAACCTCAAAAGCCAGGGGCGGCAGATCGTCCGGATCGAAAAAGGCCGCCTGATCGGCGTCATCCCCCGGGCGAAGCTCGCCGCCGAGGCGCCGCCCGCGGTAGACGATCACCAGATCGGCCCCTCGCGGATGGGCCTTGCCCGCGAGGACTTCGAGCATACCGTCCAACTCGATCTCCAGCCCCGTCTCCTCCTCAACTTCGCGAACCGCCGCCAACGCAGGATCCTCGCCGGCGTCCACGAAACCGGCCGGCAGCGTCCACAGGCCGCGGCCGGGTTCCATGACGCGACGCACCAGAAGAATGCGTCCCTCGTCTTGCACCAGGACGCCCGCGGCCACCTTCGGATCATAGAAATGAACGCGTCCGCAGGAAGGACACACCGGCCGCAGACGCCCGAAGGCCATCTGCTCCACCACCGGCGACCCGCATGCAGGGCAGAACCGGACAGGATCGGGATTCACCGGGGCGCCCGGCGGCGGCGCATCTGAAACGTCAGCACACCAAGGCCTATAGTGAGCGTGCCTAAACCGATCTCCGCGAGCCGGAGAGGCGAAAGGGGCGGCCTGGCCGCTGAGGTCTGCACCTCCCCTTCCTGCTGCGCGTCCTCGCCGGAGCGGAGAAGCGGTTCAGTCTCCGCCATTTCGGTCGGGCTCACTTTTCCGGCAGTGGGGCAAGGCGTGGCCGAGAGGGCCGGCATCGCCGGGGCGAGGAGTGTGGCTTGAGGGGCCAGCCTGTCTTCCGCCGCGGGCGTCGCCTGAGGTGTAGGGGTACCCTCGATTTCAGCCGCGAAGAGTTCAAGACCGGTTTCGGCCGGAGATTCGGCGGCCGGTGCCTGGCCGGAGGCAAGTTGATCGGTCCTCAGGGCCTGCGGAGCTCCAAAGGCATCGAGGCCCACAACGATGACGAACGCCGCTGCGGCCA
This sequence comes from Anaerolineales bacterium, assembly GCA_035693825.1. GTDB lineage: Bacteria > Chloroflexota > Anaerolineae > Anaerolineales > E44-bin32 > MGOM01. Next base: position 15,289 of record DASSGB010000093.1, read on the forward strand.
GTGCGGTCGCCAGTTGCAGGGTCGGGTACCACCGGGCCGGTTCGCGCCCGCCGGCCATCTCCGGTTTGAGAGCGAAGGACCGAGGCACGGTGAGAGGCGGGAGCGAGCGAAGAGCGTCCCTGGTCCAACGCAAATCCTGGAGTGCCAGGCGAAGGGCAGCCTGGTGGTTGAGTTCCTGTTCGAGGCGCGCGGTTTCCGCCTGCGTCAACCGGCCGTCGACGAAGGCTGACAGTCGCTCCCAGTCTTTGGGGGAAAGGCCTCTCGGTTCGCTCATGGCAGGGCTTGCCCGCGTCCTTGGGGCACGCTCCTACCCGTCAGACGCTGCCCATCGTCGAAGAGTTCCCTGCGGCGGGTGAGACAGTCCCTCAGTCGAGCCCGGGCCCTCGCCAGCCGGCTCTTGACCGTCCCGATCGGGACTCCGATGACCGACGCGATCTCCTCGTACGGATACCCCTGCACATCGGCCAGAATCGCCACGGTGCGAAACTCGATCGGCAACGCCGCCAGGCAGCCCTCAATCGCTCGCCTGCGCTCCGTCTCGAGCACGTGGCCCTCGGGCCCGTTTTCCGGGGTCGGCAGATGGTCCCATGGATCGGAGTCACCTGCGTCGGGGTTCTCACTCAACTCCTCGAAGGAGACGGCGGGGCGCCGCTTGCGCCGGCGCAGCTCGTCGTAGCAGGCATTGGTGACGATGCGCAGAATCCATGCCCGAAACGAGCCCCCACGATAGCCGCGCAGATTGCGATACGCGGACAAAAAGGCTTCCTGGGTGGCGTCCGAGGCCGAATCCGAATCTCCCAGGATGCGGTAGGCGAGGTTGAAGGCCCGTTCCTGATGGGTCAGGACCAGCCGGTTGAACGAGTCGAGGTCGCCCTTGCGAGCCTCGTGAACAAGGCCTTGCTCATCCATGCTGAGGACGATGATAGCGCGCCGCTCGCGCCGCGGCAAGGCGCAGAGACTGTTTTGCCCCGCTCCCGACTTGGCCCGTCTCAGGCTCGTCCGGGGTTCATCGACTCGGCCAGCCGCCAGACGAGGATCAGCCCAACGTTGACCGCCGCCATGACGGCCACAAACACGGGCAGCACGCCGCCGCCCAGCCATGCGGATCGCAGGACGCCTCCCAAAGGCGCCGAGATGGCTGCAGCCCAGACCGCCCTGGCGATCCCAGCCCACCGGCTTTTTCGGGGCGAGGCATACACACCCGCGGGAAATGCCACGATCAACCACGCGGCCGTGAACGGAAACCAGGTGGCCAGAAATCGAGGAGCGGAAGACCATTCGAGTTCCTGATGGGTGGCAAAACCGAGAATCGCGGCGACGAAAAAGCACACGATATCCCCGGCCAGCAGCCGCAGCATTCGACCCTTCTCAGGCGGGCTTGTGTTTGTCGATGACATCATGCGGGTGGGGGAGGCGCGGCGACCGAGCCGAACGCCCGCGCCTGGGAAGGATTAGAAGTCCGCCCTGAGGACCTGTTGTCCGGTGGGCCCCAGGCTTCCGCCTTCGGGCTCAATGGTCACTCCAACGCCGATGAAGTTGGACACGGGCTCCGAGGCCTCGAGGAGGACTCGAGTGAAGGGGGTACCGGGATCTCTCAGGAACAATCCGCCGCTCAGTCGCTCTCCATCGGGGCGGATGAGCCAAGCCTGAAAGACTTCGCCTGGGGCGAGCTCCGGGAGTCCCCATGCATTCATGATCACCAGAGGAATCCGCGGCTCGTAGACGACCGTGCCGTACGCGCTCTCGCCCGAAATCATGGCGACCTGGCGATCGGGGTAGGAGAGCAGCGCCAGCGCGACGCCATCCACTCGCGAGCGTTCGGCGATGCCGGCCTCCAGCCTGGCCAGCTCCTTTTCTTGTCGAAGCAGCGCGTCCTTGATCTGCCATGCGGTCACGCTCAACACCACCACAGCCATGGCCAGGGCTCCGGTCATCGCTGAATGGACGGCCACCCAAGGGCTGCGGCGGGCCTCGACGGTGCGCGGGGCATTGGAAGGAAGAGACTTCCGGATCCGCTCCCGAAGGTTCGCCGGCGGAGGTTGAGGCGGCGGGACGAAGAGCAGGCCATCGGCCACCTGCTGATACTCGGCCAGAGACGCGCGGCATCGGCTGCAGCCCGCCAGATGAGCCTCGACCCATTCCCGCTCGACGGCATCCAGTGCGTCCAGGCTGTAGGCTGCCAGTTCATCTTCCACGTGCGCGCTTCTGGGCGTCATGCGCTCCTTTTCCTTCCAGGTAGTCTTACGCCGCGGCGACGAGGTTCCGATGCGGAGCCCAGCGACTCCGACCACGCCTGCCGGAGCTTCCTCATTCCAAGCCGCAATCGGGTTTTCACCGTCCCCAACGGAGTGCTCAACATTCCGGCGATCTGCGAGTGGGATAAGCCGAAATAGAAGGCCAAGCTGATCACCCGACGCTGCTCAGGCGGAAGGTCCTCCATGGCCAGCCGCAGGCTATGCCATCGAGCGTCCTCGCCCACGCTTCCCGGATCCGCCACCTCCGCCCAGGCCTCATCCGCGTCCAGCGCGTCCGGCGCCGGGCGCCGGGCCTCCGAACGCAGCCGGTCGATGGACACTCTACGGGCGATGGTCAAAAGCCAGGTCGTGACTTTGCCGCGGGCCGGATCGTATTGCGCCGCTCGCGTCCAAACACGAAGGAAGGCTTCCTGGGTTGCGTCCTCGGCGGCCATCGAGTCGCCCAGGATGTGACGGCAGAGTGCCAGGACGCGTGACGCGTGTCGATCATAGACCTGGAAGAAGGCCTCACGATCGCCGCGCGCCACCCGCAGCAGCAAGTCGGCATCCGGCAGCCGGGTGAGGGCATCCATGCGGAGAGGATTATAACGGCCGAAGCCGGAGTCACACCGGTTGGCGTCTTTGCCGGCGGACAGGTCGGCGTCGATCGCGCCGGGGGGACCCGCGCTGCGCGTACTCGCTCCATCAGGAAACGTTCTCCGGCCGCTTGCGGCTGCCCCCGCGGGGCACGCCGGCCTCCAGCGCATCCTGCTGCGTTCGGCGGTGTTTTGAGAGGATGGCGGGTCCGCCGCCGTCTGCCCCTCAGTCCATCTTCAGGAGGAAAATCGATGAATATCACGCGCAATATTGGAATGCTGCTCCTGGCCATCTGGCTGATCCTGACCGGCCTGTCGGCGTTCCTGAGCTTCGGGGCCCTGAGCGTGATCCTGGCGCTCCTGGCCATCGCCGCAGGCATCTTCATCCTGCTGGGCCGCTGATCGCAAGCAGCTCAGCGTTCGAGCCACCGAGGAGCGCTGGCGGACGCGCGCTCGCGGTCTCGCATTCGTCGACAGAACGCGCCCCGGATGGTTCGGGGCGCGTTTGGCGTTAACCATTGGACCCGCGCTCGCAAGGACTCGCCCGCAAACGATGGTGTGTGGTAAAAGCGGAGTTGAATGAAGCCGGCGGGTGGATCGCCGGTCGCAATTACCTGCGGTCGAGTGAAATTCGAGGTCCTCCTCGACCGTCGTTGCCTCGAGCCCATCCGGCTCGGCCCGCTGACGGGCGGCTATGGACGATCACCAACCCCTCACCGGCCCACGCCCACCCGGCCCCAGTGGCAAGTCCAGTCCCACGCCATCACCCGACGAGGCGCTCGCGGCCGTGGCTCAAGGCGTCCTGCATCTGCGAGCCGGAAATGCAGAAAAGGCTCGGCAGTGGGCGCGCCGCGCCCTGCAGATCGACCCGGCCAGCGAGGCCGGATGGCTTCTGATCGCCGCCCTGACTCCACTCGAGAAACGCTCTCAGCTGCTGCGGCAAGTGCTGACGTTGCATCCGGGCTCGCCGCGGATCTTGCGCTCGTTGCGCGAACTGGAATCTCCGAAGCTGCCGCGCATTCCCCCTTCGACTCCGAGCGTCCTCGAGTCACGGCCTCCGGCGACACCGGCGTATGCCTGGGCCAAGCCGAGACGACGAGCGGCCGAACGTTCCTTCCGAGGCCTGCGGCAACTGGCGGCTATGGCCTCGCGCCGGGCGGCCGAACTCTCCGCCATCCTGGTCTTGCTGGCCCTGCTCACCACCTACGGCCTCATCCTTTCCGAACATGGCAGGCAAGGATTGCCGGCCCAACCGCTCGAGTCCGCAGGTCAGGCCGTCACGCGCACGATCGAGTACTTCGTCGATCACCCCGATTCGTACATATGGCACCGCTACGAAGTGCCCGCGCTGGCCCTCGTCCGGACAATCTTCGTCAACAGCGCGGGCCTTCTCCTGGTGGCGTTGGGTCTCGCATTTGTGCTGGGCGTTGGGCTGGGGACGGCGGCCGCGCTGATCCGCGGTCGCGGCGGAACGACGCTGGCGCTGACCGTTTCCATCCTCGGCGTCTCGACGCCGAGCTTCCTTTTCGGAATGCTGTTGTGGGTGATCAACATCGGCGTCCACCGGCAGTTCGCCATCACGGTGCTGCCGTCTGTGGGCTTCGGGTGGGATGTCCACCTGATCATGCCCGCCCTGGTGCTGGCCGCCCGGCCGATCGCCCAGATCGCCCGGGTGACGCATGTGACCATCACCGAGGTCCTGGGCGCGGAGCATCTGCGCGCGGCTCGGGCTCGCGGGGTGTACGGATTCTTGCTTTTCCTGCGCCACATCCTGCGCAATGCCTGGATCCCTATTCTCACGACCCTGGGAAACTCGCTGCGCTTTTCCCTTTCGAGCCTGCCCGTCGTGGAAGCGTTCTTCGAATGGCCGGGCGTCGGCTTGGCGCTGCTCGAAGCCATCGAGCTCGGGATGTCGCCGCTCGTCACCGATCTCATCCTGAGTCTGGGGCTGTTCTTCCTGGCGGTGAATGTGGTCCTCGAATTCCTTTACCCGTGGCTCGACGCGCGGCTTCGCGAGAGCGAGACCAGCGTCCGTCGCGACGAGCAGGACACATTCGGCCAGATGGTGCGGCTTGCCGTGAGCGAATTGGGCGGGGTCGGGCGAGGCTTGCTGCGAAGGTTGCGTCGCCGGCCCTCTTCGCCGGCGCGTGGCCGGGGAGCCCCCAGAACGTCGGCAGGTGAAGCGCCCGCCGTCTCCTCCCATCGCCGGCCGCTCTGGTCTCATGCGCTGGGAAACGCGCCCCTGCTCGCGGGGGCGATGCTGGTGCTCTTCTTTGTCGTGATGGCCGTCTCCGGGACGAGTTGGACTGCGGCCAACCCGTATCAGACCCACGGCGTGATGATGGTCGAGGCGCAGATTGACGCTCCGCCCTTCGAGCCGTCCGAGACCTTTCCCTGGGGCAGCGACTACATCGGCCGCGATATCCGCGCCCTGGTGCTCGCCGGCGCGCGTCAAACACTTTCACTGGCGGCGTTTGCCACGCTGGCCAGGGTCGGCCTGGGCGCAATCTTGGGAATGTTGGCCGGCTGGCTTGCCGGAAGCTGGTTCGATCGGACGGTGCGATCCGCCATCGGGATCTGGGCGGCCTTCCCCGGAACGCTCTTCGCCATGATCCTCATTCAGGCGCTGGGAATTCAGCAGGGCATGGGCGTTTTCGTCATCGCCCTGTGCATCGTCGGGTGGGCTGAGGTCGCCCAATATGTCCGCGCCGAGGTTCTGGCCATTCGCGCCCGGCCGTACATCGAGGCCGCCCGGTCGGTCGGGCTGCATGGTCTTCAGGTGCTGCGCAGGCAGGTCTTCCCCAACCTGGCGGCGCCGATCATCGTGCTGGCGACACTCGAAATGGGCGGAGTGCTGATGCTGCTGGCCGAGCTCGGCTATCTGAACGTCTTCGTCGGGGGCGGCTTCCGGGCCATGATCGCCGAGGGCGCCAGGATGTCGCCGGTCGTCGTGCACTTTTCCGACGTGCCCGAATGGGGGGCGCTCCTGGCCAACATCCGCGGCTGGTGGCGAGGTTACCCATGGATGGCCTGGTATCCGGGGCTGGCGTTCTCGGCCGCCATCCTGGCTTTCTACTTGTTGGGCGAGGGCTTTCGCCGCTTCCTGCAAGAGGGCTACGTAAACCTTGCGCGAGTGCTGAACCGCTTCACGCTGATTCCGGGAGCGGCCGTGCTCATCCTGCTGTCTTTCTTCTTGCGCTCGGCCTCAGCCCTGAGCCAGTACGAAGACGCGGCGCGCACCTTTGATACCGAGCGCGCCCTGGGGCACATCCGGATCCTCACATCTTCACAGTTGGCCGGCCGGGAAACGGGTTCGGAAGGAGCCTTGTTGGCCGCGCAATACATCGCCATGGAGATGGAATCCATCGGACTTTCCCCGGGGGCCAAGGGCACGAGCTACATTCAGGTTTCGCCGAACGCCAGGCCGCATTCCGCCGGTCTTCCAACCTTGGCCGTCGTCGACCCCCAGACCGGCCAGCGCCAGGCGTACCGCTACCGTGCGGATTTCGCCGAGTTCACCCGGGATTTCGCCTTCAACGGAGAAGCGTCCGGTCCGGTGGTCGGCCTGGCATTCGGACCCGACACCGGCGCGCCCGGCCCCGATCCTTACGCGCAGCGCGGGTTCGACCTGGCCGACAAGATCGTGATCGTGCGCGAACAGGATTTCCCGACGGTGAATCTGATGGCCGTTGCCGGCGTGCTGGTGGCTGTCGAGGATCCGTCCGACCTCGAAAAACGATACCTGATGTCGACCTACCCCTTGTTCGCGTGGAAGGCCACCCCGATCATGGTGGTTCTTCCTTCCGTCGCCGAGGCCCTGCTGGCGAGTGCCGGTTCCAGCTTGCAGGGACTCGCCGAGATGCAGGAGTCACTGGATCCTGGCGATGTCGGGATGACCACCAGCGGATGGCAGGTCGAGATGTCGGTGCCGGTGGAGACGACGGAGGACCGGGCCAGCGAACCCTATGTCCACGTCATGGGCTTCCTTCCGGGCACGGGGTCTGAAATGGGCCTCGACAGCCACGTGGTGCTGGTGGCGGCAAACTATGATGGATTGGGAACAGCCCCGGATGGAAGGCTCTATCCGGGAGCGAACGACAACGCCAGCGGGGTGGCAGCAATGCTCGAGATGGCGCGGGCACTGCACGAGTCGCCCTACGCACCGGAGCGGACGGTCATGTTCGTCGCGTGGGCCGGCGGCGAGCGGCTCGAGGGTTTCAGCGTCGACAACGTCATGAGCGCCCGCACCGGCTTCAACACCCTGACCGTCGACAACGTCATCGAGCTGAGCGGACTCGGTGCCGGCCGCGGTGAGGGTTTGGCCCTGGGGCCGAACAGCAGTTTTCGTTTGGTCCGCCTGGTTCAGGAGGCCGCCGATCGGCTGGGCGTCTCCACCACCACCCGCGGGCGGGGGCCGCACTACGGGCTGCCCTACCTCCCGGGCTTCGGCGAGCGCTCCGGCCTGAGCATCTTCCTCAGTTGGGACGGCTCGGACACAACGGCGCACACCCCGGCCGACACCTTCGAGGCCATCGATCCCGAAAAGCTCAGGCAGTCCGGGCAGACCGTGCTGTTGACGCTGTTCGTTCTGAGTCGGGAGCTGACCTACTGAAAGACAGTGGTCAGTGGTGACCCCTGCGCTTACCTTTCTTCCGCCATACGAAGCGCAGGGGTGAGTGGTCAGTGGGCAGAAGGAATGGTCGTGGGATTAGTGATTAGTGATTAGTGATTGGTGACAGGTGATTGGGATCTGATAGCAGGGGGCTGGCGGCTGGCGGCTGGTAGCCGGTAGCCGGCCCTCGCTAGCCCTTTTCCAGGTCCGCCGTATCGGGCACTTCGACAAACGCGCGCAGCACGGCCCGCAGTTCCTTGGCCGAGAAAGGCTTGGCTAGGAAGGCGTTCGCCCCGGCCGCCAGGGACCTTTCCCGGTCGTTGTTCATGGTGTTGGCGGAGACCATCACGACCGGCGTGTTGGCCAGCGCCGGCTGTTGGCGCATCTGGCGCAGCAGGGTCAGCCCGTCCATCCCCGGCATCATCATGTCGAGCAGGATCAGGTTGGGCTTGACGCTTTCCAGGAGCGAAAGAGCCTGCGTGCCCTGGTAAGCCACCAGGACGTCCAGGTGATACGAAGCGAGGATCTCGCGCACCACTGCGCAGTAGGGTACTTCGTCATCAACCACAAGGACGGCACACTGAGACACTGGGCCACTCCGGGCGACGGGACCGCCCCCCAAGGGAATTGTACGGTCGCCTCCTTTCCACCGTCTTTACAGTTGCCTAACAGGAGACAGAAGAAGCGGTCAGTGGCCAGTGGTCAGTGGTCAGCGGTCTGCGAAGTCGGGTGGTCGTTGTGAGGATCAAGACCAACTTGGAGATGCCAGCTGGAGTATGGAGCTGGAGGCTGGTGGCTACGGTTCCGGGGTCGCTAGCAGCTTGACAATCGCCAGAGGTACGCCCTCACGCTCGACCGTCCAGAGAACCGGCGCATCGGGGAAGAAATCCGGGTCGATTGTCGGTAAGCTGCATGCCATGATCGCCCAAGGCTCAAAGTCGGGATTGGTGGCCATTTCGGCATCGTCACGAACGCGAAGGTCTTCACGAGCGAATGCAGCTGCGTTCGATTCCGGGCCGGTCACCGCGATGGCCGCCGACGCTGGCGCATGCTCATTCACAAACTCCATCGCTTCTCGGAGGGAGGTACACCAATAGTCGGGGATAAACCTTCCCCGGACCCCGCGCACCCCGCCCACCAGCTCATTGAAGTATCCGTATTCGTAGGGATGAAGGCGGGCGATGGCCACAAGCCCTGGCAGTATCATTGCCAAGACGAGAAACGGCGAGAGCCAAGGCGAGCGGCGGATGAGGCTGTAACCACGTTCCAGGGCGAGTCCCGCAGCGACAAACAGGGGCGGCATCATGAACAACACGTGTCGGAAGTAGTTGTAAATGGGGACTCCGAACCCAACAACGGCCAGAAACGGGATGAACGCCCATAGGATCAGCACCCAGGCGAGGGTTGCCTTTGCCCCCCGACCGATCGCCGATCTGGCTAGC
>DASSGB010000094.1:0-13971 GCA_035693825.1 Anaerolineales bacterium
TGGGATACAGCCTCCAGAGAACGTATCCGCCCCAGTTGTAAGAATGGAAGAAGATCCCCGAAGCAGGCCGGGCGGCGAGCCACTCAAACGCCTGTGTGGGAATCGTCCTGGCGACGTGGGCCTCCAGGCTGCGCGGCTGAAGCTGGAGCGAGCCCCACAGGATGGCAGCGACAGTCAGCGCCACGGCTAAGACCATGTTGACCGGCCGAGTGAGTCGCTCGTTGAGCGGTCGACTTCGCGGCCACAGGTGTTCCCATCGCTCCAGACTCGAGGTGAGATGCCGCGCAAGGATCGGAGCCACGACCAGAGCGAAGGGGGCGATGTTGCGCGCCGCCAGCAACCCCAGCGTGGTAAAGGCCGCCCCGCGCACAACCTCCGTCGCTGTCATCGGCCGGCGACTGCCGGCCACGCTCAGAAGCAAGAGCACCAGCATGGCTAGAAACGGCTGGGTCGCCGCCGAGTGAAAATCGGGCGACTGCCATTCCTGGATGTAGAGCTGGAGAGCCTCGATGGAGACCGTCTTCCACGGGTACAGCAGCATCTGCCATCCGAAAGGATTGACACCGACGGCCACAGCCGAGATCGAAGCCCAGCCCACCCACCGGCCGAGGGCGGCTTTCCGAGAACGCCAGGCCTGATCGAGTCGAATGCCTCGCGCCGGGTCGCCAACAGCGATTTCCAGAATCTCGGCCACGACCGACGCGCCGACCAGGATCAGACCGATGGCGAAGCCTCCGTGCAGGTTGGCCCACACGGCAAACACGACAGGCAACAGCCACAGACGTCTCGGCGAAGCCCGGGCTCCATCGAGGATCCACAACGTGATCCCCGTGAGGGCAAATGAAAGGATCTGCGGGCGGGCGGACCAGTAGATGGACGAAGTCACGGCCGCCAGCAACAGAACCGCCGACCGCAGAAGGAGCGGCCCCTCGAGGAGTGGCCAAACTGCGACCAGTCCGACGAGCACAGAGACCGCGGTCAGCAGACTGAGGGCGCCCAACCCGCCTGCCCCGAACAGGCCTCGCATCACGATCTGCGCCAGCCATCCCGGATAGATCCATTCGGCGCCTTGCATCGTCGAGGAGAAGACGTCTTGGCGGAGGATTTCGCCGTGTGAAAGAATCCAATCGCCGGCGCGCAGGTGCCACCAGGTATCGGTATCGATCGAGGGGCGGATGGCCATCGCCAGCACGGCCAGAAACGTCAGGTAAGGAACGAGCCGGCGAAAGCTCACGGGTTACCTCTCGACGATCCCCAACGTTTCCGGGGCGACCGCTCGGCTCAGGTCGTGGAAGACGTGGTAGCCGCCGACTTCCGATTCGCGGAACGTAACTCCTTCGGAGGCGAAGGCCTCCCGAAGGTAGGCCTCGAGCCACGGCTGAGCCGATGTGATGTACGCCACTCGCGGGCTGGCGAGCACCAATGGACCGTAGCCGGGATATCGATCGTCGCGGGAGGTGTAGCGGAAGTCGGAATGGTACGGAAGCCGTGGCACGAACACCAATGTCTCCCGGCTCAGGAAGGCCAGCGGATAGCTGATCCAGTATGTCGTGTAGCCGCGAGTTTCGCCGATGTCGCCGAGAAACGCCATCAGCCGGGAGTCCGAGGCCGTGTCGCGCCGCGCGGCGGCATCGAATTGCGTTGTGATCCCCGGCGGGCGGCGGAGCGCTGTCTGGAGGTTGCCCCAGGCTGAGAAGGCCAGGACGATGGCGAGCGCTGCGACCGCCCAGGCGGGCCGCGTGCGGCTTTGGATCTCGTCGATCAGCGCGCCACCGACGATCGTCAGGGCCATCGACAGGGGAAGGAAATACCGTCCCGACGGATCGGCCCCGAAGGGCGTGAAAAGGAATCCGATGATGAGCACGAAGGCGACGCCGGCCAATAACCTTCCCACACGTGGGGCCTTCACCGTGGACCGGTGGGGGTGAAGGGCCCGCACAATCGCCAGAATCCAGAAGGCAATGGCGAACGGAAGGAGCGGGATCGCCAGCAGCGTGGCTTCCCACGGCGGGCGCGCCCCGAACAACACCGTGGGGCCGAAAAGAAGGAGGTTGAGCCCGTGGGAGATGACGGCTGCGCCGAAGTCCGCGGAGGAAGCCCCGGCGATGGCGCTACCGGTCAGTTCGCGAATCAAGACGTCAAATCCGTTTCCGAGTCCCCACACCACGAGCGGCGCGGCCCCGAGGATGCCGCCGGCGATGACCGCCCCGGCCCGAAGGAAGACCCCGCGCGGCTCACGCCGGGCCCATCGCGCCAGCAGGAACGCTGATGACGGGAGGGAATACACGAGCGTCAGCCCGAACGTCCAGAAGGCGAAACCGGCCAGCGCTCCCCAGGCCGCGAAGCCAAGCGTACTTGCCCGTTCATCGTCGAGTGCGATGGTCGCGAGCAGCAGCAGATTGCCCAGCAGTAGAGCTTCGCCATAGCCGCCGATCGAGACCGTCGTGTACAGCGTCGTGTTGACCACCGGAATGGCGGCCAGGAGACCCGCTCCCCAGGTTCCCCACGTCCCAAGGCCTGCACGCAAGGCGAGCGCCACCGTCGTGGCGACAGTCCCCGCGTACAGCAGGGCCTGCACAATGCGGATCACGAGAACGCTTTCTCCACCGATGGCAAACGCGCCGGCCACCAGGGCTGCGTCGGTGCTCCCAAGGTACGCCTGACCATAGAAGAACGTCGGCCATCGGCCGGACAGGATGTGCCGGGCCATGAGGCCGACAATGGCTTCGTCGGAATAGAAAGGAAAAGCCTCGAGCGCCAGAAGAACGGCTTTGAACGCAAGCGATATCAGGGCGCAGATGGCGGCGATCTTCAGCAGGCCGGAAGGGAGCCCCTTCGGCTTGGCCGGCTCCATTCCCATCGCTATAATCCGTCTGTGCCCACGCGCCGCTGGCTGAGGCCGGACGTCGTCATTCCCCTCCTGGCGATCTTCGCCCGTGTGATCCCCGGGCCGCGGCCGATCGACGACGCTTTCATCACGTTTCGCTATGCCCGCAACTTCCTCTCGGGCGAAGGGCTGGTCTTCAATCCAGGCGAGCCCGTCTTCGGCATCACGACGCCTCTCTTCGTCGCCGCGCTCGTCCTGCTGGCAGCCCTCACCGGCGGCATCCACGCTCCCTTCCCGTGGCTGGCGCTGGGCTTCAGCGCTGCCGCCGATGGGATGACCTGCTGGCTTCTCCTGCAACTGGGGGACATGCTAGGTAGCCGAACCGCTGGGACTCTGGCCGCTTTGGTCTGGGCCGTGTCGCCCATGTCGGTCACCTTCGCCATTGGTGGAATGGAAACGAGCTTGTTCGTCCTTCTGCTGGCGGCGACATTGTACTTCCATTTGAAACGGCGACCCGCGAGCTCGGCCCTTTGCGCGGGCCTGAGCCTGGTGGCCAGGCCGGATGGCGCGCTCCTGGTGTTGCCGATTGCGGCGGACCGACTTCGCCAGATCGTCCGCGACAAGCGTGCGGAAGGGTCGCCCGCGTTCCGCTGGCGCGAAGGCCTGGCGCTTGCGGCGCCCGTGGCGATCTGGTCGCTGATGGCCTTCGTCATGTACGGATCGCCTATTCCTCATTCGATCGTCGCCAAGGCCGCGGCCTACCATCTCCCGCGAGAGGCTGCCTTCGTGCGGCTCTTGCAGCACGTGAGCACGCCTTTCATCGAGCACGAAGTGCTAGGGTTAGGCTGGATCGGCATCGGCCTCGTGCTGTACCTGGCGCTTTTCGGCCTCGGTGCGGTGTCGGCCATACGACGCCGAACCGACGCATGGCCGCTGTTCGCGTTCCCAATCCTGTACGTCGTCGCATACTCGTTTGCCAATCCGCTGATCTTCCGCTGGTACCTCACACCCCCTCTGCCCTTCTACTTCCTGGGCATATTCCTGGGATTCGATCGCCTCGCCCACGACCTGCGCGTTGCGTGGCTGGCCTGGGCCTTCGGCCTCGCGGCATTGGTGGCAACGCTCAACGCCTGGGCGTTCGTGCCGGATCACGGGCCGCGGCGCCCCGCCCCCGAGATGGCATTCATACGACTCGAGGACGTCTACGGGCAGGCCGGCGCCGCCCTCGCGCCCCGCCTGAAGGCGGATGACGTTGTGGCAGCCGGCGATATTGGCGTCCTCGGATTCGTGACCGGGGCGCGCATCCTCGACCTGGTGGGGCTGGTCTCACCCGTGTCTGCGAGTTATTATCCGCTTCCGGACTCGGCCTACGTCATCAACTTCGCCGTTTCACCCGATCTGGTCGCCGATCAACAACCGGATTTCGTCGTCCTGCTCGAGGTCTACGGGCGAGAGACCCTGCTCAAGGACGATCGATTCGTCCACGCCTACAGTCTCATCGGGACCATCCCCACCGACCTGTACGGCAGTCGAGGCATGCTGCTTTACGAGCGCACGACGCGATGAAGGCTTTCCTTGGCTCGTTCGGCGCTGAGATCGCACTCCTGATCGGCCTGGTTGCCTTCGCCCTGTGGGGCATCCCCCTCGTACCTTTCCATCCGGATGAGGCTTCGCTCCTGTACGAGAGCCGGGACTTGGAATTGCTGACCACGGATCCGCTAGGGATGGCCTGGCAGCCGGGAAGCGAGCTTTCGCCGGAAATGGAATACCGGCTGCTCAACGGACCGCTGCCGAAGTATGTCCTCGGGCTCGGGAGAAGGATCGCCGGCTTCGGCCCCGAAGACGTTTCCGTGGATTGGGACTGGTCGAAGAATTGGGAGGCGAACGTCTCGGCCGGCGCCCTGCCCTCGCATCCGTTGTTGAACGGCGCGCGCACAGCGGGCACGCTGGCGATGCTGGCGGCCGTCGCCCTCATCTATTTCGCCGGACGACTCCTGCGCGGCCGCGCCCTCGGGTTTGCAGCGGCGTTTCTCCTGGGGCTGAATGCGCTGGCGCTTCTCCATGGCCGGCGCGCGATGGCGGAAGGAACTCTCCTGTTGGCGCTTTGCCTCTCCGTCATCGGGCTTCTCGTCGCCCATCGCCGACCATGGCTGGCAGGATTGACCCTGGCTCTGGCGGTCACCTCCAAAGCCTCGACGCTGGCACTGGTGCCCGTAGGCCTGCTGGCGAGCATGTGGTCCGAGGAGCTTTCGACACAGACCATCGCCTCCATCATCCGCCGGGCCGCATGGTTTGTGCTCGCGTTTGTCGGCCTCAGCTGGCTCTTGCAGCCAGTCTTGTGGCGTCATCCCGTGCTGGGATTGAAGGCGATGTGGGCCGAGCGGCAGGAGCTCGTTGCTCGCCAGATGGCGGACATCCAGGCGATCGCGCCGGACCACGTCTTGCCGAATTTGCCCCAGCGGGCCGCCGTGCTCGTGGGGAACCTCTTTGTGGCTCCCCTTCAATTCGCCGAGGTCGGCAACTACCTGGCCGAGACGCAGTCTGCCGAAGACGCGTATGAGCGCATCTTCGGCCACAATCTCCTGCGAGGCTCCGCCGGAGGAGGGTTGTCGCTCGCCCTCACGCTTCTGGGTGTGATCTGGGGCTGGCGAGCGATGCGCAGGGGCTCGTCCAGGAATCGCAGGATGCTGATCCTGTTGCTCGCGGCGACGATCTTCCAGGGCGCGGCGCTCGTCGCGGCCATCCCGCTTCCGTTCCAACGCTACACGCTGCCCATGTTGCCCTTCCTGTGTTTGTGGCAGGCCTGCGGCCTCACGGGCGGATGGACACGCGCCGGGAAAACCACAGCGCCGCCCACGAGGGGCGGCGCCGGCGACATTTGAAGGAACCGGATCACTCGCGCAGGTAGTCGGACAACCTTCGGCGGTGGGTCGGATGGCGCAGGCGGCTGAGCGCCTGAGCCTCGATCTGCCGCACGCGTTCACGCGTCACGCCCATCTTGCGGCCGACTTCCTCCAGCGTGTAGCTCTGCCCATCCAGCAGGCCGTAACGCAGTTGCAGGATGCGCACTTCGCGCGGCGGGAGTGTGCTCAGCACATCCTGCAAGTGCTCCCGCAACAGATTCTGCGTCACCGTGTCCGCCGGCGCGGGCGCTTCCTCGTCCTCGATGAAATCGCCGAGCACCGAGTCCTCTTCCTCATCCGTGGGAGTCTCGAGCGACAGCGGTCGCCGGGCGACCTGGATCATGTTCTCGACTTTCTTCGGCGAGACGGTGAGCGCGTCGGCCAGCTCTTCCGTGGATGGATCCCGACCCAGGCGCTGGGTGAGCTGGTGCGACACGCGCAGCAGTTTGTTGATCTGGTCGCCCATGTGCACCGGAACGCGGATCGTTCGGCCCTGATCGGCGATGGCCCGCGTGACCGCCTGGCGAATCCACCAGGTGGCATAGGTCGAGAACTTGTGGCCGCGCCGATAGTCGAACTTCTTGGCGGCGCGGATCAGCCCGATGTTGCCTTCCTGGATGAGATCCAGGAACGGGACACCGCGCCCCATGTATTTCTTGGCCACGCTGATCACCAGCCGCGAGTTGGCCGTGATCAGGTGTTCGCGGGCGGCCCAGCCGTCCTCGATGATCATCTGCAGCTCACGCCGGCGCTTCATCGACACCGGGGCGCTGGCCAGGACCTCGCGCGCCTTGCGGCCGCGTTCGATGCGTTTGGCCAGGCTGACCTCTTCCTCGGCCGTGAGCAGGGGCACGCGGCCGACTTCCTTCAGGTACAACCCGACCGTATCGTCCGCATCGATGCTCGAGAGGTACGCCTCGTCCTCTTCCGGCTCGTCGGCGGCGCCGTCGTCATCGCTGAGGTCTTCGTCCGGGCCCGTTTCCGGCTCGACGACGTCATCGTGGTACGGCACGCCGGCCGCCAGCAGCGCGGCGTAGGCTTCCTCCAACTGGTCGATGTCGCGCTCGGCCTCGGGGAAGTAGGTCAGGATATCGTCGATCGTGACGAATCCGCGTTCCTTGCCTACCTCGATCAGCTGGTCGATCGCCGGATTCTCCTCCTCGGGCTGCGTGCTCTCCTCCAGGAGAATCGGCTCATCCTCGAGCTCCACACGCTCGACCTTGCGCCTCTTGCGGACGTCCTTCGTCTTTTTCGTTTTGATTGTTTTCTTGGCCATTCTCAAAATCCAGAATACAGCGAAACCATACCGAAATCAACTTCCGTCGTGTACCGACCGGTGTTCATGCGATTCTTCACCAACGCCTCCCATGGGCTACGGCGTTGTGGTGGCCGCAGGCGACACCGTCGGCGCGGTCGATTGGGGTGTGGCGGTGAGTTCGGCGACAGGGACGGAGTCCAGCAATCCGAGCACTTCATCCAGGCCGAACTTGCTCATCAAATACACCTGCGCGCCGCCCGGAATCCTGGCATACATCACCGCCCCGGTGGGATCCGTCCGTCCCACCTCGACCATATGCTGGGCGCCGTCATCCAGCGTCACCGTGATCCTTTTCGCCGGCACGTCGAGACCGAAGGCAGCCCAGTCTCCGCCGGCCTCGACGACGCCTCGAGGTTGCGGCGAAGCCAGCCACGAGGCGGCGCGTTCCACCCGCCCCGCGTCCGCCGGCCCGACCGTCGGTTGGACAAGATGCCAGGCCTCCTCCGGATGTCGTTCCACTTCCACCAGCGTGCCCGAGCCTGTATCCTCCAGGCGTATCGAGCGGATGGAGGCCGAATCCACCGTCCACAAGGGCGCCGCCGCCGGTGTTGCCTCCGCCGACCCGGGCTGCTCTCCACGCGCCGACCACAGGACGATCGCCAGAATGGAGACGCCGAACAACGCCAGAAGGATCCAGGTCGTCTTGCGGATCATGGCTCGCGCCTATCATCCTCTTCGCCGGCGGCTGACCAAAGTCGATATTCCTCCGGCTACAACTGCGCCGGGAATGCCTACGACGGTCAGCAATCCGATCAGCAGCGCCGTCTGGCGCGTCGGGGGAAGCACAAAGCGCTGGGTGGTCTCCTTGGGGGTCAGGCTGATCAACTCCTCCTGACCGGCCGCCCAATCGATGCTGTTGATCAGCAGGTCGCCGTTGACGCCCTGGTAGAAGTCGTTGTTCGCGGCGAAGTCGACATCGCCGACGACCACCAGCCGCGACTGGTTCGAGAAATCCTCCACGGCCGCGGCCAGCGTCAACGGTCCGAGCGTGTCTTCGCTTGCGTTCTCCTCAACCGAGCCCTGCTCCTCGAGCGCCTTGAAATTCGTTTCGCCCCACGAGTTGTCTCCCGTCTGCACCAGCGCTACCTGGCTCAGATTGGCGTTGTCCGCCTCGGCCACTTCGAGGCTGCGCGCCGTAGGGAAATACGTCGCTACTCGTTGCAGTCGATCCACGATCGGATGCGATCCGTAGTCCGCGGCGAACGGCACGGCCAGACCGTAGATGGAGCTGCGGTCGAGGGCGATATCGTCGTGCAGGCGCAGGCCATAGGCGCCGGCAAGCTCCTGGGCCAGGGGATCGTCGACTCCCTCGAGCCCCGTCCCGGGCGTCGGTTCCTCGAGGACCAGCAGCGACCCGCCGGCGTCCACGTAGCTCCGCAGCGCGGCCACCTCCGCCTCTCTGAGCGGGACCGTCGGCCCGGCCACCACAACCACCAGCGCGTCCTCCGGGATCGTCGAACTCCCAAGGAGAGAAAGCGGCGCCACCTCATAGTTCTTCGATTCGAGGACTTCCCGGGCGTAGCTGTAGCCCTCCGGTTCGGCGCTTTCGATGTCTCGCTCGCCATGGCCTGTCAGGAAATACACCTTGCGCGTGCCGGGATTCGCCAGGCGAACGATCGCCCCCGTCAGGTCCTGTTCCGTCGGGAAGGAAATCACTTCCGATCCCGCGCCCATGACCACGACCACCGAGCCGTCCCGGGTCACCCCGTAGCGATCTGCGCTCAGCGGCTGACTGCGCGGGTCGATGAACTCATACGAAACGTAGCCCCGGCCCGAGTCCATGTACTGCTGCAGGAGCGGCCGGATGTTGTCCCGCGAAGCTTCCACATCCGGCGAGTAGAAGCCGATGAGGCGCACGGGGGTGGTCAGGCTGGCCAGCGTTGCCCGCGTTTCCGGCGCCAGCGAGTACTGCGCATCCTCGGTCAGATCGGCCGAGGCCGGGATCCGATAGGCGGCGTAGTTGGCGATAACGAGAATGCCCAGCATCGAAAGACTGGCCACCATGGCGTTCGTCCCGTGCCGGCCTCTACGCCCGCGGAAGAAACCGGCGAGGGCCGCCCGGTCGATCACGGCGGCGGCCACCAGCCCGGCGGCCGCGAGGCCGAGGCCCAGGTAGACATACCGGTCCACCTCGAGGCGGTAGCTGTACCACCCCGCGGCGCCGAGCAGGCCCAGAAGAGCCACACCCAGAGCGATGGCAACGGCGTGCTGGCGCTTGATCGTCATCGCCACCTCCTCGACTCGAGGACCTGGCTGGCGAGGAAGAGCGACAGCACGGTGAGACTGAGGTAATAGACCACGTCTTTCAGGTCGATGACCCCGCGATAGAAGTTGTCGTAGTAGTGGGATACAAAGCTGAGGTAACGCGTGACCTCATTCGCTCCACCCACGCCGCTGGCGAAACCGCCGATGATCCACAGGAGAAGGATCACCGCCAGAGTGACGCCGGCGGCCGCCAACGAGCTGCGGAAGAAAGTCGAGACCAGGGTCCCGATGGCCAGGATGGCCGACACCATCAGAACCAGACCCAGGTAGGCCGCCACCAACGTTCCTTGATCGATCCCGGGATCGGTCATGCGGTGCAGGATGAGGGGGTACACCCAGGTCACCGCGGTCAGGGCGACCATGAACCCCAGCGCGCCGAGCCATTTCCCCACCACCAGCTCCCCATCGCGAACGGGAGCGGTCAGAAGCAGTTCGATCGTTCCCGAGCTCTGTTCCTCGGCCAGCAGCCGCATGGTCACGATGGGCGTGGTGAAGATCAGGATGGTGACCATGGGGCCCAGAACCAGCCTGCCGTCGGGACTGATCTGACCGCTCTGCATCCCGACGTAGATGTTGATGGCGAACAGCCCGCCCAGGATCAAGTACAACAAGAAGGCGAGAACGTAGGCCATCGGCGAGATGAAATAGTGGCGGAACTCGCGGCCGGCAATGATCCACACGTTGCGCACGCCTCAGCCTCCCGCCTCGGCGACGACGTCATCCGTGGTGAGCTGAAGGAAGACATCCTCCAGGCTGACTCCGATCGGCCGCAGCTCGAGCAAGTCGTGGCCGGCTTCGACAACGGCCCGGGCAACCCGCGCCCGGACGTCGACGCCGGGGGAACTGGCGATCTCGAGCTCACCGGTCGTCTGGCCGGGCGCCACGCGCACCACGCCCGACACGCCTTCGAGCTTTTGCCTCAACGCCGCGTCACCGTCGGCCACGCGCACCAGAATTCTCTCCGCGCCGGCCAGCTGGGATTGCAGGTTGGCAGGAGTGTCCTCGGCGACGATGACGCCTTTGTTGATGATGACGACCCGGTCGCAGACCTGCTGCGCTTCCGAAAGAATGTGAGTCGAGAGGAGAATGGTGCGCTCTCGGCCCAGACCCTGAATCAGTTTGCGCACCTCGATGATCTGGGCCGGATCCAGACCGATGGTCGGCTCGTCCAGGATGAGCACGTCCGGGCGGTGGAGCAACGCCTGAGCCAGCCCCAGACGTTGGCGCAGGCCTTTGCTCAGATTCCCGATGTAGCTCTCCGACCGTTCGGTCAGATGGACCTCTTCCAGCACCTCGTCGATTCGGTCCTCGAGTGCCGGCACCCGCCGCAGCGAGCCCATGAAGGTCAGGTATTCGAAGACGGAAAGCTCCGGGTAGAGGGGAACCGTCTCGGGGAGATAGCCGACGCGCCGTCGGACTTCGATCGAATCCTCGACGACATCGAATCCGGCAACAGTGGCATGCCCCTCGGACGGCGGCATGTAGCCGGTGAGGATGCGCATCGTGGTCGTCTTGCCGGCGCCGTTGGGGCCCAGGAAGCCGAGAATCTCCCCGTGGCGGGCCTCGAACGTGATGGACCGAATGGCCGGGTGCTCCCCGTAGTACTTGGTCAGCGCGTGTGCTTGGATCATGGCGATCGTCCTGGCCGTAGCCGTGAGGCTGGCCCAGGCGAGAGAAGAGCACCCCCTCGCCGGTCGGTGCTCTCCAGGTGGGCTTGCCTAGTCGGGCTTGCTCCGCAGTTCACTATAGGAAGGTTGGCAGGGCAAGTCAATAGCCTCTAACCGAATGCTCATTTTCAGCTTTGCCGTGCTTGACAGGCCCTGTGCCGGCCGGTACAATGTTTTCTTCCCGGAACGACCGGCTCGGCCACAGGAGGAGATCATCCCACCATGTACGCGATGGAAGGCCTCACCGCGTTCGAGACGCTTGGCATTTACTCGGTCCTGACGATCGCCATCCTCGGCCTGCTTTATGCGGCGTTCTTGCGCATGCAGATCCTGCGCGAAGACAAGGGATCCGCCAAGATGCAGGAGGTGTGGACTGCCATCCGCGTCGGCGCCGACAGCTATCTCCGCCGCCAGCTCCGCAGCATTCTTCCGCTCATCGTCATCCTGACGGTGGCCTTGTTCCTGTCGGTGTACATCGTCACCCCTTCGCCCGAAGCCATGGAGCGCTTCGCGGGCATGCCGGAGGATCAGGTGCGGGTGCTGGTGGGCGTGGCCCGCGCGGCGGCCTTCGTCATGGGAGCCGTCTTCAGCCTGATGGTCGGTCAGCTGGGAATGCGCATGGCCGTCCAGGGCAACGTGCGCGTGGCCTCGGCCGCGCGGCGCTCCTTCGGCGACGCGCTGCGTATCGCCTACCGGGCCGGCACGATCACCGGCATGCTCACCGACGGCCTGGGTCTGCTCGGCGGCACGGTGATCTTCATTCTCATGGGCAAGGCGGCGCCCGATGCCCTGCTCGGATTCGGATTCGGCGGCACGCTGCTGGCCCTCTTCATGCGCGTGGGCGGCGGAATCTTCACCAAAGCCGCGGACGTCGGGGCCGATCTGGTGGGCAAAGTCGAGGCCGGCATTCCCGAGGACGACCCGCGCAACCCGGCCGTGGTGGCCGACCTCGTCGGGGACAACGTCGGAGACTGCGCCGGCATGGCTGCCGATATCTTCGAGTCCTACGAAGTCACCATCGTGTCGGGCTTGATCCTCGGGCTGGCCCTGACGGCGATCACCGGTCACCTGGAGTGGATCATCTACCCGCTGCTGGTCCGGGGAATCGGGGTCCTGTCTTCGATCATCGGGACCTATCTGGTGCGCGGCGGCCCGGGCAAATCCGGCGACGCGATGCGGGCGATCTTCACCGGCTTTCTGTCATCGGCGGCGATTTCGGTCGTTCTCTTCGGCGCGGTGGGCTTCTATTACATGCGCGACGTGCCGGGCGGTTGGTGGCGTCCGTTCCTGGCGACCAGCGTGGGCGTGCTGCTGGCGATCCTGATCGACCGCATCACGGAGTACTTCACCGGAACCCACGGTGCGCCGGTGAAGGGAATCAAGAAGGCGGCGGACACGGGTCCGGCGACCCTGATCCTGGCGGGCACGTCGGTTGGGTTCGAGTCCTCGGTGTGGGGCGTGATCACCATCGCCGCCACGATCTTCGCCTCCATCCTCATCTTCGGCGGGGTCGACCCGGCCCACAACGTCGCCTACATCCTGTACGGCGTGGCCATGACCGGTATCGGCATGCTGACGCTGACGGGCAACAACGTCGCCATGGACTCCTACGGCCCCATCTCCGACAACGCCAACGGCATCGGCGAGATGTCCTGGCACGGCATGGACGACCCCGAGACGAACGCCGCCCGCCAGATCATGGCCGATCTGGACGCGGTGGGCAACACGACCAAGGCCATCACCAAGGGCGTGGCCATCGGCTCGGCCGTCATCGCCGCCGTCTCGCTTTTTGGAGGGTTCCTGGTCGACGTGAGCCGGGCGCAGGCCAGCGCCGGCATCCCGGTGGCCGAACAGATACAGTCCATCGGGATCCGCATCGACCTGCCGCAGGTGTTCGTGGGCATGCTCATCGGCGGCGCCCTTCCCTGGCTGTTCTCTTCCTTCGCCATTCAGGCCGTGGCGCGCGCGGCCGGCCTGATCGTCATCGAAGTCCGGCGTCAGTTCCGGCTCGGCGTCCTCGAGGGGCGAGTTCCACCCAACTATCAACATGCGGTGGACATCTCCACCGGCGCGGCCCAGAAGGAGCTCGTTCCGTTGGCCCTGTTGGGCGTGCTGACGCCGATCCTCGTCGGGCTGCTCTTGAAGGTCGAGGCGTTGGGCGGGTTCCTGGCGGGCATCATCCTTTCCGGGCAGCTGCTGGCGGTCTACCTGAACAACGCCGGAGGCGCCTGGGACAACGCCAAGAAGCTCATCGAGGATGAGCCTCGCGATGCCGCGCGGGACACGGGCAAGGGCTCGGAGCGGCACAAGGCGGCGATCGTCGGGGACACGGTCGGGGATCCTATGAAGGACACGGCCGGGCCGGCGCTGAACCCGATGATCAAAGTCGTCAATCTGGTTTCCGTCATCATTTCGCCCGTGATCGTGGCGTACCGAGTTCTGGGCCTGACGGGCTGGATTGCCGTGGTCGCCATCGCGGGGATCCTGGTCTGGGCCATTCTTCAGAGCAAGCGGTCCGCCCCAGAGGTGATCACCTCCGCGACCACTCCCTGACGGCGGGGTGCGCCGCGCCGGGCTCTGGGCCCACGCGCTGTCCCTTAGAACATGGCGGGTATAGAATGCCCCGACCCCTTTCCGGGTCGGGGTTCCTTATGCCGCTTTCCCGCACACTGCGCATCGTGATTCTGATCGCGGCGGTGCTGATTCTCCTGGCGACGCTGTCGCTGGTTCCTCTGGAGGCTGTCCCGGCCTGGGGATGGGACGTCTCGGTGTTCCGCGCTGCCTCCCGGGCCCTTATGGCCGGCGAAAACCCGTACCAGCCGGAGAACATTCCACCCTTCGCCGCGGGATCCGAGCTGGCCACCATCCCCTACTACGTGTACGCGCCCTTCTTCGCCGTGGGATTCATCCCATTCGCCCTGCTTCCCCCCGATTGGACCTCTCGCCTGTGGTTCCTCGCCAACCTGGCGCTGGTGGTGGCCAGCGCAGGTC
>DASSGB010000095.1:0-6664 GCA_035693825.1 Anaerolineales bacterium
TGCGGAGGGCCAGGCCGCAGTTCGACGCGGGGCTTCCGGCTATACCGAGACGGGGAAGCTAAACGATCTGTTGAGCCGCGTGCGAAAAGACCGGCCGGGAAACAGCTAGGTCCGAACGACAGCGCGACTCAGGGACGACGAACGCGCCGTCTGTCCCGGAAGCCACTCAGCGTACCCAGACAGCAGTCCCGCGTCCGTTGGTCAGTCGATCCGATACGCCGGCGGCCGGGGTGGTCCAGCGGTAAAGCCACTTGGCTTCCTCGGGGCGCATATTGATGCATCCGTGGCTTCTGGGGATCCCAAAATCCGTGTGCCAATACGTTCCGTGGAAGCCGACGCCGGTTTCGTGGAAGAAGGACACCCAGGGCACGCCGGGGAGCTCATAGGCTTCGAGGTCGGCGGTGACGTGTCCGTCGCCCATATGGCGCATGGGGGTCTTCTTGCTTACGGCAAACGCGCCGGAGGGCGTGATGGTCGGGATGCCGTTGTCCTTCGGTCGCGAATCGGGGATGCCGCTGGAGATGCGCGTGCGCAGCACGAGCTGATCGCCCTCGAAGGCCCGTACTTCCTGGGCCGACAGGGAGACTTCGATGCGTTTCTCTCGCGGCGGCACTTCGGGTGAGATGGGGGTAAGCTCGCCGGGCTCGACGCGTCGCAGGTGCTCGGCGCGGACGAAATAGTGGATGTAGAGGATATCGTCCAGGATTCGATACCACACGCGGCCATCGGCGCCGGTGGCGATGGCGTCGACCCAGTGGGTCGAAAGATAGTAGAGACGGTAGATCGGGTCGGAGGCCGGATCGGCCTGGCGGTGGCTTCGGGTGTATGGGACGGCGACTTCGAACAAGGCACCCTCGGCGGGCAGGGTGTGCAGGGGAGTCTGGAGGTTCCACTTCACAATCTGGAGGTTCCCCGAATGCGCATAGCCGTCCGCAAGTTGATACCACAATGGATTGTGGATCGGCCCTGCGTCGGCGGTCTCTCGGCCCAACAGAGTGACGATCTCATCCCGCAGGAGGCGGGTGCGCCGCGGCGCGCGGAAGGAGGGCTCGTGGTAAAGGCCAATCCAGGTCGCGGCGACGCGTGCGATGGCGAAGCCTTGAGGGTCGCCGACGGGTGGGATCGGTCGGAAGGCGAGGGCGGCGGTCGCGAGCGAGCCAAGCTTGAGTGCGTCCCGCCGGCTGAGTGAGGATGCCATCAAGAGAATTCTACCGGGCGCGTCAAGCGCCCGGCAAGGGGACCCAGGTATGGGCGGAGCCAAACGGCATTCGCCGAGGGAAGCCCGGTTTTTGGGTCAGGTAGCGCGAGTCATCCGCAAATCGACGATCCGTTCGACCAGGGGTTCGACCACCTTCCTGAGCATGGCCTGATCGACACCGGCGACCTTGGCGGTCACCATTCGATTCTCAGTACTCTCCCCGAGGAAGATAACCAGCGAAAGGATGTTGCCGCCGGCCCTGTAGATGGCAGAACTGAGTTTGGCCATCTCGCCGGGCTGATCCACAACGAGCGCTGAGAGGCGCAGCCCCGCTTCGCGACCTCCCAGAAGCTCGAGGAAGATCTTGAACAGGTCCGTCTCGGTGACGATGCCCACCACCTCGGTGCCGCGCACCACCGGAACGCCGCCGATCTTGTTGTCGGCCATGATGCGGGCCGCCTCCTCGATCGGGGTGTCCTCGGTAACGGTGATCACCTCCCTGGTCATGATGCGTTCGACGGTGATCTTGCTGAGCAGGTAATGCACCTCCCATATGCTCAGCGAAGTCGCCTCCGAGGGGGAGGCGTGCAGCAGGTCGCGTTCGGCGACAATACCCACCAGCCGGCCTTTGTCATCCACGACGGGCGTGCGCCGGATGTGCTCGGTGCGCATCAGTTGGAGCGCGTCCTGGATGGGCGTGTCGGGCCGGACCGTGATCACCGGGCGGCTCATGCGTTCTCCGATCAGCATGATCTACCTCCCATGTCTCTCTCGGGGCCACTTCATCGTAGTCGAATCGCCCAGAGAATCTCATGGAAAGGTATCACGCCGTTCGTAGGCGGGCCGTCCTACCCGGTCAGGTATAATGCCGCCGATGCTTGCGAAATCGGACGTGCTGCATGTCGGCGGGCTGCAGCTCGCGTATGTGCGCCGAGGCGTTCCGGGCGCGCCTGCCGTCGTCTTCCTTCATGGTTGGGCCAGCTCTTCGCGCATGTGGGAGTCGGCCCAGTCCGCGCTGGCCGATGACTTTGACACCGTCGCCATCGACCTTCCGGGCCACGGCGGCTCCACCAAGCCGGCGTGGAGGTGGTACACGAGCTACAACATCACCGAGGCCGTGCGCCAGGCCTGCGTCAGCCTCGGACTTCGGACTCCATCGCTCATCGGCCATTCGATGGGTGGAACCATTGCCCTCGAGTTGGCGGCCAGCCCCGATTTCGACGTCGACCGATTGGTGCTCGTCAATCCAGTCGTGACCGGCGTGGTCACTCCACTTTCGCATCCCATTCGCGAGGAGTGGATGCGCCCCGTGGTGAGGATGTCCAGGCGGCTTTGGCCGATGGCTTCCCGCCTCCTGGCAAAGTCGCCCTCCGCCGTCCGAACTCGCCTTCCGAATCACGTCGTGCGCAACCAGGAAGACCTGGCGCAAACGACGGCCGACTCGGCGTTGGGAAGCATTCGGGCCGTTCTGGCCTGGGATGTGCGCTCCCGACTCGGTGATATCCGCGCGCCGACGCTGGTGATGGTCGGCGACCTCGACCGCACCGTGCCGCCGCGTGAAGGAATGGTCGCGGTGGAACAGATACGAGGCGCGCGTCTCGTCCGCTTTCGCGGCGGCCACAGCCCTTCGGATGAAGACCCTCGGGCTTTCGAAGCCGAGCTGACCTCCTTCCTCGCCCCCAGTCGGCTTTTGTGATTCGAAGCTTCATCGCCATCGACCTCGAGCCGGCCGCACGCGCCCGTTTGGACGAAGTCCAGGAACGCTTCCGCAGCGAATGGGGTCGGGAATCCATCCGGTGGGTTCGTCCGGATGCCATCCACCTGACGTTGAAATTCCTCGGGAGCCGGACGGCGGATGATCTGGACAAGATCAGTGCTCTGCTGGAAACGCTGGCAGTCCGAGCCACGGTCTACCATCTCACTATCACCGGGGTCGGCTGCTTTCCCGACGCCAGGAATCCTCGGGTGGTATGGGCCGGGGTCGAGGAGAAATCGGGCCGCCTGGTGGAATGGGCCCGAATGCTGGATGAGTCGCTTGAGAAGCTAGGGATCGAGCCCGAGCGTCGCGCGTTCCGGCCGCATCTCACCCTGGGCAGGTTCAAAAACCGACTGTCTTCCGAAGGCCAACCTCGCTGGGAGGCCAGAATGGCGGCCTTGAAATCCGAGGTGATCGCCGAGAGTCGGGCAACAACGGTCGACCTGATTCGGAGTGACCTGCGCCCGGAGGGTCCGGTCTACACCGTCCTGAAACAAGCACGACTTGGCGGAGGCGTGGAGCCTTGAGTCAGGCGGCGGTTGTTTCCGTCGCCGGCGGGTCGACTTGCACGTTGGAGGAAGCCCGCCTGGCGGAGGCGGTCGGCCGAGGGCTGGCCGCCGCCGGCGCGGTCGTGGTCTGCGGCGGCGGCAAGGGCGTCATGGAGGCGGTCTGCCGTGGTGCGTTCGAAGCCGGAGGCATGACCATCGGGTTGCTGCCTGGTTCGCGACGTGAGGAAGGCAACTCCTTCCTGACGATCGCCATACCCACCGGACTTGGAGAAGCGCGCAATGCACTTGTGGCGCGGGCCGGCAGGTCACTGATCGCCATCGGAACCGGCTACGGAACGCTTTCCGAAATCGCCCTGGCATTGCGCCTCGGCCGTCTTGTCATCGGACTCCACACCTGGTCGGCGACGGCCGCGGACGGCCGACCGGCGGATATCGTGACCGCCAGAACACCGGAAGAGGCGGTGAGCCTGGCGTTGCGTGAGGCACAGTCTTGAGCCAGAAGAGTTCTCTCGTTGGCGATCCCCTCGGCCTGGCGAAACGTCTGGTCGATGCGCTCGAGTCGAAGAAGGCCGACGATATCCTGCTCATGGACTTGCGGGAGGTCTGCTCGTTCGCCGACTACTTCATCCTGGCCAACGGCGCTAGCGAGCGAACCCTCGAGGCGTTGGCCGATGAAGCAGTGCGGACGGTCAAACAGAGCAAGCCCTCTTCGCCGCCAGCCGTCGAAGGCGGCTCGGCCAGCGGTTGGATCCTCATCGACTGCGGGGACGTCGTCGTGCACCTGTTCTCGTCGGCGATGAGAAAGTACTACCGCCTTGAAGAGCTGTGGAAGGCCGGCCAAGTCGTAGTCCATCTCCAGTGAGACGCAGGAACCCGCGGCGAAGCCGGCATTTCGGTCAGGCCTCGAAGATCCACCGATCCATATCGCGGGCCCAATCGACGAGCTCCTCCGGGCGGAACCACAGGGCAACTTCCTCGCGCGCCGTGTCGGGCCCGTCCGAAGCGTGGGTCAGGTTGCGGCCGACCTCCAGCCCGAAATCGTGACGAACGGATCCCGGAGCGGCCTCGCCCGGACGAGTCGCGCCCATCGTCTGGCGAACGGCGGCGATGGCGCCCGGCCCCTCCCACACCATCGCCAGCACCGGAGCGGAAGTGATGTAGTTCAGGAGGCCTTCGTAGAAGGGTTTGCCCTTGTGGACGGCGTAGTGCCGCTCCGCAAGCGCTCGATCGACGTGTTGAAATCGCGCCGCGACGAGACGCAATCCCCGCCTCTCCAGGCGCGCCACGATCTCGCCCATCAGTCCCCTCTGCACGCCATCCGGCTTCACCAGCACGAGCGTCCGTTCCAAGTTGGCCTCCGCAAAAAAGGAACTCGGGGGTTGCCCGAGTTCATGAAGAGCATTCGTTGAGGCAGCCCCAACCTCAGGCTGCCTCCATGCCTCGCCGATAGGCCTCGATCGCGTCGGGGACGCGATCCGCCTTCATGTAGGCGTCCCCGAGCGTCTGCCACAAGACAGCCGCGTGCGGATTCCGGTCCAATGCGACCCGCAGTTCATCAATGACGGCCTTGAGATCGAAGTTGCGCTTGATGGCGCCGGCGTAGTTGGAGGCGGCGCGGGGGTAGTCGCCCGTGGCCAAAGCCTTACGCGCCGCATCCAAGTGTTGGGACGGGTTGGGCGCCGCCCGGCCGGCGCGTGGAGCGCGGGCAGGAGGTCTCGCCTCGGGCGCGGCCGAAGGCATCGCCGGCGGAACAGGTTCGGGGCGGCGTGCGTCCATAACAGGCTCAGGAACAGGCGCGGGAGGCGGAGGCTCGACCCTCATAGGCTCAGGCGGCTGCGGCTGAACGATGGGTGCCGGAGGCGGCACGTACGCCGGAGGCACCTCCACCCTGGGCTCCTCGCGGCGCGGCTCCACAACCGGAATGGCGGCGGGCGGTGGGGTGGTTTCGGGTGGGGCCTCCATCCGCACGGGCACCTCAGGCATGGCGGGTGGCGGAACGGGTGGTGGCGGCTGAGGCGCAGGCGCAACGTAGGCGGGTGTTGCCGGCACCTCTGGCTTGAGCTCGAAGACCGGTTGAGGCGCGGGAGGTGCCGCGGTGATCTCCTCCCGAGGGGCCACCTGCGTGATCGGCGCCCTGAGCCAGTCGGGCAGCTCATCCTCGGGTTCGACGGCGGGTTCGGCGACTTCCCCACGCGGCGGCGCGTAAGGCGCCGGTGTCTGAAGCCAGTCGGGGATCTCGTCCTCGATCTCATCCGGGAACGATGGCGCCAAGGGCGGTTCGACGGGAGGCGCAACCATGCTCGGGGGCTCAAGGGGCGGAGTTGGCTCCCAGGTCCGCGGAGGCCTTTCTTCGACCGGTTCTCGTCGGCTGACGATAGTCTCATCGATGGGTGATGGCCGGCGCGGAGGGGCGAAGACAGTCTCCTCCGGGGGTTGAACCGGTGTCCACACCGGAGCCGGCGGCTCGGGCATCGGCGCGGGCTCAGGCGGAGGAGCCACCTCGTCACGCGTCTCCAACTCGATCGATTCCCAGGGCGGCACCCATGTTTCGGAGAGCTCTTCGATCGGAGGCGCGGGTATCGGTTCGGGCGGCTTTGCCTCCCTTGGTGGCAAGGGGATGGCCGGCTCCGTTTCCTCAACCGGCGATGCGATCATCCAGTCGGGAAGCGCGGGCAGTGTCTCGTCGGCCGCTGGCGGAGCCGGCGGTGTCGGAGCGGGAATGGGAGCCGGGGCAGGAGGCTTGGTTGCCACGGGCACAGTCGGCGACGTAGGCGCGGGCGCCTCGGCCACCAACTCCTTCAGCCAGTCGGGCACCTCCGGGGCTGGCGAGGGCGCGGGCGCCGGTGCCGCGGGCACTTCCTCTCCCGTCGGTACGCCGCGATCGGCCGCAAGCTGCTCCAGCCATTCAAGCCCCTCCGCGGGCGGAGTACTGAACGCGGGCTGAGGCTGGGCTGGCACGCCCGGCGTTGAGGGTACAGGTGGAGCCAGGCTCACTGGCGGAGCGGCCGGCGGGATTTCTTCAACCGGCTCAATGCCTTGCCGAGCGGCGAGGTCCTCGAGCCATTGGAAGACCTGCTCGTCGTCCAACGCGCTCTCGGAGGCCATTGCTGGCGCCGACTCAGGGGGCGCAGACGGAGGTTGCGGTGTCGGGGCTGCCTCCGCCTTGAGGGAGCGCAGCCACTCACCCGTAGCCAGCTCTGC
>DASSGB010000096.1:0-11537 GCA_035693825.1 Anaerolineales bacterium
GCGGCGCGCCTCGTCGACTCCGGCCGCTCCGTCTTCGGCATCATGCTGCGCCTTTGGTCGGCGCCGGGTTCGACCAATCGCTGCTGTTCACCGGCCGACGTCGAGCGGGCGCGTCGCGTGGCGCGGCAGCTCGGAATTCCGTTCTACGTGCTCGACATGCAGAAGCCGTTTCGGGATCATGTGGTATCGGTGTTCCTTGATGGCTATGCGCAGGGGAGAACCCCCAACCCTTGCATCACCTGCAACCGGCAGGTTCGATTCACCAACATGCTCCAGGCGGCGCGTTCGATGGGCGCGACCAAAATGGCGACGGGTCACTACGCTCGACTGGAGCTAGGCCCCACCGGCCCCATCTTGAGTCGAGGGCTCGACGTCGCCAAAGACCAGTCGTACGTCTTGTCCATGCTGACGCGCAACGAACTGGCGCAGGCGGCGTTCCCCCTCGGCGAAATGACCAAGCCCGAGGTCCGCGAATACGCGCGGCGCCTTGGCCTGGCCGTGGCCGATCGCCCCGAAAGCCAGGACCTTTGCTTCCTGGGCGGCCGGGACTATCGCGACGTCCTTCGCGAGATGGATGGTGCTCGGCTCGTGCCGGGCCCCATCCTCGACGTCAATGGCAATATCCTTGGAGAACACCGCGGCCTGGCAGACTACACCATCGGCCAGCGCAAGGGGATCCAGATCGCCGGGCCGAAGGCCCTGTACGTCGTGGCGAAGGATCCCGACCGCAACGCCCTGGTCGTCGGCCCCCGGTCGGCCCTCGGCCGAACGACGTTTCGGACCGAAGGTGTCAACTGGATTTCGCATGAGCCGCCCGTCTTGCCGTTGAGCGTGGCGGTGCAGATCCGCTACCGCGCCCCGGCGCGCCCGGCCGAGGTGATTCCCGGCGATGACCGCGCGGTCGAGGTCCGTCTGCACGAGCCCGCGCCGGACGTGACGCCCGGACAGTACGCGGTGTTCTACGACGGAGATCGATGCCTCGGCGGGGGAATGATCGTCGAATGAGCGGACCCACGATCTACCTGGCGCTCCTGATCTCAACCCTGATCGGCGCAGCCTTCCATCTGCTCCGAGGAGGCACACTGGCCAGGATGCTGCTGTACGTCTCCACGGCATGGGTGGCGTTCTTCGCCGGCAACTGGGTTTCCCACCTGCTGCACTGGGAACTGGGGCGCATCGGAAACCTGAACCTGTTTCCCGCTATTCTCGCCACGTTGATCGGCCTCGTGGCTGCCAGCATCCTCGCCGGGCCGTCAGACAAGAAGCCTCCGCGGCCCCGAGACGAAAACGAAGCCTGAGAGCAGCGTGCTATAATCGGGCATCCATGGACGGCGACAGCGTAAACGGCAACCGACCTTCCGCAAACGTGGATCGCGGGCGGACGGCGATCTTCGTCGGCGTGGCCGTCGTCGTTCTCCTCGCCATCGGCCTGGGCGCGGCGGTCGTGGTGACTCTGGTCCAGAACCCGGCCCAGGCGGAAACCTGGCGAGATGTGGTCATCATCTTCCTGGGCGCCGAATCGCTCCTTCTCGGGCTGGCCCTGATCCTGCTCATGATCCAGCTGGCCCGGCTGACGGCGCTCCTCCAGGACGAAGTACGACCGATGCTGCAATCGACGAATGAAACCCTTGACACCTTGCGCGGGACGACCCGGTTCTTGAGCGACAACCTGGTCTCACCCGTCATTCGGGCCAACGGCGCGGCGGCGGCTGTGCGGAGAGTGCTCGACCTCATCCGCGGCGGACGGAGCCGGTAGCCCAAGGGCCAACCGAAGGAGGCAACCATGTCGGATCGAGACGGCGACTTTGGGGCGTTTTTCAGCGGTTTCTTAATCGGCGGGCTGATCGGCGCGGCCGTCGCCCTTCTCTTCGCGCCCCAATCGGGGGAAGAGACGCGGGCCATGATCCGCGATAAGGGCATCGAGATCAAAGAGAAGGTCGAGGCGACTGCCAGTGACGCTCGCGAGAAGGCGGAGGAGCTGGCGCGCGACGCCAAGGCCAAGGCCGAAGACCTCCAGCGACGGGGGCAGGTCATTCTCGAGGAACAGCGGACGCGCATCGAGCACGCGATCGACGCCGGCAAGAAGGCGGCCCAATCCAAGCGCGCCGAGATCAGCGGCGACACCGGCGCCTAACTCACCGCCAATCTCTCGTGCAGATGCCAAATACAAGCGGGGCAGGCCGGAGCCTGCCCCGCGTCGCGCCTCCCCTCGCTCTCAGGCGCGGGCGTCGCCTCTGAGTTCGCGGATGGATTCCGGCAGCAACGCCGCGACGTCGCCCGCCAGGACGCCATCCGGGGCTCCTGCCCGCATCGCGGCGATCTCACCGGCACGCCCGTGCAAATACGAGCCCAGCAAGGCGCTCTCGTAGGCTTCCAGCCCCTGGGCTCGCAATCCGGCGATCGCCCCGGCCAACACATCACCCGTACCGGCTCGAGCGAGCGCGGCGGTCGCGAACGGCAGGACGGCCGTCCTGCCGTCAGGTTCGGCCACCACGGTGTGGGCCCCCTTGAGCACCACGATGTGGCCCCACTCCGCCGCCCAGCCTCGCGCCGAAGCCAATCGGTCGAGCTGAAGCGATTCGAGCGATTGCCCGGTCAACGCCGCCATCTCCCCGGGATGCGGGGTCAAGATCGTTCTCGACGGCAGCTTCTTCGGCCAATCGGGCAGACTCGCCAGGAGGCGCAACCCATCCGCGTCGACCACCAAAGGCGCCAGGGCAATTGCCTGGCCCGCGGCCTCCGGCTCGTGCACGAAGCCGATCGCAGCTCGCGGGCTTCCCTCCTTCGGATGTGCAAGGAGCCTCTCGACGAAGCCGCGGGTCGTTTCGTCCCGGCCCAACCCCGGGCCCAGCAGAAGCGCAGTCGCCCGGCCCAGCTCTCTTAGCAGCACGTCCGCGGCGCCTCGCGCGATGACGCCCATCTCTTCCGGAAGGACGATCCATGTTGCTTCGAGCAGCGAAGAAGCCAGGAGCCTCTGCACGCCGGCAGGTACAGCCAGAGTCACGAGACCCGTACCCACCCGGTAGGCCGCCGTGCCGGCCAAGCCCGCAGATCCGGGGTAGTTGACCGACCCAGCCGCGATCACCAGCGTTCCAAAGGTGCCCTTGTGAGCATCGCGTGGGCGATCAGGCAACAAACGACGTACGTCGTCGACCGATATCCATTCCATGTTCACCTGTGACAATTCTGGTTGCTGAGGGTCGATCCCGATATCTGCAACAAGGATCTCTCCCGCCAGACGGACCCCGGGCAGCCGCAGCAATCCGGGCTTGGCTGCAGCCAGAGTCACCGTCACGTCCGCGGCCATCGTTTCCGGCGCGACCTCGCCGGTGTCGCAATCAAGGCCGGACGGACAGTCCACCGCCACGCGCAGTGGAGGGGTCGGCCTTTCCCCGACAGCGGATCGTGCCGCGAGCAGTGCTTGAGCCACCTCGCCCTTGAGAGGCAGCCTGGCTCCGGTGCCAAGGACGGCATCGATGAGAACGTCGCACGCCTGCACGAGATTCGCCAGCACTCGTTGCCTCTGATCGTCTTCGGCCCGGGCGATCAGGGCGCCTCGCTCCCGAAGGGCTTCCACATGCGGATCCTGCGCGGGGCGGTCGCGCACCAGATATACCGCGACCTGCATGCCGGCGTCGGCAAGCCATCGCCCAGCCACCAGGCCGTCGCCGCCGTTGTTGCCCGACCCGGTCAGGATGACTACGCGGCGCGCGGCGGGAGAGGCGATTCGAGCCACAACGGCGTCTGCGACCGCCTGGCCGGCCCTCTCCATCATCTGCGCATACGTCCATCCGGCGGCGTCGGAGGCCGTCTCGATGCGCTTCATCTGTTCGACGGTAAGAATCTTGGGCACGGACTGCCTCCCGAGCAGCTACTTCGCCGCCAAGGCCTCAGAGCCGCCGGGCCAGACCTCCGCCACCAGATCCGCCAGACCCAGATCACGCAGCGTCGCAGGCCATGGCCTCCCCGTCCGCGCGTCCCAGCCCCGCTCTTCGTAGTATGCCCGGGTCAGCTCTTCATAGTCCGGGACAAATCCGGCCGTCGGCCCGTCTTCCAACGGTCGAAGGAAGTGACCCGGGATGCGCTCGTCCTTGGGCGTCAGGCCCAGCCGGGAGTTGATGACGCGTTTGAGAGTCCACGCCCGCCGGCCAAGCTTCATCAGATCGCCCAGCGAGTAATCGAACCCCGTCGCGTGACTCAGGAGTGCAGCAATGTCCGACGGATCGGGATTGGCGAAATGACACAGAACGAGAGCGTTGCCTATGGTTCGCCAGTCTTGATGCAGCGCCACGTTGCGCGCCTTTTCCCCGCCGGCCTGGCGCGAAAGGAGCTTGATGCCCAACTCCTCGTGTACCTGCCCGATCTCGACCATGTGATAGTCGCTTTGATTGTGGCACGCGCCTCTCGGCGAGGTGGAGAAAACAAGGGCCATGCCCGAGGCTCCGCGTGGGTCGTAGTAGGGCATTTCCAGACCGTTGACTTGCGCCGCCGCGTCCGGAGCTCCAAAGCGCTCCGCGAGGGCACGTGCCCCCTCGGCGAGGAAAGCCCCCAGACCCTGCCTGCGAGCCGTCTGATGGACCAGCGTTTCGGCTACACCTGCATCGCCCCATGCGAGTTTCAGACCGTCCGTGTCCCTGTCCGTCAACCGACCTTCCTGGAAAAGGTAGTAGGCCAGTCCCAAGGTATTCGAGACGGAGATGGAGTCCATCCCATACCGATCGCACCATTCACCCAGTCGAACGATCGCCGCAAGGTCGCCGATCTCGAGATTGGGCCCGAACCCGGCCATCGTTTCATACTCGGGCCCCTTTCGTTCGACGCCGTCCTCCAGGCGCACTTTCCGCCCGCAGGCGATGACGCAGGCGTGGCAGGTGGAAACCCCCGAAAGGATCGTGTCGGCCATGTTCGCGCCGCTTGTGACGGGTGACGTCGGCGAGAGGCCACGAGTGAAGTAGCGTTTGGGCATCATGCCCCAGTAGTCGAATATATCGGCTCCGCTGGCAGATCCCGCCGTCCGCAAAGCCAGCGAGACCGTGTCCGAAGCCAGGGCGACGTTGGCCTTGCTGCGCAGTCGTCCAAAGAGTCGGGGATCTGCGAGTGGAACCGCGCCTCGCCCGCGGACAGCGACAGCCTTGAGATTCTTCGAGCCCATGACGGCGCCCATCCCCGTGCGCCCCGCGAGGCGTCCGTGATCGCACAAGATCGCCGCGAACGGAAGCCGTTGCTCGCCCGCCAACCCAATGGCCCCCACCCTCACCAGGCGATCGCCGGCCTCTTCTCGGATCATGGATTGCGTTTCGTAGGTATCGGCCTTTCCCCATAAGTGACCCGCGGGGCGAATCTCAACGCGGTTCGCCGAAATCCAAAGATACGCCGGAGCGTTCGCTCGCCCGGTGATCCAGATCCCGTCCCAGCCCGCGGCGCGCAGCTCGGGGCCGAGGAAACCCCCGGCGTTTGATTCTCCCCACAGGCCCGTCGCCGGTGAGCGCGCGCACACGACAAAACGGCCAACCGCCGGCCCGGCGGAACCCGTCAGCGGGCCGGTCAGAAAGACAAGCGGCGCGGATGCTTCGAGGGGATCCAGTGTTGGCAGAAGGAAGGGATAGAGCAGTCTGGCCGCCAGGCTCGCGCCGCCGATGTAGTCGCGAGCGTCTTCCGGGCTGACCTCCAGGACGCCCGTGTGCCCGTCCCCAAGGTCGACGGTGAGGATGCGCATTCCGCTTATGGCCGCGCCTGCTCCGGAATCTGGCTCATGAGGTGCTCGGCCATGGCAGCGATCGTCAGGCTGGGGTTGATTCCCAGATTGCCGGGCATCACCGAGCCATCGACAACGTAGAGACCAGGGTACCCGAAAGCTTCGCCCTTGAGATCGACGACGCCCTCCTCCGGTGTCCGCCCCATCGGGCATCCACCGAGCAGGTGGGCAGTCACCGACATGTCAAACAACGTCTCCGTCCACGCCGCGGCGGGGATTCCATTCGTTTGCGCCGCGAAGGCTCTCGCCAATCGATGCGCGGCAGGCAATTCGGTGGGCGGTGGTAACGCAGTATCCCGTCGAGTGACGGCGCCCTGGCGGAAGAGTTTCAGCGGACTCCGCTCCCACCGCATCGATAGGAAGTTCTCTCGGGCCTCCATCACCAGCAGGATCGTGATGCGCCGCGCCCAGGCCGGGAAGACCTTCTCTCGCAAGGAATCGATCGGGTGGCGCAGGATGGCCAGCCCCGTCTTCGCCAGGCGAACGAGAAGGCCCTGGCCCGCGGCGTCGATCAGCGGCAAAGTCAAGATACGCAACAGCGATGATCCTTTCGGATATCGCACCGGCTCCACCTGCGTAACAGGATCGACCCGGAGGATGGAAGTAATGGATACCCCTTCGGAATAGTCCACGCGGCCGTCGCGGGCCATGGAGCCTACGAACGCCTCGCTGTTCGTCCGGACCTTTTCGCCCAGCCGCGCGGACAGCTTCGGCAGCGATCGCAGGCCGTCCCGGCAGCGCAGCAGCAGCTCGAGCGTGCCCAGCGTGCCGGCTGAAACGACCACCTGTCGCGCCCGGACCTCGCCGCGGCCCCTTCCGTTGCGCAGTCGGCGGAACCTGACGAGGTAGCGTGCGCCATCCACTTCGCCGGAGGGCAGCGGCAGAAGGCCATCGACCAGCACGTCGGGCAAGATGTGCGCCCCACCCGCCTCGGCGAAATGCAGGTAGTTCTTCACCAGCGTGTTCTTGCTGTTGTATCGGCAGCCCACCATGCAGCCGCCGCAGAAGATGCATCCCGCCCGAGAAGGCCCCTCGCCCGCGAAATACGGATCGGCCACGGTCTCGCCCTGTGGGCCGAAGAAGATGCCGACTTCCGTCGTGCGCAACCTGTCCTTGCCTGCGGATCCGTCCAACCTCATGAGCACATCGTCGGCCGGGCCGAGGCGCGGATTGGGAGCGATACCCAACATCCTGCGTGCCTCGGCGTAGTGCGGCGCGAGCATCGTCCGCCAATCCGCCAGCCGAGTCCACTCCTCCGCCTCGAAGATATGTTCGTCCGGTTCCATGAGCACGCCGGCGTAGACCAAGCTCCCGCCCCCAATCCCCGACCCATGGACGAAAAGGGCATGCCGCAGGAAGCTGAACTCCATGATTCCGTGGCATCCCAGGAGAGGGAACCACAGGTAGCGCGGGAGATCCCAGTTGGTCTTGGCGAAGTCGTCGTCGCCAAAGCGACGGCCGCGCTCCAGCACGAGGACACGGTAGCCTTTCTGCGTCAGCCGGTGCGCCGCGACACTGCCTCCAAACCCCGAACCGACAATGGCAAAGTCGTAGGTTTCCATAGTGGGCTCGCGCCGCGGCGGCGCATGTTCGAATGGCCCGGAAAGTCCCGGCCGCGGCATCAGTCGAGCCAGGCCGGATCCATCCGGGCGACCTCGTCGGCCGAGATGATCGGCGCAGCGCGCAGCTCATCCGCGGTGAAGCAGCCTTGGATCGCACCCACGTCGGGTGCTTCCCATTCACAGTACAGATGGTTGGTCCCGGCGGAGTACCAGCTCGCCGTCCATTTGGCCTCGCCCTGTGCCCGCTTCCTCAGTCCCGACCAATCCTTGATCCAGTCCGTCTGCGTCGTGGGCATGGACAGCACCTCGTGGACCAGGAGGAAGTGTGGCATGGCGATTCTCCTTCAGGCATCCGTCCGCAGGTCGATTTCGACCTTGCGGCAGCAGCGAACGAAGTCAAGCACGACAGGCACGTTACGCAGCACGTAACCCATGTTTCCGATGACCTGCAGTCTGCGGGTGAGCATGGCCTGCATCGGATCCAGGGCGCCGGTCAGGATTCGGACGAAATCGGCGCGGAGCGCACCCATGATGAACGTCGGCCGCGGAAAGTCCTTGGCGCTTGCAGGGTAGAAGGCCGCCTTGCGGCACTGGCCGTGCCACAGATCGAGGTAGACACGCGTCACCCCATCCTCTCCGTCCTTCGTCCCTTCGTCCGGCCGGATCTCGAACAACAAGTCCCCTTCCCATCCACGGGCCACATGGGCGTAACGTTCGTCGTGGTTCAGGATGTCTGCCAGGGAGTCCACCCATCCATCGCTCGGGAAGATGTGCGCCATCGACGCCTCCCGCGGACGATTATCCGCCACCACCGGCCGCGTGTCAACGCGATTGCATTGACATGTCGACCGCCGTTCGGTTACACTCGGCGCGCCGCTCGCCCACACGATAGCACTGCGAGACGACGCGCGGCATGGCCTCTTTCCCGCCATGACCCTTTTCCTTCGGCGACGGGCCCCGACGGACCGGTAACCATGATTCAGACTCGCGAGCGATTGGAAGCCCTCGAAGACCAAAGCCTGGCGCCCTACGGAATCCGAAGCCGTGACTCGCGCGGCCGGCAGTACCCGGAGGACGAGCCGGCCGAGCGTACCGTCTTTCAACGCGACCGCGACCGGATCGTCCATACCACAGCCTTCCGCCGACTCGAATACAAGACCCAAGTCTTCGTCAACTACGAAGGCGACTACTACCGCACCCGTCTGACGCACACCCTCGAAGTCACCCAGATTGGCCGCACGCTTGCGCGCGCCCTGGGCGCCAACGAGGATCTGGTCGAGGCGGTGTGCCTGGCCCATGATCTCGGCCATCCGCCCTTCGGGCACGCCGGCGAATCGGCGCTGGCGCGCCTCATGGCCGACCACGGCGGCTTCGATCACAACCGCCAGTCGCTGCGCATCGTGACGCTTCTGGAGCGACGCTACCCGGAGTTTCCCGGCCTCAACCTGACCTGGGAAGTGCGCGAGGCGATCGTCAAGCACGAGACGGAGTACGACGTCTCCGACGCCGAGGGCTACGAACCCGAATTACGCGGCTCGCTCGAAGCGCAGCTATCCAACGTCGCCGACGAGCTGGCCTACACCGCCCACGATCTCGACGACGGCCTGCGCTCCGGTCTCATCCTGCCGCGGCAGCTGCACGGCCTCGAGTTGTGGGACAGGCTGTGCCAGAGCCTCGGTTGGCGCCCCGACGACATCGACGAGCTCGCCCGCCATCGGCTGATCCGCCGCCTGATCGGCCTCGAGGTGACCGATCTCCTCCGGGCCACCTCGGAACGGCTCCAGAAGAGCGGCGTCGACTCAGTGGTCGGCCTGCAGCGACTCACCTACCACGTGGCCGGCTTCTCGGCCTCCATGGCGGCCATGAACCGCCAGCTGAAGGACTTCCTGTATCGCAACATGTACCAGCACCATCGCGTCGTCCGCATGCAGGTCAAGGCCGACAGCTTCCTCGAGGACTTGTTCAGCGCCTACATTCGCAACCCGGACATCCTGCCGGAGCCCGTCCAGAATCGCGCCGACGAGGGAGACCTGTACCGCACCGTGTGCGATTACATCGCCGGCATGACCGACCGCTTCGCCCTGCAAGAGCACAGCAAACTCTTCGATCCGGCGACCCAGCCCTGATGCAGAACGGATCGATGTATCTGACCCCTGAAGGCGCGGCGAAGCTGCGCGCCGAGCTCGAAGACCTGCGCGGGCCGAAGCGCGAGGCGCTGGCGAAACGCCTGCGTCACGCCGTCCAGCAGGGCGACCTCTCCGAAAACGCCGACTACCAGAGCGCCAAGGAAGATCAGGCCTTTCTCGAAGGCCGGATCATGGAGTTGGAGACGATCCTGCGCGAGGCCGTGGTCGTCGAGGCCCCGGCCGATCTGACCGTGGTCGACCTTGGAACGACGGTGATCGTGACAGAGCCTGGGGGCCCGCCGGAGACCTATCATCTCGTCGGCATGAAGGAGGCGGATCCGCGCAAAGGCAAGATATCCCACGATTCACCCTTCGGGCGCGCCCTGCTGGGCAAGCGCGTCGGCGACACGGCCGAAGCCGTCACCCCGGGCGGCACGATCAAGCTGAAGATCCTCGAGATCAAGGCTTCCTCCTAGCTACGGGAATCGAACCGCCGCCACGAGGGCGGCGGTTTCACGTCTGCGGCCGGCGCGGTCAGTCTTCGACGCCTTTGGCCAGCGCCCTCAACTCGATCGTCATACGGGCGAAGTGACTCTCCGCCGGAAGAACCCCTTCGCCGTACGTCATGTCCACGATGCGGGCCTCCACTCGCAGGGAGGCCGTTTCCAATGTCACCAGCGCCCCCGTTTCGGCGATCTCGGGATCGCCCTTGGCGGCGATGCGCTGGCGTGTGGCCTCGTCCTGGTACGTGTAGCGGCTCATGAGGACCTTGGTCACCGTCTGGATGTCGTTCTTGTCGAAGAGCCAGACCTCGAAGGCCGAGATCTTCTTCGGCTCCCCGACGCCGATCGTGTCGCCGATCCCAACGCCGCACTCGCCCAGGAAGTCGCCGGCCGGGCTTTCAATGCTGAACGAGTCGTCATACAGGTCGTCGCCCAGCGAATACGTCGTTCGGAACGTCGCCAGCGGAGCCCTGGCGTCCAGAACCTCGGGCGCCTCTCGACCTTCCCGTACGGGCCGTTCCTCGCCTTCGAGCCTCCGGAAGCGCGGCATCTGGACCCCGCGCGAGCGCAAGAACATGACGATGCCGAAAGCGAGCGCCACAACCAGGGTGATGCCGCACACCGGCAGAATCAAGCGCGACGCGGAGAACGGAGCCGGCGGCCGTGCGGTTTGCGTTGGAAGAGCGGTGGCGCCGACTTCCGGTTCGAAGATCTGCACGACGGAGCGGTAGCTGTCGATGGCCCCCTGGCTGACTTCCCCCGGATCGGCTTCCAGGGCCCGCAAGGTCTCCGCGCCTTCGTCTCCTAAAGCCTCGAATCGGCTTATGGCGAGGTCGACGTCACGGTTCACAGAATAGGAGTCCACCGCCATCTTGAGGTAATCGACGCGCAGGTCCGTGCGCAGGAGATTCGGAGTGGCGTCCACCCACTGGATGGGCTGGACTCCCCAGGCGTAAGCCAGCCCGAGCAGGATCCCCAAGATCAATGCCGCCCCGGGCACCGCTCCCTTGCGTTGGGACAGTTGCCGAATCACATCCATGTCGACGAGTGCCCTCTTCCCCTCCGGCGGAGATTGTAGGTCCGAGCCGCCCTGGAGGCAACCGTAGGTTGCATCTTCTATGCCGTCTCTTGCTCTACGGCCGGCAGACTGGCTGTCTCCACTCTGTGGCCGCACTTGAGGCAAACCGCATGCTCGCGGTTGTCGGTCACCAGGAGACCTCCGCAATTGGGGCACGGCGCAGCGAGGGGCCGCTTCCAGCTCGTGAAGTCGCACGCCGGGTAGTTTGAACATCCATAGAACACGCGCCCGCGTCGCGTCCGGCGTTCGACCAGCTCGCCGCCATCCTGCGGGCATTTCACGCCGATCTTCTCCAGCCAGGGTTCCGTGTACCGGCAGGCAGGGAAGTTCGAGCATCCAATGAACTTGCCGAAGCGTCCGTGCCGGATCACAAGGGGATGTCCCGATTCAGGGCACAGTCGGTCGAGGACTTCCGGCTCGGCCTTGACTTCCGGCATGCTCGCCGTCGCCTCCTCCACCTGCTTGGAGAACGGCCCGTAGAACTCCCGGATGACCTCCACCCACGGCCGATCG
>DASSGB010000097.1:0-2283 GCA_035693825.1 Anaerolineales bacterium
GAGGAATGCCGACGCCATGAGGGCGGCCCGTTGCCCCAGCCATGGTCGGGCAACGAAGTACAGGGCGACGACGGTCAGGGCACCCGCGAAAGCGGAAGTGAGCCGAATGGCCTCTGCCGTCGTTCCCAGAAAGCGGACCGAGAACGAAAGCAGCATGAAGTAGAAAGATGGAAAGGAATACCATCCGACGATGAAGGGATTGTTGACCTTCCCCTGAACCCATTCGAAGGCGTTCCAGCCTGCCGAGCCCTCGTCGCCCGAGAGGACGATCGGGATGGTGGCCGTCTGGATGCCTCGGATGAGGACGGCCCCCGCGAACAGCGCCAGTGCCGGGCCCATGATCTTCCATGTGGGCTTCCAACTGGGCAAATGGCCAGACCAGCCTCCGATCACGACCAGCAGGATGCTGAAGGCCCAGGCGAGCATCGCCACAACGGGATTGACCATCTTGCCCAGAACGCCGGCGGCCTCGGACGCGACGAAGGCGAAGGCTGGTGCCAGCAACAGGCAGATCGCCTGCGCCGACGTGATCCGAAGCCAGTTCAGCAGGCGGGTGAGCGCGTTCCAGCGCACGGCAGGCAGAAGCCGGGCCTCGGCGTGAAGAGCTCCGGCGAAGAGCAAACCCAAGCCAATACCAAGAAGAAGAAAGGAGTTGCGGCTTGTCTGGGCCGGGACCTC
The DNA here is from genome assembly GCA_035693825.1 of Anaerolineales bacterium. Lineage (GTDB taxonomy): Bacteria > Chloroflexota > Anaerolineae > Anaerolineales > E44-bin32 > MGOM01. The sequence goes on from DASSGB010000097.1 coordinate 679, forward strand.
CTGGACAAGAACCTGGCCGAAGAGGGTCAGGAGCAGGCCCCCCGCGACCAGTACCGCCTCTGGCTTGAGCCGTTGTGCCCAGGTGCTCGTTTCGAGGGGTGCGACTTCCGGCTGGGGTTGTGTTGAGGTGGCCCGGGGATGGTCGGCAGGGCCCGTGCCCGACTGTGGAATGCTGGTCGAAGCTGGCAATGACATGATCGAAGCTTCGAGAGAGGCCTACCGCAGCCCCAGCTCCTGCCGCGAGATGACGAGGCGCTGGATCTCGCTCGTCCCTTCGTAGATCTCGGTGATCTTGGCGTCCCGGAAATATCGCTCGACCGGGAACTCCTTCGAGTACCCCACGCCGCCATGAATCTGGACCGCCGCGTGGGCACAGAACATGGCCGTCTCCGAAGCGAAGAGTTTCGCCATCGAGGCCTCTAGCGTGTACCTCTCGCCGGTGGCCTTGTTGCGTTCCTTGGCCAGCGCCGCCTGATAGATCAGCAGCCGGCTGGCCTCGATGCGGGTTTTCATGTCGGCCAGCTTGAAGGAGATTCCCTGGAACTGGCCGATCTTCTCGCCGAAGGCCTCCCGCTCGCGAGCGTACTGCAAGCTGGCCTCGTAGGCCGCCTCGGCGATGCCCAGCGCCTGGGCCGCAATGCCGATGCGCCCCGCGTCCAGCACGGTCATGGCGATCTTAAATCCCTCGCCTTCATCCCCGAGCCTCTGATCTTCGGAGACGAGGCAGTCCTCGAAAACGATCTCGCTCGTGGCCGAGGCGCGGATGCCGAGCTTCGGCTCGATCTTCCCCAGACTGAAACCCGGTTGGTCGGTCTCGATGAGAAAGGCGGTGATGCCCCGATGGCTCTGCTCCGGGTCGGTCATGGTGAAGACGAGAATGAAACGAGCCACTGGGCCGCTGGTCACCCAGGACTTGCGCCCCGTCAGGCGGTAGCCGCCCTCGACTCGCGTCGCGCGCGAGCGCATCGTGCCCGCATCCGAACCGGACATGGGCTCGGTCAACGAATAGGCGCCGATGGCTTCGCCGGAGGCTACCGGCCGAACGAATCGCTGTTTCTGCTCCTCCGTGCCGAAGCGAAGAATTCCATGACAAAACAGGGAATTGTTGACCGACATCACCGTGCCGTGAGCCGCGTCGGCTTTCGAGATTTCTTCCAGGGCCAGCACGTAGGACAGCGTGTCCAGCCCGGCGCCGCCGTAGGCCTCAGGGACTTCGATCCCCATCAAGCCGAGCCCGCCCATCTTGCGCACAGTCTCGATCGGAAACTCTCCGGTCTCGTCATGATCCGCCGCTACCGGAACGATCTCGCGCTGCGCGAAATCGCGCGCCGTCTGGCGGATCATTTCGTGCTCGGAGGTCAGAGTCAGATTGGGTCCGGGGTGGATGGCTTCGGGGATCGCCATCGGAACCTCCACGCGCGGGGATGGGCGACGCCGAGGATTATAGCATGCGGCTTTGACCGACCCTCGCGCCGCGGGTACAATGGCCGCACTTCCCTCCCGGAGCCGCCCATGCCCGACGCCATCACGCGCGAGGTCTTCCATCATCTGGTGGACCTGGCGGCGCTCGAACTCAGCGATGATGAAGCCGAATACCTGCGGCAG
>DASSGB010000098.1:0-11426 GCA_035693825.1 Anaerolineales bacterium
CATTGGCCGGTCATCAGGGAGACAACGCCCAGCGTTGCGCCCAGCGAAAGGGACCCCGTGCCGCCCATGAACATTTCGGCCGGGTGCGCGTTGTACCAGAGGAAGGCAAAGGTGGCGCCGACGACGGTGAAACAGAAGCGCACCAGGAAGATCTGATTCTGGAGAACGGCGATCGCCCCGAAAGCGGCGAAGGCCGTGGCGGCGATCAGCCCGGCCAGCCCATCCAGACCATCGGTGAAATTGACGGCGTTGGTCGCGCCCACAATGACAAAGGCCGCGATCGGGATGTACCAGAGTCCGAGACTGATGCCCTCGGGGTAGTTGGGCAGGTACAGCTCGGGCGCCTGCAACCCATACTTGAGGCCGATGGCCGCGCCGACGGCGAGCACGACTTGCCAGAAAAGCTGCGTTCGCGCCCGCAGGCCCTCGCCTCGCCGCATGCCTTTGACCCCGAGCCAGTCGTCCACGGCGCCCAGGATGGCGTACGAGAGCATGACCAGCGTCGGCAGAAGCACCGACCGGCCGAGCACGTCCAGGTCCGTCAGCAGAGACACGAGATTCAGGACGATGGTCACGGCCAGGACCGAAATCACGATGAGCCAGCCGCCCATCGTCGGCGTGCCCAGTTTGGTGATATGCCGCTCGGGGCCCTCGATGCGGATCTTCTTGCCGATCCCCAGGCGCCGCAGCACCTGGATCAGCGGCCCGCCCCAGATGACCGCCAGGAGGAAGGTGATGCCTCCCAGCGAGAGCGCCATGGCCGACTCGCCGGTCATGTGGGCGACTCCTCCAGGGCGGCCACGATCTCATCCATGTGCATGCCGCGCGAGCCTTTGATGAGCACCACATCGCCCGAACCGATACGATCGCCCAGCAGCTTGACGGCGTCGTTCGAAGACTCGAGAAGGGTGATGTGCGAAGCGGCCATGCCCGCCCGAGCCGCTTCCTCGGCCATCCAGCGCGCTCGGCTCCCGACGGTCACCAGCTCATCGGCGATCTCGGCCGCGCGCGCTCCGACCATGCGATGGCCGCGTTCCTCCTGTGGGCCGAGCTCGAGCATGTCGCCCAGCACGGCAATCCTTCGGCCTTCGAGCTCGCCGAGCAAGTTGAGCGCCGCCAACACCGACTCAGGGGCGGCGTTGTAGGTGTCGTCGAGCAGCAGGGCGCCGCGCGGGCCGCGGACGGCCACGAGCCGCAACTGCGTTTGCGAGGTCTGAAGCCCCGCCAGGATCTCATCCCATCCGAGTCGTTCCACCAACCCGACGGCCGCGGCGCGCAGCGCCGTGTGGACGGAATGTCGGCCGAGCATCGGGACGCGGACGTGGAAGGCTTCCTTCCGGTGGTGAATCACGAATCGAACGCCGTCGAGCCCCAGACCCTCGATCTGGTCCGCCCACAGGTCGGCCTCGGGCTTGAGACCGTAGGTGAAGACCCGCGCCTGCGTGCGGCCGGCCATCGAGAACACATTCGGATCGTCGCGGTTCAGGATGGCGACGCCTTCGGGGGCCGGCGGAAGGGCCTCGACGAGCTCGGATTTTCCGGCGATGATGGCTTCCATCGTGCCGGCGCGCTCGAGGTGGACCGGGCCGATGTTGGTGATCACGCCCACCGACGGCCGGGCGATGCCGCACAACAGCCGAATCTCCCCGGGGACGTAGAACCCCATTTCCAGGACGGCTCGCTCATGTTCATCCGTGAGCCTGAGAAGACTCAAAGGAAGACCGATTTCGTTGTTGAGATTGCCTGGGCTGCGGAGAGTCTTGTAATGTCGCTCGAGCAGATCGGCGGTGACTTCTTTGGTGGTCGACTTGCCCACGCTGCCGGTAATCCCGATCACCCGGGCCGGCATCTGCGCGCGCCAGGCGCGGGCGACGTCTTGCAGGGCCGCCAGGACTTTCGGCACACGAATGCAGAACGGCGTCTCCGGCAGCCGGGGGGGCGCACCCCGGCCCAGGTCCACCACTCGCAGATCGCCTTTCACCTCGCGGTCGATCAGCGCCACCAGGGCGCCGCGATCGAATGCGTCCGCGACAAAGTCGTGGCCATCCGCCTTCTCACCCGGGAGCGCCACGAACAGCGCTCCGGAGCCGGCGGCGCGCGAATCGACGACGGCGTCCGTCAGCGCGACCTCGGCCGCTTCCGGTGTGGCTCCCGAAAGAGCTTCGAAGACCACGGCCACCGTCAGCCTGCGCATCACCTTTTCGCTCATCCGCCGGCCGCCATGGGCTGCGGCGCGGGCGGGATCTCCAGGAGCACGACGAGCCTCTCGACGATCTCCTGGAACACCGGCGCGGCCACCACCGAACCCCACGGATTGGTTTTCGGCTTGTCCAGTCGAACCAGAACGACGAACCGAGGATCGGGAATCGGCCCCCAGCCGATGAAAGAAGCAATGGTCCACTTGGGGTCGTAGCCGCGCTCGCCCGGGATTTGCGCCGTTCCGGTCTTGCCCGCCAGGATGTATCCCTGAACTGCGGCCCGCCGCGTTTCGCCTTGCAGCGACTCCACCAGCATGGAGTTCAGCGCCTGGGCCGCTTCAGGCCGTACCGGCTCGCCCAGCACCGTGGCGCGCGGCCGGTACACACCCTCGGCGCTCACAATCTCGCGCACGACATGCGGCTGGACCATGACTCCGTCGTTCGCCACCGCGGCCACCGCCGTCAGAAGCTGGATGGGCGTGACCGAGACACCCTGGCCGAAAGCGTTCGTGCCCAGGTCGGATTCGGTCCACTCGGGATGGCGCGGCGTGCGCAGCTGGCCGGCGACTTCTCCGGCCAGGTCGATGCCGGTGAGCTGGCCGATGCCGAATTCCGTCAGATAGCTGTAGAAGAGGGAGGCCTTCAGTTTGTCAGCGGCGACGTAGGCCAGGCAGACGTTGAGCGAGTAACGCATGCAGCCCGTCATCGTCTGCGCGCCCCAGGAACCGAAGTCCCAGTTGCGGATGGTGTGACCGCCGACTTCGATCTCGCCGGTGTCGACGAAGATATCGTTGGGCTCGACCTCGCCGGCGTCCAGGGCCGACACCATGGTCAGGATCTTGAAGGTCGACCCGGGCTCAAACTGCGCCGCCACACCCGGTGTGATGGCCGATTCGTCTTCCTCGGCGACTTCGAGCCACGGCTCATAATGATTGGGATCGAGAGCGGGGAATGCGGCCATGGCCAGGATCTCGCCGTTGGTCGGATCCATGACGATGACCTGGCCCGCCTCGGACTCGGTTGCTTTGACCGCTTCCGCGAGCGCGATCTCGGCCGTCTGCTGCATGTCGACGTCGATCGTCAGCACCAGATTGACTCCGGCCGGCGGGTCGGCCTCGCGGCGGGCGTCGGGCGGCAAGTACGATCGCCTGACGGTGATGGCCTTCCCCGAGAGCCATTCGTCGTAGTAGCCCTCGACGCCGAAGTAGCCGTTGCCTTCCTGATTGACAAACCCCAGCAGATGCCCGGCCAGCGAGCCGTTCGGGTAGTGCCGCCGCGGCGTCGGCACCAATTCCAGGCCGGTGAGATCGGGCGCCAGCGGGTCGGCCAGGAAACCTTGCAGGACCTCGGCGACCATCGGGTCCAGCATGATCGGCAGACGTCCGGTGGCCTGGTCGAAACGAGTGAGACGGATGCGGTACTGGCCCTGGCCGGGCCAGTCATAGGTCAGTTGGCCGTACAGATCTTCCATCGGCAGAAACAGGACTTTCGACAGAACCGAGGCGATCTCCCGGCGGCTGGTCTCGGTCAGCTGGCGCAGCTCGATCTCCACGAAATACATCGTTCCGTTCGAGGCCAGCAGCACCCCATCCCGGTCGTAGATCAGTCCGCGTTCCGGGGTGAGGCGCTGTTCGAGCCCGAGACCGGCCTGACGTTTCGCGTCGAACACCGGCGCGTAGGGGCCGAACTGGACGCGGATGAGCTGGACCATCATTCCCGCGCCGATGACGCCCATCGCCAACATGACGATGAAGATGCGGGTGGGAGCCGGGCGCTCGAACGTCGGTTCGTTCATGAGGCGCCCCGGATTCCCGACAACATCCGCTGCAACCACTCGCCGAGGGTCTCGGTGTAGGCGGGTGAAAGCCCGCCGCGGGGCTGCGGGGGGCTGCCGATGGGACGAGGAGCGACAAAACCCGGCGGCGGCGAATAGCCGTCCACGACCAGATACTCGATGTCCTTGGCGTGAGCCGGTTGGAAGCCGAGCGAGGAAGCCCGCTCGAGCATGCGCTTGGGCGTCGTCAGATCCGCCAGGCGCCCGGTCAGGTCACCCGCCTGGCGCGCCAGCTCCGCACGGTGCGCCTGCAAATCGAGCAGTTCTCGACCGGCGCGAGCCAGCCGGGCGTTGACGGCGAGGTACAGCGCGCTGACAACGAGCACGCCGACCAGCACGAGCATCGTGTTGCTGGTCGTCCGAACCTGGAGCCGCCAGGCTGCTTGGCGTGTGGCTTGCGTCGGATAACGTCGAAAGAGCTGCACCTAAGACCCCGACTTCCTTCTCTTATGCAAGGATCGTGCCGTACCCAGCCGCTCCGCGACCCGCATCCTTGCGCTGCGGGCTCTGGGATTCCGCCGGACTTCCTCGGGCTCCGGGCGGATCGGCCGCCGGGTGATCGCGGCCAGCGTCGCCCGATGGCCGCAGGTGCACACGGGCTGTTCCGGCGGACAAATACAATCGCGACTTTCCCGCTGGAAGAACCTTTTCACCAGTCGGTCTTCGAGCGAGTGGAACGAGATCACCGCCAATCTCCCTTCCTGCGCCAGAACCGACACGGCTTGCGGCAGCGCCGACTCCAGCGCCTCGAGCTCGCCGTTGACGGCGATGCGCAGCGCCTGAAACACGCGCGTCGCCGGATGTACATGGGACCTGCGCCCTCCCCCGGCCCGGACCACCGCCTGGGCCAGGTCGACCGTCGTCCGCATCGGGCGGGCGGCGACGATGGCGCGCGCCAGGCGCCGGGCATGTGGTTCCTCGCCGTAGTCCTTGAGCACCGCCGCGAGCTCCGCCTCATCCCAGCGATTGACAATGTCATCGGCGGTAAGCTCCTGGGCCGGGTCGAAACGCATGTCCAGAGGGCCTTCGCGCTGGAAGGAGAAGCCGCGCCCGGAATCGGCCAGTTGAAGGGAAGACAGGCCGAGGTCGAGCAGAATCCCGTCGACCTCGTCCCACCCCTGTCGGCGCGTTGCCGGCTGCAAGTCGGCAAAGGATGCGCGCCGCAGATGGACACGTCCGGTGAACTCCGCCAGCGCGTTGCCGGCCGCTTCCAGGGCGGCCGGATCACGGTCGATGCCCAACAACTCGCCGTCGGGACTCGAAGCCCGCAGCAGGCCGGCGGCGTGCCCCCCGGCACCGAGGGTCCCATCGATATAGCGGCCCCCCGCACGCGGTCGCAGTGCGGTCAGGGCCTGCTGGTAAAGTACCGGGGTATGGCGTCCGGCGTCGGCGTCATCCGTCGACGCGCTCATGGACTACCCCGAGGAGAGGTCGAAAGCCGAGAAGCGATGGGCGTTGGACGCGGGATCGCCGACGGCCTGGCGTTCCTTGGACCATTCGCTCTCGCTCCAGATCTCGAAATACTCCCCGGCACCCACCACAACCGTCTCGCTTTCCAACGCGAGATCGGCGTAATCACGTAAGAAAGGTGGAAGGAGAATCCGTCCGACGGAGTCGAGGGAAACTTCGGTCGCCCCGCCGAAGAGCAGGCGGCGCACGGCGCGGGCTTCGGGGTTGGTGGTGGTCAGGCTGGTGGCGCGCGCCGCCAGGCGCTCGAAATTGTCCGTGGTATAAACCATCAGGTTCTTGTCGAAGCCCTGGGTGATGAAGGCCCCCTGAGCCAACGCGGGGCGGAACCGGACGGGGATCGTCAGGCGGCCCTTGGCATCGACGGAGTGCGCATATTGGCCGAGGAACATGCGTTCTAAGGACCGCCATTCGCGCAGGACGCCGGATTCACCGGCGTCCCACATCTCACCACTTCATCCCACAAACGCCCACAGTATATACACAATTCCCACAAGGCGCAATAAGGCTGTCAACTAGGCCCTTCCGGTACCTTAGTCCTCCCGCCATATATGGGATCGGAGGCTTGATGGAACCTAGCCCTAGGGTCAGTTTTCGCGAGCGATTTGTCGGGGTTGACATCGAGGTGCCGGTCCTCGACGGCCGAAGGCGCCGCTACGTCAATTTCGACAACGCGGCCTCCACCCCTCCCCTCGCTTCCGTGCGACAGGGGGTCGACCGATTCCTCGATCACTACGCCAGTGTGCATCGCGGGATGGGCTTCAAGTCTCAACTCTCGACCTGGGCTTACGAGCAGGCCCGGGAGCGCGTGAACTCGTTTGTCGGCGCCGATCCGAGGCAGCACGTGGCCATCCTGGTGAAGAACACGACGGAGGCCATCAACAAGCTGGCCCGCCGGCTGGAGCTCGCGCCCGACGACGTGGTCCTGACCACCGTCATGGAACATCACTCCGACGATCTTCCTTTTCGACCGATCGCCCGAGTCATTCACGCGGGAACGCTTCCCGACGGCCGCCTCGACGAAACCGACTTCGATCGCCGGCTCGCAGCGCATGCCGGTCGCGTTCGGCTTGTGGCGGTCACGGGGGCCAGCAACGTCACGGGCTACCTCAATCCGATCCACCGCCTGGCGCGCAAGGCCCATGACGCCGGGGCCTGGATCGCCGTCGACGCGGCGCAGCTCGCACCGCACCGGGCGGTCCGCATGCTCGATTTGGACGACCCGGAGCATCTGGACTTCGTGTCGCTCTCGGCCCACAAGTTGTATGCGCCCTATGGCGGCGGCGCGCTCGTCGGCCGCCGGGATGTCTTCGAGCGCGGCGAGCCCGACAGCCGCGGCGGGGGAACTGTCGAGATTGTGACCGTCGACGATGTCGTGTGGTCCGGACCGCCCGATCGTGAGGAGGCCGGCAGCCCGAACGTCGTCGGCGCGGTCGCACTGGCCCTGGCGATCGATGAGCTGGAAAACCTGGGAATGGAAACCGTCGCCAGGCACGAGGCCGAGTTGACCGCCTATGCCCTTCGACGACTGTCAGAGATACCTGGCCTGCGAATCTGGGGCGATGCGGACCCGAGTCGGGCCGATCAGAGACTCGGCGTCATCCCGTTTACCCTGGAGGGGATGTCACACTTCCTGGTGGCCGCCATTCTCGGACATGAATTCGGGATTGGCGTTCGCAGCGGCTGCTTCTGCGCCCATCCCTATGTGCTCAGCCTTCTCGGCCTCTCGGCGGAGGAAGCGGACGCCGTTCGGACCCGGATGATGGGCGGAGACAAGAGCGAGATGCCGGGCTTCGTGCGCGCCAGCTTTGGCCTGTACAACACGATGGAGGAGATCGATCAGCTGGTCGAGGCCCTTGGGCGCATCGCGCGGGGTCAAGTTGCCGGGCGTTATCATCAGGACCGGGCCAGCGGAGAGTATCACCCGGAGGGCTGGGCGCCGGATTTCGCCTCGTTCTTCCCCTTGGCGACCCACAAGGGGTTCCCTACCCAGCGGGCAGAACGCGAAACGACGTAGGGGCGAAGCATGCCGTGCTTCGCCCCTACATTCGTCGTTCATATCGCAGGCAGGCGGACCTGTAAGCCGCGTTCTGTCCAGCCTCGAACCAGGTTTACGGGTTTCCCCTTCGTCCCCGGCGCGGGCCTGGGCGACCATCTCTCTAGGCCCGACGTCACCGTCGGGCTCCAGCAGCCTACCCGGAGCTCAGAGGGCGCGGGCCGCGCCCTGCCCGCCGAAACGGGCGTCGCTCCTGCTTGGCCTTACTCCCGGTGGGGGTTGCCTGGCCGGGATCATTGCTGACCCCGCCGGTGGTCTCTTACACCACCTTTTCACCCTGACCTCCGCTGTCGCGGAGGCGGTTGTTTTCTGTGGCCCTGTCCGCGGGTTTCCCCGCCCGGGCATTGCCCGGCACCGTACCCTGTGGAGCGCGGACTTTCCTCGGACGTCCTTCGCCCTTAGGCAATCCAAGGGCCAGGTGCGCCCGCGGTCGCCCGGCCGGCCTGCCTGCGCGTCCATCATAGTCGCCCGAATGGATAACGTCAATTGTCGGGCGCGAATTGCCGTTAATGGGCTGCTTATGTCGACGTGGTATGCTTCTCATGGTCGTCCCATCCAATGGGGATTGTGGCGCTCGCGCGCCGGGGCTATAATCGCCCGGTTTGTGGAGTTGTTCGTATGCCGACGTACGCGTACCGTTGTGACCATTGCGGCGTTCAGTTCGATCGCTATCAGGCGTTCAACGAGACGCAGCTAACCACCTGCCCCGAGTGCGGTGAGAAGGCTCTCCGCAAGCTCTTCGCGCCCGTCGGAATCGTCTTCAAGGGGTCCGGCTTCTACGCCACGGATCACCGCTCGCCCTCGGGCCAGACCGCGGCCAAGAAGGCCGAGACGGCCGAGTCTGCAGACAAGCCGGCACCGGCGGCGAAGACCACCGAATAGAAGCGACGACAAACAAAGACGGGCCGGCATAGATGCCGGCCCGTTTGATTTCCCCACGGCGACCTACATCTGGAATCCGCCCGATGCCCGAACGACCTTCAGCTCGAAGTTCGAGACGAACTCACTCAGTCGATCGCGAAGAGTCTTCCACTCGGCCGTCCCCAGAGCGGTGCGCATGCTCTTCAAATCATCGGTGATGCCGCCGGTGAGAATCTGGGGCCGCTCGCCGAAGGTGGTCAGCCAGGCTTCCGTGGGCTGAATGCCCAAACGCTGCATCCCGGGGACGAGCTCGCGGACAACAAACTCGAAGTATTCCTGCTCTTTCCCGGGCAGGATATCCCACGTCATCAGGAGCTTAACCGGCATATCCACTCACCCGGCGCTCGGACCCTTCCGTCTTCGCCTCAGGCGTGGGTCAGCTTGAGAAGCACGACCTGCGTTTCTTCGGACAGCCCGGATTTGGTCAGTTTCAGAGAATCGAGGGGCTCGATATTGCTGATCCCCATCTCGGACAGGAAGCGCGAGACGGGACCCAGCTTGAGGGTCTCCTTCCCGGCTTTGTAGTGCATCGGGACGACGACCGAGGGCTCGATGAGACTGATGACTTCGGCGGCCTGCGACGGAGCCAGCGCCCCGCCGCCTCCCACCGGGACGAGGGCCACGTTCACCGGCCCCAGGTCCTCGATTTGCGCCTGGGTGGGGACAAACGACAGATCACCGAGGTGGGCGACGGTCAGGCCGTCGAATTCGAACACGTAGAGCGTGTTGGCTTTGGCCCCGTTCTTGCGCCCTTTGTCGGCCTGCATGGGGATCCCGGTGATAAACACGCCGCCGATTTCAAATTCACCCGGGCCGGTGATGACGCGCCTTTCCGCCTTCACCGCCTTGAGATAGTTGTGGCCGGGCGCGTCGTGGCTGACGGTAACGACGTCCGCCTTCAGCTTGGGCGGGGTCAGCCCGACACTCGAGTCGAACGGATCCGTGACGACTGACGCCAGACCGCGTTCGCTGAGGCGAAAGCAAGAGAGTCCGTACCAGACAATGTCCATGGCGGGTGGAAGGATTATACACGATTGCCTCTCGGCGCCCTCCCCCGTAGAATGCCGTCGATGGCAACGCTCCCTGCGGACTTGAGGCGCCTCGAGATCGGCGGCGGTCTGATCCGTCTTGAGGAGGACGGAATCCGCCTGAGCCTGCCGGCCCTCGGGCGCGGCTATGCCGATGCGCAGCTGGACGACACCTCCGGCCGGCCGCGCCATCGTTTCCTGCATCACCCGGTCTTCCAGATGAGCGTGCGAGCACGAGCCTCGACCGCCAATCCCGTGGGCACGCTGGGCTTCGGCCTGTGGAACGACCCGTTCGGGTTCTCGTTGGGACTGGGAGGAGCCGCGCGCCGTATGCCCGCCGCCCCGCAGGCTCTCTGGTTCTTCAACGGCTCGCCGCCGAATGACCTCGCCTTCGCCCGGCCGGGCGTTGCGAGCGGATGGAAGGCCGCCGCGCTGCGGTCTCCCAGACTCCCGTGGCCGCTCGTGGTCGCTGGCGGCGGACTGGTGCTCGCTGCAGGCCTTGTGAGGAGACTTCAGGCTGCACTCGTTCGTACCGCCCTCCACCGCGTTCAGGCTTCTGAGGTCCGCCTGGACTTTCGCCTGGACGAGTGGCACACGTATGCACTCGAATGGATCGAGGGATCCGCGGCGTTCAGAGTAGACGGCGAGATCGTGTTGGAGACGCGTGCGACGCCGACGCCGCCATTGGGTTTCGTGACCTGGATCGACAATCAGTTCGCGGTCCTTTCACCGTCTCAAGGCATGCGTTTCGGAGTCGTTCCTGTGCCCGAGCCGCAGTTCCTCGAATTGAGGAACCTGACCGTTGGAGCTGCGTGATCGTGGCCAAGGTGGCGCCCGAGGTTCTCTTGTTCGACCTCGACGGTGTGTTGTTGTCGTCCGAGGGCTACTACGAATCGCTGCGGCAGACGGTTCGCCATATCGCCCTCTCCCTGGGCTTCTCCGATGTCCTGCTTTCCCAGGAAGACATCGACCTGTTCGAATCGCTCGATATCACGGCCGAGTGGGATTCGAGCGCGCTGTGCGCGGCCCTGCTCCTCCACACCGCGTGGCGCAAGAATCCGACGCTGAGCCTGCCGGAAAGGCCGCTCCTTCCGCGCCATCCGGTGCACGACCTGGCGGCACCTGATTTCCAGGCCTTCGCCCTGTCCCTCGCCGACGGCCAAGGTCCCGCGCACCGGCCGCTACCCGCGGCGCTGGAGCGCCTGTTGGAAGTCGAGCCTCGGACGCAGGCTCAGGTTTCCTTGCTGACGCGCCTCCTGAGTCAACCTCGAGACGTGGAGTCCTCGATCACGTTCCAACTGGTTCAGGAATTCAACCTCGGAAGCGACCTGTACGCCGAGGTCTACGGACGGCCAGGTGCGATGGGCACCGTCAGCTTGCTGGCGACGCGGGACCGCCCCACCCTAGACGAAGGAGAGCGGGGTAGGCTGCGTCAATGGTCACGCCGGCCAGGTCATCACATGTCGATCGTGACGAACCGACCGTCTCGTTCGTCCGCATCGATCCTCAACACGCCTGAGGCGGAGATCGGGGTGCGAGCTGCCGGCATGGAGGGTTTTCCTTCTATCTCCTCGGGCGCGTTGGCGGAGGCAGCCGGGCTGCGGGGACTGGAACCTCAAGCTTTCCTGAAACCTAATCCGATCCACATGTTGGCGGGCCTGCGGGCGGCCCTGGGCGAGCAGGCTGAGGATGCCATCCGCGCGGCTCATGCTCTCGTGACCAACGGCGTGGTCGACGCCAGCTGGAATTCGCTGGCGGGCGCCCAGGTATCGGTGTTTGAAGACGCTCCGAAGGGAATGCGAAGTGCCCGGGCGGCGGCCGAGGCGCTTTCGCGTTGCGGCGTGCACATCAAGGCGCGTCTGCTGGGCGTGACGGCGAGCCCGGTCAAGGCTGCGGCGCTGGAGGCGGAGGGTGCGGTGCTC
>DASSGB010000099.1:0-63933 GCA_035693825.1 Anaerolineales bacterium
GGCACGAACCGTCAGCTCGAGGGCGGCCGTGGCGTTGCATACCGCCACCGCGTGCTCCACCCCCGCCAGATCCGCGACCTTGCGTTCGAACTCGCGGACGTACGGTCCATCGTTGGTCAGCCAGCGACGTTCGAGGAGATCGTTGATCCGCTGGAACAACGCCTCGCGGTTGGGGATATTGGGCCGACCGACGAGCAACGGGCGCTCAAACGCCGGCTCTCCGCCGAACAGGGCCAGATCGCGCAGATCCTTCTTGGCTTCCACGTCCTGGTTCCTGTGCCTTCGGGCGAGCCGGACGCTCGTCAGGCGATCGAGGCGGTCACGTGCCCCAGGTTGCCCCGGGCACGGGTGAAGACCCATTCCAGCTGCCGGGCCGTGGAATCCCAACCATGGCGCTGTTCGGCCTCGACCCGTGCGGCGCGTCCCAGGGAGGTGCGCAGTGACTCGTCGCGGGCCAGATGCAAGATGGCCTGGGCCAGCGCCTCTGAATCGCACGGCGGCACGATCCAGGCGGTGCGGCCGTGGCGCAGAGTCTCGGGACGGCCGCCCTCACCCGAGGCGATGATCGCCAGCCCGGCCGCCTTGTAGTCGAAGAGCTTCAGGCCCGAGAACTCCGTCCAGCCGCAATAGGGCGAGAGGCCGATGTCGGATTGAGCCAGCAGCGGGCCGAAGGCCTCGGGCAACAGGGCGCCGGTCAACTCGACATCCGCCTGCAGGTCGGAAGCGGCGATCTGCCGTTCAATCTCTTCGCGGCCCGGGCCGGAGCCGACCAGCGAGAGACGAGCGGGAACACCTTGTTGGCGCACGGAACGGAAAGCTCGAAGCAGGACTTCCACCCCGTGCCATGGAAGAAAGCCGCCCAGGTAGACCAATCGCAGGTCGGCGGCCTGGCCGGTGCGCGGTTGATAGGCCCGCAAGTCTTCCCGGCGCAGGAGACGGACCAGAGACGTCCCGTTCTCGATCGTGGTGATTCGATTCGGGTCGTAATTCCAGCGCTGGATGAACTGGTCCCGCCAGCCCTGACCGCTGGCGACCACCAAATCCATTCGACCGACGGCCAGGCGCATCATGGCCAACGCCAAAGTGAGCTGCAACCCGCGCGGCGCCATGCCTTTGGCCTCCAGGTCGTGCAGAGGGTCGCCGTTGTATTCGGCGATCAATGGCCGGCCGAGGAGGCGCGCCGCCAGGCCGCCGCCCAACCCCATCCAGCTGAAACGTTCATAGAGCAGCTCGACTCCGTCGCACGCCTGGCGGCAGGCGAGGGCGAAACGAACGCTCTCGAACAGATTGGCGTAGGGCAGGCGCAATTCGCGCTGAAGCCGGCGGATGGCACGCTCCATCAGGCGCAGGGGCCCGGAATCCATCGCCGGCACCACCACCGGTCGAAACGTCACCAGGTCGTCCGTCATCCAGATCCGCCCGTCGAGGCGCACCACGAGGCGGACCTCGTGCCCCAGGCCCCTCAGTTCCCGGAAGACCTCACACGTGTGGATCGCCGGTCCGTCCAACGGAGGCTTCCGGAGCTCGGGCGATTGCTGCAGCAGAAATCCGATCTTCACGCGGCCCTTCGCCCTTCGCGCCGGGCGGCCACATCTTCGACCACCTCGCGGATTCGGACCTTGGTGCGATCGACATCGAAGCGAGCTTGCACGATCGCCAGCTGCCGGGAGCGCTTCTCGACGCGGGCCGGCCCATCCAGATCGGCGTAGGCCAGGACTTTGGTGATGAAGTCGCGCTCACCGAAGAAGATGTCTTCGGACGGCAGTAGCTCGTCGGCCCCATCCCACGCGTGCGAGAGGGCGTAGCAGCCCGAAGCGATGGCTTCCATCGGCGCGACCTGCAGGCCCTCCGAATAGCTGTTCGAGATGAAGATGTCCATGCTCGGGTACCACTCTTCCGGCCGGGCTACTTTGCCATGGAAGGTGACGTTGTCGCTCAATCCCAGTCGATCGACCAAAGCGCGCAAGGCCTGCGGATACTCAGGGAAGCGCGGGTGGGGTCCGCCGCCGATGTGCAGATGGAATCCCGGGCGGCGACGCCGGAGCTCGTCGAAGGCCAGGATGAGCTCGTACACGCGTTTGCGCGGCGAGAGATGACACAGGATCCCCAGGGCCTTGCCGAAGGGGCGGCCGGCGGGTTGAAACTTCTTCAACGAAATCGCCTCGGGGATGACGACGATCTTGGCCGCCTGATCCGGGAAGCGCGCCGCAAACTCGCGCCGCTTGGCCTCGCTCACCAGGATGAGGCGGTCCACCGCTCCCCAACGAATGTCATCCGCCCACTGGTACAGCTCGTAGCGGTGCAGACGGGTGACGATCCCACACTGCTTTGAAAGTCGCGTGGCTTGCGCCAGGCGCTCGCTAGCCCATTCAAAGAAGACCACATCGTTCTGGCGCAAGAAGGTCTGAAGGTCCTGCTCCGCCAGAAACCGCGAGGTCCGCTCGCGAAAGACGGGCAGCCGGGGCTGGCGGGGCTCGAAAAGCCGCGTGGCGTGATGCGCCGACAGTTCCGCGTGAACTTCGGTGAAGAAGGCCCAGGTTTCCTCGTTGACGATGCCCAGTTTCATGCCAGGTGATCGACCTTGTGTTTCCGCAGCTGTCAGTCGACGAATTGCCGATGCCACAGCTCGAGCGACAACAACGCTCCGAGGCGCACGGCGTGATCGGCCCCGGCCATGTGCTCCTGGACCAGCTGACGCACGGCCCCGGGCTTGAAGTAACCCCGGTTCAGGTTGGCGGGGCTGAGCAGAGTCTCTTCCACCCAATCCCGAAGGACGGTCCGGAACCAGCCGTCGTAATCCTTGGCCGGACGAGAGTCCGGCCCAGCCAGGCGACCGAGGCCGACGCGCCGCAGATGCCAGCGTGCCCACGCGCCTCCGCGGACGAGGAGGTCGCGCGCGCACGCCATCATCGGCACCCCCGAGGGGGTCACGGGGATCTGGGCGTAGCTAGGATAGGCCCGCACGAACGCCTGGATCATCACTTGCCGCCCCATACGCAGGCCCGGTGGTACGCGCAGGGAAAAGTCCATCAGTTCGTTGTCGGCATAAGGCAGACGGACCGCGGCGTATTGGCGCACCACTTCGACCCCGTTGATGGTCATGCGCGGCACGCGTTGCGTGTAATCGATGTAGAGCCGTTGGTCGGAAAGCTGCGGGGAGCGAGAGGCGCGCATGGCGGCGCGGTAGTCATCCAGCAGGCCCTCCCCCACCCTCTTGCGGAAGGCATCGGTGAAGAGAGTCTGATGATCCGGGAGATCGAAGGTGAGGACGTTGTAGTCGCGGTAGGCCTCCAGGTGAACGTGGAGCCGCGAGGCTTCGTCGTAATCGGCCCAATATCGCGGGCGCATGCCGAAACCGAACATGGCGTCGCCCAGGAAACCCTTGTAGAGCACCGGCGCCAGGCGGCGGCTGTCTTCCGCGACGGCGAGCCCGTGCAGGTTGACCAGGTTGCCCATGCCGTCCGTCAGGCGGACTCCGGTCTCGGCCAGGCTCCTCATCCAATCGGGGCGCAACGGCAGCGCATGGTGCGGGATGGCCGCCAGCCGCGCGACCTCCCCCGCGAAGCGCTCGTCATCGCACCCGGGGATGCCCCAGGTCACGGCGGACAGATGTCCGTTACCCGGACCCTCGGCCATCGCCGCCAGGATGGCCCGCGAGTCCATGCCGCCGCTGAGCAGGATCGCCGCCTGCTGACCGTTGGGAGATTGCCGCCGGACTGCACGGCGGAAGATATCGATCAGCTCATCGCTGTAGGCGATGTCTTTGCGAATGGGATAGCTGGAAGGCGAGATCGGTTCCCAGTATTTCCGAATGGACACGCCGCCTTGACGGCAGACGAGCACCGACGCCTGGGGGAGAAGTCGGGCATCTTCGATCAGGGTGCGCTGCCCCAGCACGTGATCGAAGGTCAGGAACTCCGCCATGGCGATGCGATCGATCCGTCGCGGCAGGCTGCGCTCCGCCAGCAAGCCGCGAACCCCGGAGGCGAAGAAGAAACCGCGCGAGGTGCTGGCATGGTAGACAGGGTAGAGACCCAGCCGGTCATTGGTCACGATGAGTTCGCGGCGGCGGAAGTCCCACAGCGCGACGATGAAGGCGCCGTTCAGACGCGAGGCGAACTCTTTGCCGTATTCCAGATAGAGATGCAGGGCGAGCTCGGCGTCGTCCTCGCTGCGCAGATCGTGGCCGCCGTCTCCAAGTGCTCGCCGCAGCTCAGCGGCGTCGAAGACTTCGCCCTCCATGAACAGGCATACCTTGCGGTCGTCGCTCCACACGGGCTGCGGTCCTGGGGAAAGAATGGCCAGGCTCACCCGTCCCAGCCCGAATCCCTCGCCGGAGTGCAACTCGCGTCGAAAACGCGGATCGGGCTCGAGGGCCGCGGCCATTTGCTCCAGCAGCTGGCCGGCGGCAGATGTCGAGCCGGGTTTGACGAAGCCAATGAGACCGGGCATGGGAATTCAGTGGTCAGTGGTGAGGGGTGAGTGGTCAGTGGCCAATCAGAGCTGGCCGACGGCTATTGCGCTCGAGCCAGGCGAAGGTAGGGCTGGGTGGCGACGTACAGACCGTCGACGGCATCTTCCTGGTTCAGGGCAAACAACCCTTCGACAGAAGTGAAGAAACGTGCGTTGGCCGAGGCCGCCTGACGCCGGTCGCCCTCCAGCGACGCCAGGGCAACTTTGTCCCTGCGCAGGGACAGGTTCTCGTCGATGCGGCGAGTCATTTCCTCCAATACGAGATGATGCGCGCTCTCTTTGGTCACGTCGACGAGGTCTTTCACCCCGGTGACCAGATGGAGGAAGGCGTGCTTGAGATCGCCCGAAGAGGCATCCTGCTCGGTCAGCTGCTGCGCCTCCCAGAAATAGGACTCCTTCGTCCGACCCACGTCGTAGAAGGCGGACAGGAAGACCAGGAAACGCAGATAGGCCTGGCGATACGTCTTCTCGAAGAAGCCGGCCGCTTCGGCCTCGCCGACCTCGCCGCGGCGGATGCTGTTGATGCTGGCCGCCGCCAAGATGCCGCTGTACGTCGCCAGATGCACCCCGCTCGAGAGAAGCGGATCCAGGAAACAGGCCGAGTCACCCACCAGGAAGTACCCCGGCCCGCAGAACGAGGCTGCGGCATAGGAGTAGTCCTGTTCGGTATAGATGGGTGAGGCCAGCCGAGCTCGCTCGACGATGGCCTTGATCTTCGGCGCCTCTTCCAGCGCCCGACGGTAAATGACCTCCGTGCCACCGCCCCGCCGGGCGACGACGGTGTCCTTGTGCATGACGACTCCCACGCTCATCGTTCCGTCGTGGAGCGGGATCGCCCAGAACCATCCGTCGGGGATCGATTCGACGACGATGTCGCCTTCGCGACCGGTGAACAGGCGATCGGCGTCTTCCCAGTAGCCCCAGATGGCGACGTTCTGGAAGACCTTGTGGAAGCGCCGATTGTTGAGATAGCGGGTCGCCATGATTCCGGCCCGGCCGGAGGCGTCGATCAGGTACTCGAATTCGATGCGGCCGGTGGCCCCTCGCCTGCCGTTGCCCTCGACGACGGATGCCCATGTGGCTGCCCGTGGGCGCTCGCCCTCGAACGCAATCTCCTGGACTTCAACCTCCTCGAACACCTGCACTCCCTGGCTTCGGGCGTGCTCCAGCAGCTGCTGGTCGAAGTCCGAGCGGGTCACCTGAAAGGCATAGGTCGTGTTGCCGCTCAACTCACCGAAATCGAGCGACCATTGTTCCTTGCCCCATTGCAGATAGGCGCCCGGTTTCTTCTGGAAGCCAAAGGCCTCGACCTTCTCCCGCGCGCCTAGCAAGTCAAGAATCGGGAGGATGGTCGGCAGCAGGGATTCGCCGATGTGGTAACGCGGGAAGCGCGCCCGTTCCAAGAGTGTGACTTTCATGCCCAGGCGCGCCAGCATGGTGGCGGCTGTCGAGCCCGCAGGGCCTCCCCCGATCACAAGGATTTCGGTCGATGCCGGTACACGTTCCATAAACACGTCTCCTAGGACCCGCCGGGCGCGGCCGCATTCGGAGCGTCTACGCGCCAGGAACAAGTCGATTCGTACAGGTTTGCGAAGGGAGGAAACCTGCTCTCGCCGTCAGCGAGGCTTGGCGGCCAAAAGGGTCGACCGCACCAGGATCGATGCCACGCCGCGCCGCGCGATCCAGCCTGGCTCACGGCAGAGCGCGCGCCACAGATATTCACGCGTGGGCGCGGCGTCGCCCCGCCGGTGGGCATCCAGGGCAAGGCGCAACGCGGCTTTGCTTACTTCGTGGCGCTGACGGCGGGCAAGCGCTTCAAATCCTGGAGGCAAGTTGGCGTAGATGTCTTCCAGAAGCGCGATCGGATCATGGGCCTTAGGCAGATCGGCCCATGCCGAGAACCGATCCGACAATGCATGCCCGCCGTTGTCCAGCAGGCCCGGTTGTCGCTCGACGGCCTGGCTCAAGAAACCTTTGGCGGCAGCGAACTCGCGCGCAAGGTAGCTGTTGGCCGCGGCCCGTAGATAGGCGTTGCTGTAGGCCGCGTCCCGCCGGCGTGTCCAGACTTCCGGCAGATCGGGATCGGTGAAGATCTTCTCCAGCACCGCCAGGTTGGCTTGAGTCATCTGGTTGCCGTCGCGAGTCATCTGGCGAGAGTGAAAGCGGTACAGGGAAACCGGCTGAGCGATCCAGCGCATCGGGCAGCCTGCCCGCGCCAACCGCAGCCAAAGGTCCCAGTCTTCATAGGAATGCAAGCTCTCGTCGAAGCCTCCCACGGTTTCCAACCATGAGCGCCGCAGGAGGACGCTGCCGACGTGCAGAGGATTCCCCAACAATAGATCGGCGCCATCCTCCGGCAGCCCGCGGTCGAAGAGCGTCCCGGCCGGTTGCCCGGCCTCGTCGATCGGGATGGCCTGACCGGCCGCCAACCCACCTTCAGGGGACATCTGCAGCGCATCCAGGAGAAGGGAAATCTTGTTCGGGAGAAAGAGATCGTCGGCATCCAGGAAGGTGATGAAGCGGCCCCAGGACCCGTCGATCCCGGCGTTGCGTGCCGCTGGTAGGCCGCGATTGTCCTGGGAGAGGATCCGGACGCGCCGATCGGTGAAACCGTGGGCGATGGCGGCCGTCTGATCGGTGGAGCCGTCATCGACGATGATCACCTCCAACTCGGCATGCGTCTGAGCGAGTGCGCTTTCGACGGCCGCCGCCAGGTACCTGTCCTGATTGTAGGCCGGGACGATCACGCTGACCAACGACATCAGCTTTCGCCTCGCACCGGCACGGCCAGAATGATCCCGTCGTCCGTCACCTCGAGCGTCGCCTCGGGTAACACGACCCGCAACTCATCCAAAGAGATGGCGGAGCCATGGACCCCGTCGAAGACCACGACCATGCCGCCAGCAACCATAAGGTTCGCGGCCATCGCGTCGATCTCCGAGGTGTACTCCCCTCGCGGGATTCCCACCGATCGATCCACCTTGCGCGGCAACGGTCTGGCCACCTTCCCAGCGAGAAGGTAGATGGCTTCCGGCGAATTCGAATAGATGAGGGTGTCCGCCGGCAGTCCCCGAGCCACGCTCAGCGTCGGCGAGCTCGACCAGGCGCGCAGATGGAAGCCCAATCCGTCGACAGAAGCTCGAGCCACGTAGGCGCTTGTCCGGATGGCGGAAACCCCGACCACGACCGCGACCACCAGGCCGAGGCTCGCGGCCATGAGCCCGCTTGCCCGTTCTCCCCGAATCACAAGGATTCGCTGCATCGCCGGCGTGAATGGAGCCGCGACCAGAATCACCACTGCAATGAAGGCGGGCGACAGCAATCGGTCGTCCCAGGGAATGTTCGCATCGGCGAAGGAAGTAGCTGCCACCAGAACCAGTCCGTACGCGAGCAGAAACCACCATACCAGTCGAACCGCGCCCGGCATCGCCCACGCGCGGGCTGAGGTCGTCGCATTCAGGCTCGCCGCGCCTCGAAACGCAAGTCGGTGCAGTGCCGCCAGCGCCACCCCGGCCAACGCCAGAATCGCCAACTTGGCTGGCCCGGGCCAGGAAGCAGGAACAAGAAGCCAGGAGGCCATCGTCCCGACCGCCTGTTGGAGTTGCTCCCGGCCCGGCAGGTGCAGGCGGAACACACGATTGGCCAGCGATCCGGTGAGCAGTCCAACGGATGCCAGCCAGGCGGTCAACGGTGTGATTCCGGCGAGACCGACCAGCGAGGCCCGCGAGATCTTGGCTTTCCACGTGCCTCTCCCCGAGAGGAGGGCCAAGATCGACGCCATCAGAAAGGCGACGCCTGCCAGGCGGGTGAGGCAAACCAGCGCCAGAAATGCGCCCGCTACCCACAGCTGCCAGGGCCGCTGCGTCTCGAGGAATTCAGTCACGAGGAGCAGAGCCGCAAAGCCCAGGAAGATGAAGAGACCTTCCGACCAGGCCATGCTGTGGACGACCATGACGGCCGGGGAGGCGACGATCAGCGCCGCACCGGCCAGCGGTCCCCAGAAGCCGCCGAAGGGATTCATCCGTGCGATGTACACCGCAACCATCCCTGCGTTGGCGGCCAAGAGGACGGCCTGCAGCCACCGCGCTCCGTCCCCGACGGTGCCGGCCAGTATGCCGAAGACGGACAGCACGGTGGGGTAGAACGGCGGGAACTGCGTGAGCGGCGCGCCTGGTACGGCGCCAAACGGGAGCGTCCAACCATGTCCATCCAGCAGGCTCTGAGCCGCGGCGAGGTACTTGACCGAATCGGGCGAGGCCCCGACCCCCCAGGCCGTCGCCGTCCACACGGCCGCGGCGCCGAGACCGGCCAGGCCGATTACGGCCGGAATCAGCGCGCGTGGCGCCAATCCCTGCCTGGCTACGGCTGCGACGGTCGACATGGCGGCTACGAGCCTCTCCCCGGGCCCATCACGATTCACCCTGTGTTTCAACGATTTCGGTCTGCCAATCCAGCCGCGGCCGCACCACGCCTGGCGATCGGCCGAACCAGTTCTCGTGCCGCTGGCCGATGTCGAGGACTTCGAAGCTCAGCGCATCCTCCATGCGGAAGACCGGCATCCGTCCATTGCGGATCACCTGGAGCTGCAAATGGTAGGTGCCCTCGTTCAACAGCTTCGCCGGAAGGTGACAGGTGCAGCGAATCACCCCACGCGGCAGCGGAGACTTTGAGATTTCCGGGTCCTGCTCATTAGAGGCCGAAGTGAACGCGACCACCTGCTGCTCGGTGCCGAACAGCCAGCGAACATGCAGGTGCTCGTCGGGGACCCTGTTCCAGAACTCCACCTCGACGTCCAGAGGCGTCTCCATGGTGATCCCATCCACTTGCTCGGCCCTCGGGCGGACGGCCACGCGCCGGATGCGCACCATCTCGTTGCCCGGCGCCGTGGCCGGATCGGGCCACTCCTGCTGGGTGAGAGCCTTGGTGGAGGACGCCAGATACTGGAACACGACCTGGCGGGCTTCTCCGGACTGGTGGATCCGTCCATCCTGAAGCCAGACAGCGCGCTGGCAAAGGTTCTGGACGGCCACCATGTTGTGGCTCACAAACACCACCGTGCGCCCACGAGTCGCCACGTCGCCCATCTTGCCCAGGCATTTCTTCTGAAACGCGGCATCGCCAACGGCCAGCACCTCGTCGACCATCAAGATCTCCGGTTCGAGGTGGGCGGCCACGGCGAAAGCCAGCCGCACATACATGCCGCTGGAGTAACGCTTCACGGGGGTATCGAGGAAGCGTTCCACCTCGGCGAAGTCGATGATCTCGTCGAACTTGCGGATCACCTCGGCCCGTTTCATGCCGAGGATGGCGCCGCTCAGATAGATGTTTTCACGTCCCGTCAGCTCGGGGTGGAAACCCGTCCCCACCTCAAGCAGCGAACCGACACGGCCCCGAATCCATGCCTTGCCGCTGGTTGGCTCGGTGATGCGCGAGAGGATCTTGAGCAGAGTGCTCTTGCCGGCACCGTTCCTTCCGACGATTCCGATCACCTCACCGTGGGGTACGTCGAAGGAAACGTCCTTCAGCGCCCACAGGGTCTCGATCTCCGTCGCCGGGCGGAAGGTGGAGGCCAGATATTCGAAGGGTGAAGCCCTCCAGCTGAAAACGCCCTTGCGACCGTTGCCTCCATCGACCGCTCGGCCGATTCGGTAGCGCTTGCTCAGGTCGCGGGCCTGAATGGCATAGGCGGTCATAGTATGTCCACGACGGTTCGCTCGGTGCGCCGGAAGAAGTACGCGCCGGTGAGCACGCCGAACACGACCAGAACGGAGGAGAGAAGGAAGGTCAATCCCGGAGGATCCCCGATGCCCAGCAGAGCCCAACGGAATCCCTGGATCACACCCGTCATGGGATTCAGCTCATACAGGAAACGCAGCGACGGCGGGATGAGGCTGACCGGATAGATGACGGGCGAGGCGTACATGAAAGCCTGCAGGAGGAAGTTCACGGCAAAAGACACGTCCCGGTATCGAACGGAGAAGGTCGCCAGCCACAGGCCGACCATGAGGGAGAAGCCCAGCGCCAGCGCCATGAAAAGCGGCAGAGTCAGCGCCTCGATCCGAATGGGCAGCCCGTACACGAGTTGGGCCACGAAGTAGACGACGAAGGACGCGGCCAGGTCCACCAGTCCGGAGGCCGCTCCGGCGATAGGGATCACCAGTCGCGGGAAGTACACCTTGGAGATGACGTGCATGTTCTCGACAAGGCTTCGCGAGGCGCGCAAGACGGCGTTGGAGAAGAAGCCCCACGGCAACAAGGCGGCCAACGAGAAGAGCGGGTAAGGGACATTGTCGGAGGGAACCTGGACGAGTTTGCCAAACACCAACGACAGCAGTGCCATGTTGACCACCGGGCGAAGAAACAGCCAGGTGGTCCCCAAAGCCGTCTGCCGATAGGCGCCTTGAATCTCACGCCAGATCAGGAAACCCAGCAGTTCGCGGTATTCCCAGAGCTCGCGCAGCCCCAGGGAAGACCAGCCGCGAGAGGGTTCGATCACCGTCGTCGGCAGGGTTCCGAGATCTTCCCGCGGCAGGAGGCTGGGGCGGCTGGCCTCGGCAATCATTTCACTTCCCCCTTCCGTCCGGCGTCCCGAGGCGGCCGGGCCGCGATCTTCCGCCCGTAGGCGGCCAGGGCGCCCACCCCGATGACCGAGATAACTCCCCACAGGATAGGCGAGGCTGGGTTGGCACGCGGCGATGGGTCCCCATACGCGCGCTGGACGGTGGGGACCGGCGTGGCCGAGACGATCTCAGGTGTGGGCGTCGATGGATCCGTCGCGCCGGTCGGCGTCGCGACGACCTGCACAGGAACCTCGGGGGCGTCGAGGACGGTGTAGGCGTACCAAGCCCCCGTCAGGAAGTCTTGAGTGACGTTGTGCGCCCACGTTGCCAACAGGACGTTGCCTTGCACGACCACGGCCCGAGGACAGCACGGATCGAAGGTGTCCGTCGCCGGGCCGGAGATGATGGGCTCCAGGGGCAGCCAGGTATCACCGACCAGGCGGCTGTACCACATGCCGTGAATTTCCGGATCCTGGAGCCGGTTTCCCAACACAACGTGGATGGTTCCGCGGCTGTCCTGTGTCAGGGCAGCATAGCCATAGCCGCCCCGGTGAGGAAATGGTCGGATCGGAGGCGACCACGTGTTCCCGCCGTCGGACGAGCGCCTGATCCAGCGCGTCGGCGGATAGGCATCCTGGTAGATGACCAGGACGTCCTCATCCTTGGTCAACAAGGAAGGCCACCCCAACGATTCCTGGGCGTAATCCTGGACGGCCAGCACGGTCTCCGGTTCAGGGTGCGCGAAATCGGCCGAGAGACGGAGATAGCGAATATCGTCCTGGTCGCCCTCGGCGTCCGTTTCGTGCCAGACAATGTGCAGCCGACCGTCACCGTCGAATTCGGCCCACACCGAAGCCACATACAACGCCTCCCGCCTCGCCAGCGAAAGGGCAGTCGGCTTCGACCACGTTGCCCCTTCATCAAGGGAGTGGACCTCGTACAGGCCCCTTCCAAACCGCTCTCCGCCGTAGACCACGACCAGCCTCCCCTGCCCGTCACCCTGAATGGCAGCGGCCACCACCGTCGAAGCTTCGGTGCCAATCGGAACCGGCACCGACCACGCGCTGGCCTTGTCGGCCTCGGCCGCCGAAGCCCGCGTGTAGAAATGACTGCCGCCCTCGGCCGCGCCGCCGAAGTAGATCAAGTGCAGCGTGCCGGTGGGATCCAGATACACCCCGCTGAGGCTGGGCGCCAGACCCAGGAACTCGGGAAGCAGAATGTCCACCGGGGTCGACCATCCTTGGTCCAGGCTCCACCGTCGATACGCGATGACGAACGTCTGCGTCCCGTGGAGTTCCTGATCGAAGGCATGCACCCATCGATTCTGATCCGCTACCAGAAAGGGCGCGGTCAGCAGGTTGTGGTACTCGGGAATCCGCTCGGGTTCGGACCAGGCGGTCGCCACCTGCGCCGGGGCGCGGCCGTTGGGAAGAACGGCAGCCACGAGGGCGAGGCCGACGACGAGCGACCCGGCTCCAGACCAACGCAGACTGCCACCGCGACGGTGCCCGATCAACGCGCACTCCACAGGCCGGCGCCCGACTTCAGACTCTGACGCAGGCGGTCGATGAACTTTGTTCCATCCCCAGAGTCGGCCCTCTGGGCATCTTGCAGCATCACGCTCGACTCGAGGGCCTCGGCCCACGGGCGGAGCAGGGACTCGGCCTCGGCTACTCGCCGTTCGATCGCCCACAGTCGTTCGGGCAGCTGCCCGCGTACAGCCGCCTCCTGCAGGCACACGTAAGTTTCCTCGACGAACGGGAGGAACTCGCCGCCTGTCGGTGTGTGGTGCCGTAACTCGGGCCGGATGGCGTCCGCAAGCCTGGTCATCAGATCGTCCATCGTCCCCGGGATTGAAAGACCTACCGCCTGAACAACGGATTCGACCTGCCGGCGCAAGTCAGTGAACCAGCGATCGTATTCGACAACATGCAGGCTCCGGCCGCGCGCGTCCCTCAGGGCGTCGAGGTTGTGCTGCAGCCACAGCAGCTGCGCGCGGGCCTGGGGTATGGCGTCGCGGGCGAGAAGGGAGGCCGCCACCGCGTGCGGGTGGCGAACGGCCAGGAGGTACACCGGTTCCAGGCCCAGATCCTTGAAGATCGTTGTCCACAAAGGCACCAGGCGGGAGACGCGCGGATCTTTGAAACCCCACACGCCCGGGCTTTGAGCCACTTCGCGCGCGACCATGTCCTTCAACGTTTGTTTGAACGGCTGCACATCCTTCGCCATCCACCAATCCGAACGAAACGGAAGAATGCCTTTCCGCCCTGTCCACCGGCGATCGAGGTGCTCGAGAAGGTTGTGGTGCGTGCGAACGATTCCGGCGTGCTCGAAGTAACCGCGAGCATTATGCGTGTCCCCGGCGATCAGGTCGGCGCCCAGGCCGACCCCGATGGCGTGCAAGACCGAACCCAGGAGAGAGGTTCCACTCCGGTGCATGCCGAGGACCACGACCACCCGCGGGGAGGATTGCGGTTTAGCCAAAGACGTACCTCTGCGCCGCCGGCCCCGGCCATCGCTCGAGTGCCGCCGCCATGGCCACCAGCGCACCGACGGTCAGCGCCAGTCCAAGCGGTACGAGCACCAGAACCGCCTGCAGCAACCCCGGCACGAAAGCCTGAACCGCCACCAGCACAAGATTGAGGAAGATCAGATTCGTGAGGTACAGGCCGAAGGCTCTCCGCCCGATGTATTCGAAACTGCGTACGAAGGGAATTGCCTCGCGCCGCACGACAGGAACCAGCAGAACCGCCAGCAAGGGCAGCGCCAGGACCGCTTGCGGCGCCACCAGCGCGCCGGCTTCGTCGGCGACGACGAGAAGGTATAACGCCAGCGTGCCGGCCAAGAGCGGCCACCGCCAACGCTCCACGGCTTGCCGGAACCCCTCAGCGTGCAGACCGAAGGCCATGCCCAACGGGAAGAAGATGGCCCAGATGGCCACGGTCAGGCGCAAGCCCGGGATTGTCAGATACGTGGTCCACGCCGGGAAGGTGACACCCAACATGTCGGGTTGGAGCGCTGCGATCGAAAAGATCTGGTACGCGCCAATGGCGAGAAGAGTCGGCCACGGACGGGCGCCGATCCAGCGAACGAGGATAGGGCTGATGGCGTAGAACGCGATCAGGATCGGCACGAAATTGAAAGGGTAACCCACCAGCAGATACTTGGCGTACTCGACGGGGGTGTAGACATCGCGGTTGAGAACAAAGATGAGAGCGTAGAAGACCAGCGACCATAACACATAGGGAACCAGGATGTGCCGCAACCCGAGGGCCACAGCCCGATACGCCGGGCCGATCGGTTTGTCGCGAAGGGCGTAAGCCAAGAAGCCGCCCGAAAGAAACAGGAAGACCGGCACCGCAATGGGGCCGAGAGATTTCAAGGCCACCAGAATCAGCCTCTCGAACGACGGCGGGGTCGCGAAGCCGCCGGTCCGCACGGAGTCCAGGCTGAGGACAATGGCGTGGTTGAGGACCACGAGAAGGATCGCTGCCCCTCGCAGCGCGGGAAACTGCCGGCTCATCGGGATCGGTCCTCTCCATCAGAGGTCGAATTCGACGTCTCCCGACGCCTGGTTTGCCCGTCGTAGACGATGGGCGGGGTCCGCAGGTAGTCGGTCGTGCGGCGCTTCTGCACGATGTCGCGCATCACCCGGTCGACCTGGTCCGCGCCAAGGCCGAGCCATGGCGCCACCTCGGCCGGCGACATTCCGTGTTCCATCCCGGCCCAGATGACATCCAACACGTCGAACGGCAGGCGATAGAAGAACTCTTCCTGTGTGCTGCCGGCGCTGTAGGTGTCCGAAGTCGGGCGGCGCGAGCGGATGTCCTCGGGCACGCCCAGGTGCTCGGCGAGGCGGTAGACCTGAGTCTTGAAGAGGTGCAGGATCGGAGCGATATCCACGCCTCCGTCGCCGTGCTTGACGAAGAAGCCCAGGTCGTGCTCGTCCTTGTTGGCGGTTCCGACCACGGCGTAGCCACGCCGTTCGGCGTGGTAGTACAGCATGGCCATGCGCGTCCGCTGTTTGAAGTTGGAGGCAGCCACGATCTGCGCGTATTCGGCCGAGGGGATCCGCTGCCGCCGTTCCTCGCCTTCCGGGCTGACGACCGTCAGGTAGAAAACGTTCAGCGTGTCCTCGTCCAGCAGGCTGCCGGGCAGTGTGATCTTGCTTTTCCATCCCGACCCGAACTCGCGAAAGACGCGCCGGATCGCCTCATCTCGCCGCCGATAGCAGCCGGCGTGCTCGAGGGCCCCGGTGATGTCTTCGGTCACCGTTTCCACGTGCAGCGCCTGGGCCCAGTCGCCGGCCAGCACTGCGCTTTCCGGGCTGGACTCGCTCTCCGGCAGAAGCACGGCCAGCACCTTCTCCGGGCCGAAGGCTCGCACGCATAAGGCCAGCACCACCGACGAGTCCACGCCACCGCTGCAGCCGACGACGACCCCGCGACGACGCAGACGACGCAGGACGTCCTCGTGCAGAAGTCGGCTGAGGCGGTTGGATTCGGCTGCGGCATCCAGCGTCAGGGCCGGGAACTCCGCCGGCGATGCGGGCGTTTGCACCTTCGTAGGAGAGATCATTCCGTTGGACCGTGGAGATTGCCCCAGCGTGTCCGGGGCGGCCGAAGGGCCGCCCCGGACGCGCCCTGGCGTTCTTACTCCGAGCAGTGGCCCGGCCCGATCAAGCCGTTGTTGTACGCATCCAGGATGGAGGCGGTGGCAATGAAGTCGGCCCGGACCGTCTTGGACAGACTGCCAGACGGACTGTATGCGGTCAGCAAAGCAGCTGCATGGGACAGGGTCCCAGAGATCGACGAGGTGTCGGCGCCGTTCAGGCCGTTGAGGACCGCGGCGATGTAGGCATGCGCCAGGATCCAGTAGGCGTGGCCTTGCGGAGAGACCCACAGGGCGCTGTAGTAGGTCTGCCCCGAAGAGAAGAAGGCCGTGCCCTCGCCGAGCAGGGCCCAGGTGTCGTCGTACGGCGCCGGGCCGTTGCTCGAGTGAGTCTTCCAGTAACCGGGCGTCAGCGAACAACCGCCGGCGCAGGGCACTGATATGTCAACCGTCCAGTCGTCGCTCCCGGTGGACCCGCTGTCGTTCGTCTGGAAGGATGCGACGTTGTGGACCTCGTGGGCGCCGCACGTGTCATACGGGCCGATGGTCCGGCTGTAGGTGAAGGTGAAAGTGGTTGAGCCGTCGGCGCACACCGTGCCCAGGACACCTTGCAGACTGTCGACGACATCGATGCATTCATCGACTGTCGTGGCGGCCGCGTACGTGACGGCCACCGTCCCGGAACCACCCAGCAGCGTGCCGCCGGCTCCATCGCTGATGTACACATCGGCAGTGTTCGTGGCCGGGGGCGCCCCACTTCCCGAGGCGGTGTAGGTGCAGACCCTGGCGAATCCCGCCGGCAGATTGTGGGGGAAGGTGAAGGGGCAGGTTACCGTCGCGACGGTTCCGTCGCTAAGGGTATCCACAACGTCCAAGACCATCACCGCAATCTCGGAACTGTTGCGGAAGGTGATCTGTCCCGACACGCTCCACGCACCATCGATCGCGGTTGCGGTTGCCGTCACGGCGTAGTTCACCAGGAAGGATTGCCCCGCCGACAGGATCAGCGAAGACTGGTCGGCGGTCTTCTCGATGATCCAGGTCCACTGTCGTTCGGCGCTGCCCTCGGCCGTCTTCTTGACCAGAACGATGGATCCGGGCTCGGGCGTGGGAAGTACCGACGACTCCTCCACAACCAGGGCGCTCGTTTCCGCCTCCGTGGTCTCGGTGGACTCGGGTGTCGTCTCCGGGGAGGGTGTGACTTCCAATTCAGCCGTCTCGGTAGCCGTCTCTTCCGGGACAGGAGTCTCCGTCGCCTCCACCACGTCGGTTGGGGCGGCCTCGGTGACCTCTTCCGTCGGCGCCGATTCCTCCGTCGCTGTGGCTTCCGGCGTAACTTCTCCTTCGGCCGCCGCCGGCACGACGGCCACCATCGAAACGATCAGGGCCATCATTCCAAACAAGGAAACGAGCTTCTTCGACATCTGGCCTCCCTCGCCTAATGCCATAGAGATCCCAGCCGGGCTGGGTCTGCGATCACCGCTCCCGCGCGGGAGTCGGGAATTCCAAGACCGGGGAGAACGTCGGTGGATTCGACCCGCCAGTGGTCGCGCTACGCGGCGGCGAGGGTGGTGGCATCGACGATCTTCAACGACGGCGTCAGATCGTCGACCGGCGGGGTCCGGTGGCCGCGCACGAAGAGCCGGTCGACGAGCTGCGTCGAGAGGATTCCCACGACGGCCATTTCCTCGATCTCGCTCAGCTCGGCCTCGCTCTTCGCTTTGCGCACCAGCCGTTCGACCGCGGCCGGCTTGAAGTAGCCGGTGTCGGCCACGGCCCGGGTCGACAGCAGCTCGTCCACATAGTCGGGCCGGCCGTCGCCCCCGAAGAACGTTCGCCGAATGGGAGCGCGGTAAGGGCGCTTGGTTCGCTTCCAGATCTCGGGCGGGACCAGCGTGCGGGCCAGCTTGCGGAGCAGCCACTTCTCGGTCAGACCGCGAAGCTTCAGATCATCCGGCAGACGGCCGCAGAACTCGACCAGGCGATAATCGAGGAAGGGGTATCGCCCTTCCACTGAATGGGCCATCGACATGCGATCGCCCTGGGACGACAGCAGGTAAGGCGAAAGGAAGGAGACCATCTCCAGATACTGAGCCTGGCCGAGAGCTGTCCAACCCGAGAAGGCCTCCGGCAGCCGACCCTGCCAGCCGGCCCCATGCCCGTTCACAGGATCGTGCGCCAGGAAGCGATGGATGCGAGTCGTGTTCTGCCAGCGGATGCGGTGAGAGTAGTCGGGCGCATCGGTCTGGGTCAGGCCCTGACCGAAGAACGCTCGCCGAAAGTCGTCGTTCGAGCCGAGGCGGGGGATATCCTGATACAGCCTGGCGAAGAGCATCGGACGCAGCTGCGAATCGGGCTGCCGCGCCCAGAACCGACGCACACGCATTTCCTTGAAGATGTCGTAGCCTGCGAGAATCTCATCGGCGCCCTCGCCGGTCAGGACGACCTTATAGCCGTGTTCGTGGACTCGCCTCGACAGCAGGTACATTGGGGCCGGCGCCGTCCGCAAGATGGGCGTCTCGGTGTGCCAGGTCACATCCGGGAAGACCTGCGCGATGTCGCCGTGGGTGCAGAAGACTTCCTGATGATGAGTCCCCAGGGCAAGCGCCATCCGCCGTTGGTGAGGGCTCTCGTCGAAGCCGGCGTCCGAGAAGGCGATCGAGAACGTGTCGAGCGGCGTGTCGGAGCGCGTGGCGACCAGCGCGGCCACGACCGACGAGTCGATCCCTCCGCTCAGGTAGGCTCCCACCGGGACGTCGGCCCGCAACCGGATGCGCGTCGCATCCGTCAACAGCTCCTCGAAGGCTTCGAAGTACTCATCGTCAGTCCGCCCTGGCTCGTCCTGACCGAAATCGGGCTGCCAATAGGAGCGAACGGAGATATCGCCCTGGCGGGCGAGAAGGTAATGGCCCGGCGGGACTTCCTGGATGCCGCGGAAGATCGAACGCGGAGATTGCGGGCTCCAGTAGGTGAAGACCTGCTCGAGCGCCTCCGGATCGATGTGCGCCTCGATGCCCGGTTGAGTCAGGATGGCTTTGACCTCGGAGCCGAAGACCAGTCGGCCGTCCTGCCGCGTGTAGAACAGCGGCCGGATTCCCAGGCGGTCGCGAGCCAGCAGCAAGCTTCGAGCCTGCGCGTCCCACAGTGCGATGGCGAACTGGCCGTTCAGCGAGCGCAGGCAATCCGGCCCGTCCTCTTCGTACAGGTGCAGCACGACCTCAGTGTCGCATTCGGTGGCGAAGGTGTGGCCGGCCCCTTCGAGGCGAGCGCGCAGTTCGGGATAGTTGAAGATTTCGCCGTTGAAGACAATCCACAGCGAGCCATCTTCGTTGCCGATCGGCTGCTGCCCGCCCGCCAGATCGACAATGCTCAGGCGGGCGCTGGCCAGCCCGACCCACGCATCCCGGTACAGCCCGAATTCGTCCGGCCCGCGGTGACGCAGGGCGAGGATCATCTGGCGCAGGCCCGCCTCGGGCACGCCGCGAGGCTCGGTCTCATTCAGGACTCCGGCGATACCACACACCGTCAGGCCAACTCCACGCGGCGGATCTTGCCCGAGGCGGTCTTGGGCAGCGTGTCGCAGAACTCGACCGCCGACGGAACCATGAGGTCCTCCAGATGCGCCCGGCAGTGACGAAGCACATCGGCCGTGGTCAGCCCGGCACCGTTGACGACAACAAAGGCCTTGATCGCCTGCCCCAGGACCGGATCGGGCACGCCGACGACGGCGGCCTCCAACACGCCCTCCAGCCGATAGAGCACGTTTTCGATTTCCTTCGGCGAGACCTTCTCCCCGCGGCTCTTGATCATGTCATCCCGGCGGCCGACGAAGTAGAAGTAGCCGTCTTCGTCCATTCGGAACAGATCACCCGTGTAGCACAGGCGCTCGCCGGGAAGAGGTCCCGGCCGGAACCGCCGGGCGGTGGCCTCGGCGTCGCCCCAGTAACCGCGCATCACGTGCCGCCCGCGCACGACCAGCTCGCCCACCTCTCCCGGACCGAGGCGATGCCCGAGCTCATCCTCCACCCAGACCTCCGTGCCGGGGATGGCGATGCCGACCGAGTCGGGGCGCCGATCCAACTGGTCCACCGGGAGGTACAGCGTGCGCTTGGTCTCCGTCAGGCCGTACATGGAATACAGACGCGCGCCGGGAAACTTGTCGCGCAGGCGCAGGATGTGGGCCGGCGGCAGGGCGGCGGCGGTGTTGGTCAGGTAGCGCAGACTCGAAAGATCGTAGGGAGCCAAATCCATGCCCAGAAGCATCGAATAGAGCGTGGGGACGCCCGGCAGTCCCGTCACGCGCTCCTTCTCCATCCGAGCCAGGATCTCGGCCGGGAAGGTGAAGCCCTTCTCCAGCACCAGCGTTCCGCCAAAACTGAAGACCATCAGCAACTGGTACAGGCCGTAGTCGAAGGAGAGCGGCAAGACGTCGATGACGACATCGTCCGGCGTGTTCTCGAGGTAACTGGTGATCGACTGGACGGCGAAGACGACATTGCTGTGATCGGACATCACCCCCTTGGGCTCGCCCGTGCTGCCCGAGGTGTAGATGAGGCAGGCCAGGTCCAGATCGATGTTGACCTGCGGCGGGCGCTCGGCGACGCTCCCCGCCAGCAATTCCTGATAGCTCAGCACGTCCGGCCCCGGCGCGACCGCCGAAGGCACGGCCATTACCCACCGCAGGTCCGGCAAATGGGCACGTGAGAGTTCGGCCCCCCGCGGCGTGGTCAGCAACGCTCGCGCCTGGCAGTTGCGCAAGATATAGGCGAGCTTGTCGGGCTTGGTCGTAACGTTCACTACGACGAAGGCGGCTCCGGCCTTGAGCACGCCGAAGATGCCTACGACCAACTCGACGCTGTTCGGCAGATGGAGCACGACCCGATCGCCGCGCCCGATGCCGCGCGCCAGGAGGGCGTGGGCCAGGGCATTGGCTCGGCGCTCGATCTCGGCGTAGGTGAGGCGCTGCCCGTCGCAGATCAACGCCAGCGAGTCCGGACGCGTATCGGCGCTATGGTGCAACAGGTCCTGAACGAGACGCGGGTTCATGCTGTGTTCAGTGAGGCTCGGCGGCGCCGTTCCCGGAGAGCTTCTTGCGCACGAAGTCACTGAGATTGGCCACGGAATCGAAGTTGGCCCGGACGATCTCCTGATCCCGGATGGTGATGCCGAAGGCTTTCTCGGCGAAAAGCACGATCTCCATGATGTTCATGGAGTCGACGATTCCGTTGTCCAGGAAGGAGGTTTCGTCCGGATACGGATATCCGTTGCCGCTGAACAGGATGTTCTCGGCGATGTAGGCGCGCAGCTTCTCTTCAATGGCTTCCATCGATCATGGCTCCCTCGAGGGTCATACGAACGGAGGTCGGCGGTCGGTAGGGTCGGCGCCGGTGGCGGTCGGCCGTCTTCGAATGGCGGCGGCGGCGCCCAGGACAACCAGGGTCGAGGCTCCGCCGATGACCAGGGCCATCATCAGACCGCCTCCGGACGGGATGCCCTCGACGCGCCTCGGAAAGGTAGGCTGCACGGTGGGCGCCTGGGTGGCCGCCGGCTGAGGTGTGGGTGTTTCCGTCGCCGGTGTGGCCAAGGCGGCCATGGGGGTCGGCGCGGGAAGACGGCCGAGATCCAGGCCGAGCGTGGCGAAGATCAGCTTCCACGGCCGGGTTCCGTCCGGCTGGGCGGGCGCCAGGGACAGGTACGCGACGACCAGGCGATCGCGCGAGTCGAGGGTCGTGGTCATCCCACCCACATCCTCGGCTTCCCGCGCCTCCAACACCAAGCTGGCACCGGTGCGCCAGCGCGAGCCAACCCAGATGCTGTATCGCAGGGCGGGCGCTTTTCCGCTCGCTTGATAGAGCTGGAGCAGATGCAGTCTTCCAGCTCGATCGACCTCGAGCGATAAGGCCCCCTGCCCTCCTTCGAGAGTGGTCAGGGCGCTCGGCGCGCTCCACGTCGCGCCGCCATCGGTCGAATGGATGTGGGCGGTATGAACCTGCCCGGGCTGCATTTCCTCCCAGATGAGATGCACCTCGCCGTCGGGCGCGGCCACCAATCGGCTTTCCACGACAGGCCGCGCGACCAGCTGTACGGGATCGGACCACGATGCACCGCCGTCGGATGACCGCGCGTAGGAAACCGCCAGCGGCCCCACACCGCCGGGAAGCGTCGAGCAAGTCCACACCACGTGCAGGTCATCTTCCCCTGCGACGGCCAGGCGAGGCGCGTCGACCAACTCGCAGGCTCCGGCCACGCCGTCGAACACCCTGGCAGGATCCGACCAGGTCTGCCCCTGGTCCTCGGATGTCAGGACATACACGCCGCGCTGTTCATTGACCGGGACCGAATACACGGCGTAGACGATCCCGTTGCTTCCCACGGCCATCCCCGGCCACCGCCCAATGGTTTCGACGGGCAGCGGCTCCGGTTCTTGCCAACCCGAGGCGCTTCCGGCCTGCGCCGCCATGGCTCGACTCAGGAAGAGTTGGCCCGCCTCGCCGCCTACCCACATCGCCAGCATGCGATCGCCAGGCAGGGCCAGCATATCCAGCTGAGTCGTGCTTCCATGGAGTTCGGACTGCACGCCGAAAGGACCGGCGATGCCGTCCACGTCCAACTTGGCGTAGCGCGCCCGCGATTCGGGCAACCCGCTCTCGGATTCGAATCCTTCGCTCCAAACGACATGCGCGACGCCCTGAGAATCGCTCACGGCTGCAATGGACAGCATCGTTCCAGGATCGGTCACGCCGACGCTACGCGGCATCCAGCCGAACTGGGGCTCGAACCAGTCCTTCACATCCGACAGGCTGCGGGAGGTGATCCATACATCTCCGCCGGCGCCCAGGTCGCAGCCCACAACATACACACGGCCGTCGCTCACGTTCGCTTGCCGGCATCCCAGCTCGACGAACTCATACGTTTCCGGGTCGACGAAGTAGTTCAGGTCCGGCTGTGGTTGCGGCAGGCTCCAGCGCGAGCGGTCACGCGCCACAAGGAAGGTCTGGCTTTGAAATGTGGCGAAGTAGAGGGTGATGCCGTCGTCAAGTTGAAAGGTTTGCAGGCTGTCCGGGCAGCCGCCGAGTTCCTCGAGGAACGGCGCCGATGTGGACCACGTCTCTCCTCCGTCGACAGAAGCCTCGAAGAGTTGGCGGCAGCTTCCCCCGCTCTCGACGACCTTCCAGACCATGACCGCCTGGGGTCCGTCGGCGCTTACGGCCGGCGACTGGGCCGAGGCGTAAGGCGCGTCATTGCTGGGCCCGTCGATCACTGCCGCGTCTTCCCACGTCAGCCCCGAGTCCGCAGATCTCGAGCGGAAGACGCGCTTCAGGGCCGGATTATCCCAGGCGGCATGAACGACCGTCGCGCCGTCGAGCGGCCCGACCGCCAAGTTGATGCGCGGCAGATCCAGGGAGGCCTGGTTGATGTCCCCGCCTGCCTGAGGATCCAGGAAGGAGCGATAGTAATCCGACAGGTAGAGGGGTTTGGGTTCACCCCAGGCTTCGGCACCGGGGTTCGAGGCCATG
Source organism: Anaerolineales bacterium (assembly GCA_035693825.1). Lineage (GTDB taxonomy): Bacteria > Chloroflexota > Anaerolineae > Anaerolineales > E44-bin32 > MGOM01. The sequence goes on from DASSGB010000099.1 coordinate 23,162, forward strand.
TAATAGGCCCCCGGGGCCAACCGACCATCGTCGGAGGCCCGGATGAAACCCAGATGGACGCGGTTCTGGGCATCCATCACCGCATCGAAGGCAACAACCGATGTCGCCAGGCGCAGGCCGCTTTGCCACGTGCCCGTTGTACCCAGGCTTCCAGGCGTCATGCGTTTGAAAAGAAGATTCCCGTCTTGGTCGATCCACAGACTGCTGACTTGCGATAGGGGGCCGGAAAGCAGGACGGCCGTCGCCCCCTGAATGGGGGTTTCGAGGGTCAACGGTGCCGCCCACTCGTCGCCTTCCCCGCGGCTGTAGGCCGAGTCGGCTACGAGGTCTTCCCAAATGACGTGCCGAACACCCGACGGATCGATCAGCAGCAGAGGCCGGGTGGCGGTTCCGGAGCGAGACAGGTTGACGGGAACCGCCCAGCCATTGTCGACCCCCTGCCAGTCCGGGCGAACGGTGAATGCCACCGGACCCGCAAGCAAGGCCATAGGCAGCAGCAGCCCGAGGAGGCGGCTCGACCATGAGGGCCGGTGGGAGGAAATCGAAGATGACAAGGATGAGCCTCGTGACATGAACGAAAGCGACTGGATGAGATGGCGGGCGATCCGCCTGCAGGTCAGGGAAGGGCAGAAAGACGAAGGATAGGACGGAACGAAACGGGGTCAGGCAGGAAAGGCAGTGGCCGGACTGGAGGCGAACAAATCCCAACGCGATTCGACGGATTCACCTTCCAGCAAGGAGGCGATCCGCTCGCCCGCCCGGCCGTCACCGAAGACCGGAGGGCGCGCCGATGGCGGGCGAAACTCCGACCAGGTCCGCAAGACGAGTTCGGCGTCGAGCCCCACCACGACGTTCCATCCTGCCTCGACAGTCTCCACCCACTCCGTCTCGGGCCAGAGAGTCAGGCACGGGACTCCGGCGTGGTAGGCCGCGCGCTGAACGTCTCCCGAATCGGTGACGATGAGCCGGGCGTTTTCCTCCAGCTGGTGTCTGTCCAAGACCCCCGGCCATTCGTTCGGCAGCAGGACGTTGGGCCCAAGGTCGCCGATGGAGGTCAGTTTCCGGACCAACCGCGGCTGTGCCAGGAGGACGACGCGTTCCGGCGCCTGGCGAAGGATGGCCGCCAGGGTCTCCACACGATCCTGGTCCTCGAATCCTTCTCGGCGTTCGATGGCCGCCAGCGCATAGCGGCGCGGCACGAGGCCCAGGTCGTCCAGGATGTGCGAGCGTTCCTTGGCGATCCGGCCCACGCGCCGTCGGGCGTCCAGCATGGCGTCACCCACCCAATAGGCCGAGCCAATGATGCCCTCGGAGGCCAGGTGACGGACCGCGCTTCGGCTTGCGCACAAGTGCAAACGCGCGACGTGGTCCGTCACGAGCCGATTGGTCTCCTCCGGCCCCATACGGTGAAAACTGCGCTGGCCGGCTTCGATGTGGGCGACACGGATGTCCAACTGGCTGGCGGCCAGCGCGGCGGCCAACGTGACGTTGCTTCCGCCCCGCACCAACACCAGATCGGGGCTCTCCGCCAAAAGGATCTCTTCGAGCCGAAGCATGACATCCGCCATCTGGCTGCCTCGGGATCCGCTGATGACGCCCAGGTGGTAATCGGGGGTCGGAACGCCGAGGTCTTCGAGCGCCGTGCGCTCGGCGACGGCCTCTGTGGCCGCACCGGCGAGCACCAGCACTTCCTCGTGGCGCTCGCGAATGGCCTGGCTGACAGGAGTCGCCATGATCATTTCCGGCCACGTAGCGACCAAGGACAAGACCTTCATAGTGCCGGATCCCTCCGCCTACACATCCCGGCTCGCGCCGGGGCCCGCCGGCCTCGCATCCATCCGACAGCGGGGTCTCGATTATGAAAGGAGTGTCTTTCTGGTTTCTTTGCGCCCGGACGCCGAGGGACGACGGACCCGTCCCTTGATATGTCTACGCCGGGGATCCGAACGACGGATGCTACCGGGGCGGCCTAGCTCACCGACAGACCCGAGTCGGTCGAGGCCCAGCTGATGTGCTGCAGGCCCACGTTGAGGGCGGTGCGGAATGTGGACGAGTCGGACATCAGCATCTTCAGGTAGGTGAAGAGGGGACCAGGACGGAACGCCCACTCACGGAATGCCCGCTTCTGCCAGTACAGCAGGCGTTCTGCCGGCAGGCCGGGGTAGTCGAGCACCGTGCCCTTGTCCATATCGACCTGCTCCCAGCGAGTCCCCTTGCGGAACCACTCATTCTCCACGACTTCGAAGAAGAACGGCGTACCCGGATAGGGCGCCGCCACGTGGAACAGAGCGATGTCGAGGGGGAGTTTCTTGGCGAAGTCGATGGTCTGCCGAATGGTCGCTTCGGTCTCGCCTGGCAGGCCGATGATGAAGTAGCCCCAGTTCTTGATGCCCGCCTTCCGAGCCCAGGTCAGGCCACGCATGGCCTTGTCGGGATAGGCGCCTTTGCGCGCATGCCGCAGGATCTGCTCGTTGCCGCTTTCGACGCCCCAGGAGATCAACCAGTTGCCGGCGCGGGCCATCAGGTTGAGCATTTCCTCGTCGACGTAATCCACCCGGCTGTTGCACGTCCAACGAATGCGCAGGTCTTCGGCGATCATCCGCCGGCACAGTTCCACGACCTGGTCGCGGTTGACGGTGAACAGGTCGGCATACATATGGATGTTGTGAATCCCCAGGCGCTTCAGGGCCCACAACTCTTCGACGATCTTGGCCGGCGAGCGCAGCCGGGCGCTGTACTGATAACTGACATGCTTGATGCAGTAGGTGCAACCGGCGGGGCAGCCGCGGCTGGTGACGATGAAAGTGAACGGCCCCTTAATCAGTGGCATGCGATAGCTCTTGAGGGGCAGGAGCTCGTGCATCGGAACGGGCAGGTCGTCCAGGTCCTGGATGAACGGCCGCGGCGGATTGACCACGATCTCATCGCCGCGGCGCCACACCAACCCCTTGATCCCTTCGAGCTGGCCCTCGCCGTTCTCGCCGATCGCCGGCCGATAGGCGGGATCGTGAGCGTCGAAGAGGCGTTGAATCTCGGCGGGGCGCTCGTCGGTCTTGCCTTCCAGGTGGTCCACCAGATCGCGGATGGTCAGGTCGGGTTCGCCCAGGAGAACAAAATCCAGAGCGGGATAGGGCCGCAGGGTTTCGCGCGGGATGGCCGTAACGTGGGTGCCGAAGGCGATGGTGCGCGCGCCGCGCGCCTTGGCCAGGAAGCAGCCGTACATGTCGTTTTCGAGAGTCGGCGCCGTCACCTGCGTGAGGTAATAGCGCGGCTGCAGGCGATCGAGCCTTTTAGCGAACTCCGGCCAACCCATGCGCTCAGCGTTGGCGTCGATCACCGCCACGCGGTAGGTCGGATGCAGCAGGGCCGCCATCTGGGCTAAGGACACCTGCGGCCAGACCATGTTCTCGCGCGTCCGCCGGCCCACCCTGTGCTGAGTCCGAATCCACAGCCCGCCGTCCGGCGTCGGCGGGTTGACCAGGGCCACATCCACGGCGCCTTCCGGCCTCGGAACGCTCAGCACACCTTCCAGCACGACCTTGTCCGCCGAAGGGTAGTTGGCCGAAGGCAGTTTCGGCAGCCGCCGGGCGCCAAGATTGATGCTTCGAACGTCGCCTTCATCTACCGTCATTCAGAGCTCCTCGCCATACCAAGATTAGAGGCCTTGCAGATCGCGGGAGGCCAGCAATTCGCGTCGGCTGAGCTCCTCCAGAACCCGCAGCAAGATCCACGATACCAGCAATTGCACACCCACGAGCACCAGCATGGCACTTCCCAGGAGATACAACCAGAGTCGCACCACGCTCCATCCCTGCAAGCCGAGCGCCACACTTGTGATTCCGATGACGGCGCCGAGCGCCATCAGGCCCCCGCCGATCCAGCCGAAATGATGCTCAAGCGGAGGATCGAAGACCGGCCGACCGAAAAGCCCCTGGCGGATCGGGCGTCGGTGAAAGAGCGTGACGAGATAGTTGAAAGTGGCTCCAAGACCGAAGACGCTGATCCCAGCCACACCGGCCACCATTCCGCCGAACAGGCCCGCGACTCCCAGCGACCCCAGGTCGGTCACACCCCGCAGGCGAGTCACCACCAGGCCGAAGGCGACGAGGGCCGCCAGACCCACACCCAGCAGTCCGATCGATCCCAGGATCCGCACCGGGTTGTAGCTCATGGCCGTCCACAGGATGGACTGCAGGAACGTCGAGCCGTCGCGCAGCACACTCAATTTCGAGCGACCGACGCGCTCCTCGTAGGGAATGGCCACTTCCGCCATCCTCACGCCTTCATGCAGCGCCCGGACGCTCATGACCGGCGTCAGGTTGAGCCCGTCGGGCAGGGGATACAGTCGCTCGAGGACTTCACGCTTGAACACGCGCATGCCGCTGGCACTGTCGGTGATTCGCCGATCACCCAGGAGAGACAGAAGACCGGCGAAGAATAGGTTGCCGATGCGCCGCGTTAGAGGCATCCGGCTGTGAGCCCCCGCCATGCGCGATCCGATCACCAGATCGGCCCCATTCATCGCCACTGCACACAGCGCGGGCAACGACTCCGGCGGATAGGTGCCGTCGGCGTCCAGGAAACCCACCAGCTCGCCTTGGCTTTGGTGAAAGCCGGTCTTGAGGGCCGCGCCGTATCCGCGGTTGATCGGGTGACGGACGAGTTGGACGCCGTCCACCGATCCGGCCATCTCCGCCGTCCGATCCTGCGAGCCGTCATCGACGACGAGAAGCTCCAGGGAGTCCACTCCCACCTGGACAAGCTGCGGGCCGACCGCCAGCACGCGCCGGGCGATGCCGGCAATTCCACCCTCTTCGTTGTAGGCGGGGATCACGACGCTAAGGCTGGTCATCGGTTCATCCTTCCGGCGAAGAACACGCGGCGCGCCGGCGAATCTTTCGGCGAGCCTTCTATCCTTCGCACAACCCGGGCCGGTACCCCCGCGACCACGGAATGGGCGGGTACGTCTTCCGTCACGACCGCCCCTGCCGCCACCACGCCGCCGCGTCCGATGCGGACCCCGTCCGTGACGATTGCGCCCGCCCCGAGCCACACGTCGTCCTCGATGTGAATGCCTTCGGCGGTGATGCCCTGTTCGATGAACGGCCGATTGGGATCGTCGAATACGTGGTTGACGGCCAAAATCTGGCAGAACGGCGAGGTGTACACGCGATCGCCAAGGTGCACTCCTCCCTGGCCGCGAATGACGTTGTATTCGCCGATCAGGGAATCCCGGCCGATACGGATGCCGGCTTGCGGAAGGTCCCGAAAGTTGTAGACATGGAGCACGGAGCCGTGCATGATGAGCGTCCCCGCGCCGATGTCGATGCCGCTCGGGCAGGCGTGCAGGTAGGTGCCCTCGTCCAGGTACGCACCATGACCCAGCCGGATGTGATTGGCAAACCGCAGGCGGACGCCCTTCTCGATCGCCGCCCAGCCATCCATCCGGAGGATGGCCCTGTAAAGGAGGGCCCGAAGGCCGATTCCCGCCACGGTGGGAATCCAGCCCGCCAGCGCCAGGAGGCTTTGCTCAAGCCAGTAACGCAGGCCGCTGTCGGCCTGGCGCTGGAGATAGAGCTCGAGATCGCCGAAGAGGCGAGCTTTTCCGTTGGGTGAGGTCATCGCAGATGTGGGATGGATGGGCGCCGACCGAGCGCATCGTCGGGGCGGGGCAGGCTCCGCCCTTCCGACATGCCAGATCCTGCGCCCCCTGGAAATATGAAGAGCCGCTGACGGAGGTCTTGCCGGACCTCAGGTCAAGGGCGCGTTGCCCGCTCGAGCGCGAGACCGCTCAGCTCGACCGACATGTGCCGGTCATGCAGCAGCGTGAGCAGAACGCGTACCCTGTCTCTTCCAGGGAGGCGGGAATCGAAGATGGCGGAGTATCCCGCCAGAGGTCCATCCCGGATGACCACAGGGTCACCGGCGCGCATGCGATCGAGGAACTCGTTCTCGGCCTGATTGGCTCCCTCGACCTTGCGACGTAAGGCGTGGATCAGCGCCTCGGGAACGCTGGCCGGCTCGCCGCCGAAAGACACCAGACCCAGGGAATGTGTCATCCAGCGGAACGCTCCCAGGCCGACCGAATCGCGCTCGGACTGGATGAACAGGTAGCCAGGGAAATAGGGCCGAGTCGGCCGCGCGCGTGGATTGACGGGACGCGCGACCAGGCGTGGATAGAACACGGGGATCTCTCGTTCTCGCAGCAGGCGCCACAGGGCTTCCTCTTTGCGCGGCTTGGTCCGCAGGGCATACCACAACAGGCCCACGTCGCAGGTCAATCGTTGGGAAACGCGGAGGCGACGAAGTGCTCGGCGAACCCGCCGGAAAGCGTGTCGACTCCGACGAAGACTCTCAGGTTGATGTGGCACGCGGAGCAGGTCATCTCGACGCAGGACAGAGCGGTGGAGGCCGCCGTCTCCAGGTCGAGAGACACGCAGTAGGGGCAAAGATGTGCTTCCCGCCACGGTTCGTGCCAACGTTCCACAATGACCTCCGGCTCGCGCCGCGATCCTGAAAACAGCCGCGTCTCGAACTCGCCCCTAGTTGGTCGTCCACGTCCGATTTGGGACAAGTGCGGCCAGACGCGGCTTGTCCTTTACAGGCCGGCGCCAGCCAACTGGCGCGCAAACCAGCAGCCACAGGGGTAGGACTTATGAATTGACGACTAGCACTGAGGTCCGTCAGCCGGGGCCTTGGGAGCTGACGGTTCTTCCCTCACCGGCAGTTAGCAGAATAAAGTGGCCCTAGTAGGTCATACTTTACCAGAATGCTATTACCTTCCCAACGCCCGTAGGGATGATTGTTCCTCACCCCGCGGGGTGAACTACGGGCGGGTAGCTCCGATCTGGGACCATCCCATTGCGCAGCGCCCAAATGGCCGCCTGCGTCCGGTCGTTGACCCCCAGCCGGGCGAAAATGTCCCGGACATGGGTCTTGACCGTGTTCTTGCTGACATACAGGGTATCGGCAATGGCAGCATTGTCCATACCCTCAGCGATCAAGGAAAGGACACGAATCTGCTGCGGCGTCAGGGCCGGTCGCTCGGATGGAGGCCCGCCGGCGGCGGTCTTGGTCGGTCCGCTGAGTTCGCGCAGGGCAAGCGTCAGGATGTCACGGTTGACGATCGCCTCGCCTTCCACCACGGCCCGCACCACGCGCGGGATGCTCGCCGGATCGTCGTCCTTGGTGATGTATCCGGCGGCACCGGCAGCGATGGCCCTGGCCAGGAAATCGGGCCGGGCGTAAGCCGTCGACATGATGACACTGGTTCGCGGCTGGGAGGCGCGCAACGCCGCCAAGGCCTGCAGCCCGTCCATATCCGGCATGATGATGTCCAGCAGGATGACCTGAGGCTCGAGCTGACGGGCCTGTTCCACAGCCTGGCGCCCAGTCGAAGCCTCGCCCACCACTTTGATGCCAGCCCGCTCGAGGACCATGCGCAAGCCCATGCAGACCAGCTTGTGGTCGTCGGCGATCAGGACTCGAATCGGAGGCGATGTTGTCGTCTCGTCCACGCGGGGAGGATGGACTTCCGGGGAGGGCACTCTTCCCTGGAGGCCTCTTCTGTCGATGGTTGACAGGCTAGACAACGGATACGCCTCCCCGGCGTTACGCAAGTTTCCCCCTTGTCGAGACCCAACTGGATGGATTCCCGCCACAGCGCCGCCATCCGAGGTATTCTGGGTTGACGGCTACCGAAAAAGCCGCTGGGCGGTGGCCGGAGGTCTTGCGACGCCTTATCGTACAGTACTGCGGTCCTCCCTTGGAAGGGTATTTAAGTCCCCCCGGCCAACTGCGCCTGCCCGGCCAGGCACGCCCGGGAACTTTTCGGCCCAACGGGCGTCCTATGGGCCAAGCCAAGGTGGATGGAGGTAGACATGTCTTATCGGCTGACTTCTGGAGCGTTCCTCATCGTCCTCGCTCTCGCTGCCTGCGGGCCGAGGCCGGCGACGCTCGACGCCGCCGAATTCGTCCAGGCCCTGGAGGCCGCCGGCGCCACGGTCGAGCCTGCCGGTCCCATCGAGCAGGAGTTCTTCACCGTGGAGGGCCGGCTGTTCGCCGTGAACGGAGCGGACGTCCAGGTCTTCGAGTACGCCGACGCCGCCGCGCGCGAGGCCGACTCGTCACAGATCAGTGCCGACGGCGGCAGCATCGGAACGACGATGGTCACCTGGATCGACCAGCCGAACTTCTGGGCCAAAGACAGACTCATCGTGCTATATGTGGGGCGCGATCAGGCCCTCATCGACCTTCTCTCCGGCATCCTCGGAGAGCCGCTGACCGAGCCGTGGCCCGCTATCGGATAAGCGCCTCGAATTGACCTGAGAGGAAGGAGCCCCGGCGTGATCCGGGGCTCCTTGTCCTTAGAGGAGGAACGGGCCGTCTACAGGTTGCGAACGAAGGTTCCTATCCGATCCAGCGCCCGCTCCAGGTTGTCCATCGAATTGGCATACGACAGGCGCAGGTAGCCTTCGCCGTTCGTGCCGAAGGCGGTGCCCGGCAGCAGAGCCACCCCGACTTCTCGCAGAAGACGATCCGCCACCTCGTCCGAACCCAGGCCGAGCGCGCGGATGTTGGGAAAGACATAGAACGCGCCTTGCGGCCGCTGGCAAGAGATACCGGGGATGGCGTTCAGGCCCTCTACCAGCCGGTTCCGGCGGACCCGGAACGACCCGGCCAACGCCTCTACCTGGTCCTGCGGGCCGCGCAGGGCTTCGACGGCGGCGATCTGAGTGAAGTGTGCCGAACACCCCACCGAATGCGTGATGAGCAACTCCACCACGCGCGCCAGCGGCTCCGGCATGATCCCGAACCCGAGCCGCCAGCCGGTCATGGCGTACGTCTTGGAGAAGCCGTCTACGATGATCGTGCGCTCCGCCATCCCCGGCAGCGAGGCGATACTTACGGCCTGCACGCCGTCGTAGACCAGCCGGGCGTAGATCTCGTCGGAGAGAATCCAGCAATCGTAGCGATCGGCGGCTTCGGCCAGGTATTCGAGATCGGAGGGTGGAATCACTCCGCCGGTCGGATTGGCCGGCGAGTTGAGGATGATGAGTTTGGTCCGGGGGCCGATCAGGCGCTCGAAGGCCTTCAGGTCGAACGAGAACTGGTTTTCTTCATTCAGCGGCACCGGGACCGGAATGCCACCGGCCACGCCGATCATCGCGGCGTAGGTCGGGAAGCCGGGATCGGGGTACAGGACTTCGTCCCCGGGCTCAACCAGAGCCAGGGTCGGGAAGAACATGTTGGGTTTGGCCCCCGGGCTGACGATGACCTGGTCCGGCGTAATGGGCAGGCTGCGTTGCCTCCCGGCGACCTCGGCGATGGCCCGGCGCAGCTCGGGCATGCCCGCAGGCGGGTTGTAGCGCGTCTTGCCCGCCTGGATGGCGGCCACGCCCGCCTGCTGGATGTTGTCGAACGTCCGCGCATCCGGTTCGCCGACCTCGAGATGAATGATGTCGCGGCCCTCGCGCTCGAGCGCCTGGGCCTGGGCCAGCACATGGTAGGCGCCTTCGGCGCGCAAATGACGCACGCGGCTCGCCGGCTGAAGGGATACGGACACGCGTGGCCTCCTTCCCATCGATGCCACCTGGGCGAAGACTGGCAGCCTTCACCCGCGGCCACCTCGGCCGCGGGGGGCCTCAATCGATTTCATGCGGCCGCGAGCGCAGACTCTTGGCCTGACCGCGCCTGCGCTTCGCCTCGAGCCGCCGCCGGCGCGCCGCGGCGGTCGGCTTCGTCGCCTTTCGCGGCCGGGGCGGGCGTCGCGCGGCTGCGACCAGCCGGGCCAGGCGAGCCTCGGCATCCCGGCGATTCGCCTCTTGCGTGCGGAATCGTCGGGCCTCGATCACCAGCACCCCGCCGGCCGTGGCACGCTTCCCCGCCAGCCGCAACAGGCGATCCTTCACCGGCTCGGGAAGCCAGGCGGACCGTGCGACGTCAAAGCGAAGCCTGACCGCCGTGGAAACCTTGTTGACGTTCTGGCCTCCCGGGCCCGAGGCACGGAAGAATTCGACGTGCAGCTCCTCCGGCGGCGGGATCGGCGATGCCTTGTGACGGATCATCGATGGCGCCCGTTGTCCGGCGGCTTGCGCCTGGCGCTGACCGCTTGGGCAATCCTGCGCGCGACGAAACCCATCGGGTAGGCTTTCAGTCTGGAGGGCGCCGCCCAATGAATGGCGGCGTGCTCGAGAGCCGCAGGTGTCCCACGAAGCAGACGGCATTCGAAGGCGTACACCGTCACGCCGAAATGGGAATAGGAGTGACGAATCTCTCCGACGCGCTCCCCGACCCTCACGCGCACTCCAAGCTCTTCCCGGAGCTCTCGCCGCAGGCAATCATGAAGGCTCTCGCGCGAGCGACGCTTGCCGCCGGGAAATTCCCACAGTCCCCCCAGCAAAACGCCTGGCGGGCGCTTGGCGATCAAGACTCGACCGTTGCGGCGGATCACGCCGGCGGTCGCCACGTGCTCCGGGACGCGCCGGCTCCGACCGCGAACCGGTCGCTGGGCCTGGAGGCCCTTCTTTCGGGCCACGCACCATGCGCCAACGGGGCACAGGCCACATCGGGGCTCTCGAGTCACACAAATGAGGGCGCCCAGGTCCATGAGGGCCTGGTTGAAGTCTGCCGCATGGCCCGGAGGCAGCTTCCTGCGCGCATACTGCCTCAACATCCGTTCCGCCTCGGGGCGGCGAGGATCACGGTCGAGATTTGAAAGGCGGGACAGGACGCGCCGGAGATTCCCGTCGAGGGCGATTTCGTCCGCATCGAACGCGATGGCCGCCACGGCCGCGGCGGTGTAGGAACCCACGCCCGGAAGCCTCGCCAGCGACGCCGGGTCTCGAGGAACGCTCCCACCGTGCTCATTCATGATTTGCCGCGCGCCGTTCCGCAGAGCGAGAGCCCTCCGGTAATACCCCAGCCCCTCCCACAACCGCATGACCTGCTGCTCGGTGGCTCGGGCGAGCGAAGCCGGCGTGGGAAATCGCCTCATCCACCGCAGGTAATAAGGCACGACCGTCTCGGCCCGGGTCTGCTGCAGCATCACCTCCGACACCCACACAGCATATGCGTCGCGGGTGCCGCGCCACGGCAGATCGCGTTTGTGCTCTCGATACCAGGTCAGCAGCTCACGGGCGAAGGAGTGCACGTGGCAATTCTAGCCCAGACGTTGCCTCGGACTCCGATCCCGGCCGGCCTCAGGTTTGCTTCCAGGCCAGCAGGAGTCCATCACGGATCGGGAGGACGGTCGAAATCCAGGCCGGGTCCCCGACCACCATCTGGGTGAAACGGCGAATGGCTTCCGTTGACGGCGAGCGGTCGCGACCATCGGCGACGTTCCCGCGGCGAAGGGCATTGTCGGCAATCAGAATCCCGCCCTGGCGAAGCTTGTCCCCGACGACAGGCAAGGCCTCCGGATAAGCTTCCTTGTCGATGTCGAGGAAGATCAGGTCGAAGGGCCCGGGGGTTCCGCGGAGGATCTCAATCGCTTCGCCGACCCGGTACTCCATCCAGGGCGCGAACCCCAGGACCTCCAGATGCCGGCGGGCCTGCGCCGACAGCACGTTGTCCCAAACCACGTGATAAACCTTCCCGCCGCCGTTCTCGTGGACGGCGCGGGCGAACCATGCGGTGGAATAGCCGTAGCCGGAGCCCATTTCGAACACCGTCCGTGCTCCGATCATCCTGGCCAGCAGGTAACAAGCCTGGCCGCAAGCGGGTCCAACAATCGGGAAATGGATACGTCTTCCGATAGCCTCCATCTCGGCCAACTCCGCCGGTCGGGCCGGAACGAGCGATTCGAGGTAACGGTCCACTCTGTCGGGCAACAGGCCTTCGGCCATGAGCACCTCCGGCGGAATCCTAATTCGTAACCGCCGCCTCGTCCCAGCCTGTTTGTCTTGGATCTGAAGGAGCGAATGCCAGCCGCGGCCTAGCGGCCGCCCGACCACCCGTCGGGTCGATCGGCGGCCAGGCCTGGAACGGCCGCGTCGCTGAGCGTCGAGGACGGCTGCGTATCCATCCGCACAAGCACAGCCCGAACGGCGATTCGCCAGCGATACGTTTGCTCGCGTTCGTCGTAGCCATGACAGGTGACGAGAGTCAGCCAGGAGATTTCTTCGTGTCGGAAGACGTCGCGATCCGCTGGCGAGACCAGATCGACTTCGCGCACCTCGTAGACGTGCCGCAGGCCCCAGGCACGCACGATGATGAGGTCTCCAAACTGCAGGGATTTCAGGTCGGCAAACGGCCCGGGCAGGCCGCTGGGAAGAACGACATGCGCCGTGACGACGCTGTTGCCGGCCCAGGTGGGGAAGGCCGTGCCGTAGAGGTAGCCGGCCTGAGCGCCTAGCCACGAAACGTCCCACTCCGGGCCCGACTTGGGGACCCCGACAATTCTCGTGCTCACACCCAGCGAGGGGATCTCCAACTGGATGTCGCCGTAATCGATGTAGTCGGGCGCCTCGGACCGGGGTCCGAGTCGCGTGATCCGTCCCGGCGCGAAGCCCGTCTCAGGAACTTCTTGGCCGGAGACGACAATCGCAATGGAAGCGGCATCGGCGTTGTTCGTAGGATCGGAGTCGGGCGAGCTCGTCGTCAGAGTGACGGTGTTCGTGCCCCCGGGCGGAGTGGCCGAGCCGTTGACGGTGGTGTTGATGGTGACCGTAAAGACGTCGGCCGGAGCGATCGGCCCGAAGTCGATGGTGATGGTATTGCCGGCGATGCCCACCGACGGACCGGCCGGTGCCACCAGGACGCTGTTGACGGTCAGGAAGGAGGGCACGACGTCCGTCACAACGACGTCGTCTGCAACGTCATTGCCGTTGTTGGTAACGATGAGGGTGAAGACGACCGTGTCGCCGATGGATGCGCTGGCCGGATCCCCGGACTTGGTGATGGCGGGATCGATGATGAGAGGCGCCCCGGTCAAAGTTGGGGTGTGCGTTGCCGTCGGCGAAGGCGTCGCGGTGTCGGTCGAAGTGGCCGACGGGGTCAGGGTCTCCGTGGGTGTGCTCGAAGGCGTTGGTGTATCGGTCGCCGTGTCGGTTGGCGTGGACGTGTCGGTTTGCGTGCTCGACGGAGTCGACGTGTCCGTCGGGGCGTTCGTCGGCGTATTCGTCGGCGTGAGCGTGCCGGTAGGAGTGCTCGACGGCGTCGGCGTATCCGTTGGTGTACTCGAAGGTGTCGGCGTGTCGGTCGGCGTGCTCGACGGAGTCGACGTGTCCGTCGGGACGTTCGTCGGCGTATTCGTCGGTGTGCCCGAAGGAGTCGGCGTGTCGGTCGCCGTGCCCGACGGCGTAAGTGTGTCGGTGGGCGTGTTCGATGGCGTCAGCGTGTCGGTGGATGTGGAGGACGGCGTAGGTGTGTCCGTCGTCGTAGCAGTTGACGTGGGCGTATCGGTCGCGGTGCTGGATGGTGTCGAGGTCTCCGTCGGCGTGTTGGAGGCTGTCGACGTGTCCGTAGGCGTGCTCGACGGCGTAGGTGTGTCTGTCGCCGTAGGGGTTGACGTGGGCGTATTGGTCGCGGTGCTGGACGGTGTCAAGGTCTCCGTCGGCGTGCTGGAGGCTGTCGACGTGTCCGTAGGCGTGCTCGACGGCGTCGGCGTATCCGTCGGTGTGCTCGAAGGAGTCGGCGTGTCGGTCGCCGTGGCCGACGGCGTAAGTGTGTCGGTCGGCGTGCTCGACGGTGTCAGCGTGTCGGTGGGAGTGGGACTGAACGTGGGAGTAGGGCCGATGACGTCCAGCGTGTCGCTGGCGGCGGTCGTGTTGGAAACCCCCTGATCGGTGGTGACCTGGCCGTTGGGGATCGTGTTCACATGCGACCCGCCCACCGAGGAGGTCACGCTCACCGTGACGGTGCACGCCTGGCTTGCCGGCAGGTAGGCCCCGCTGAGGGAGACCGTGCCGCCTCCGTCAACCGCCGCCACGACGCCGTCCTGACAATCGGTCGAGGCGTTAGCCGGCGTGGCGTTGACGATCTCCGCCGGATAGGTGTCGGTGAAGGACGCGTTCGACAGATCGGTGCCGCCCGAGTTGTTGAGGGTGATGATCAGCGTCGATGTCCCGCCAGCCGGAATGCTGGACGGGACGAACGATTTGGTGACGGTCGGCGGCGTCAGATAGGTAACCGTTTCCGAAGAGGTGTTGGAGGTGATGGTGTCGGTCAGGAACAGGGCCGTGGCGAAGGCGGAGTTCGTCACCGACTTTGCGGTGACGTCGGCAGCCGTCGTGATATAGCTACCTGTGCACGTGGTGGAGTCACCGGGATTCAACGGGCTGGTTGCCGACGAGCAGTCCACGGTGACGAGGTCGTCGGTCACCGTGTAAGGCGACGTCAAAATGGTCTGGCCGGTGTTGGTCAGGGTGTAGGTGTAGGTGATCGTTTCACCGGCCGCGGTGTACGTACCGGGGCTGCCGCTCTTTCCCAGACTCAAGGACGACGGCAGGGCGCAGCCCGTCACCTGGATATTGTCGAGCCGCAGGAAGCGAGCTGACGACGAAGCGTCGAAGCCGATCCAGCGGAAGGCAGCGTTGGTGTTGTTGTCCAGGGTCGAGATGGATAGCAGGTTCTCGTCGAAGGAGGTGAAGGACGTGCCCAACGGATGCGTCGAGCCCTGCAGGGTATACGGGCCGCCGTCGGAGGAATAGAAGTTCAAGCTGTCCGGACCGTTGACATTGTTTTCGGAGGCGTCGTAAAGCACGCGGATATCGTAGAACCCGACCGTACTGACGGCCGCCTGGACGTATTTGGTTGTGTCGAGGGTCGCCGGCCAGTTGGAGTAGGCCACCCCCGGTGCCGGGTTGCCGCCCTGGGTGAAATCCGGCCCGCTGACGTTGCCCGAGGTGATCGTGCCGCTGCCGGCGGTCGGCGTTAGGTTTCCGCCGCTGAACGTCCAGGAGACGATGGTCTCGCGGGTGAGGCACGTCTGGGAAGGGTCGGTGACGCTGATGATGCGGCTGGAAGCCGAATAGTCGCTGTTGTAGTGGTAGCTCGAGCCGGAGAAGTCGTAGATCAGCGTGTTCAGGTTCTGGGTCGTACCCCCGCCGCCGATGATCTGGACGGTGTAAATGATGGTGACGTCGCCGCCCGACTTGCCCGTGCCGGTGCAGGTTCGATAGTCGGGGCTGGTGGGATCGTCGTCCCAGCCGCAGGCGTCGGAGTAGAGTTTGGTGCTCGCCTCCGGATCGGTGCCGCTGTTGGCGGTGTAGGTCGTGGCGACGTCCAGGATCTGGAAGATGGTGTTGGGGAAGTTGATGAAGCTTTCGATCTGTTCGTAGCCATTGGTGGCGGTCGAGGCCACCAGCTCGATGGTGTAGGTGTTGCCGACGACGAGATTCATCGTCCCGCCGGCGGGAATGCTGAGCCCGTCGAGCAGGATGTCGGTGACCGAGTTGCGATTCTGCGATACCAGGTGTTCGACGTAGATCTCGCGCGGCGTGGGGGTGCTGAGGGTGCTGGTCTGGTCGGAGCTGACCTCGATATGGTAGCGGCGGAACGTGTCGTAGGCTGCGGCGACGCGGTTGAGGCTGACCTCGAAATAGAAGTCGAAGCAATCGCCGGCGGCCAGCGTGCTCAGGTTGATCGGGTCCAGCGACCCGGTGCGCAGGTTGATATTCGGATTGCTGCTGTCCCACACGAAATCGGCGGCGACGTTGGTGGCGGCGGCGTCGCCGGTGTTGCAGACCCGCACGCCCACAGGGAAGTTGTTGGGCCCCAGGCTGACATCATTGCTGTCGAGGCCAACGACGTTGAAGGTGAACGACGAGTCGCCGGAGGTCGAAGGCAGGAGAGTGAGGACGGGCTGGGCCTCGGCCGTGAACCATGGCACGACGATCAGTCCCAGCAGGAGACTGCCCGCCCCAATGATCCAGAACCCTCGCCGAAGCGTTGTCATTCCTAAGCCAAGCGGCGGCGCCCCTCGATGAGCCACCGCCGCTCCTTCCAGAGATGACTTGATGGTATCCGGGATTGCGCGCCTTGCCAAGCAGGAGAGTCTGGCAAGCGCGTTCTCAAGTCATTTCAATTTCGCCATCAATGTGGACTGATTGAGCCGAAATTCGAGCCCTCCAGCTCTTTGTCCGCACAGGAATTGCAGGCATGGGGAGGGTGGGAGGCTAGGGCGGCGAAACCGGGAGCCAGACGGAGAACGTCGTTCCGACCGAGGCGTTGCTCTCGACTTCGATCCACCCGTGATGGCGTTCCACGATGTCCTTGGAAATGGCCAGGCCCAGGCCCGTGCCCGGTTCCCCTGAATGGCGGGCGGTCCGGCCGCGGTAGAAACGCTCGAAGATGTGCGGCAGGTCTTCGGCCGGGATCGGCGGCCCGCTGTTGTGGACGCGGGCGATGACGTGCAGCCGGTCTTGGAAACGCGCGGCGCGCGTGCTGACGATCACCGTGCCCTTCGACGGCGTGTAGGCCACGGCGTTCCCGATCAGGTTGGTGAAGACCTGCACCAGCTGCTCGCGGGAGACCCACGCCGCCGGCACTTCGAGGTCGGGCTCGTGGACCAGACGGATGCCCTTGGCCTCGGCCCGGGGTCGCTGGGCGGCCACGACCTCGCCCAGGATGGGATCGAGGGCGTGGGCCTCGAAGTTGAGCTGCAGCATGCCGCGCTCCATGCGCGACAACGTGAGCAGATCTTCGATCAATCGCGCCAGGCGTTCGGCCTCGCGCTTGAGAATGCCCTGATACTCGCCGCGCCGGGCCTCGCGCGCGGCGTCGTTCAGCAGTTCCAGGTAGAGCAGGATGTTGGCGATGGGCGTGCGCAGCTCGTGGGAAACGTTGGACACGAACTCGGTCTTCAGCTGGTCGAGGGCCGTGAGCTGGTCGTTGGCCTCCTCCAGCGCCCGAGTCCGTTCCTGGACGCGCTCTTCGAGCTCTTCCATGACCCCGGCGCGATGCATGGCGTTGGCCGCCATGTCGGCGACGGCGACCATGATGCGTTCTTCGGATTCGGTGAAAGGCGTCCTGCGCCCGATCCACATCCCCCCGACGACCTGCTCCTGGGAAACCAGGGGCACGACCGCCACGGCCCGGGCGCCGGCCAGATCGTCTCGGCGATGGAAGAGGCTGTCGGCCGGGGCGTTGGCCGTCAGATAGGGTTGGTGCATGCGGAGGACCTGCGCCCGCACGCCGTCCACGACGGAGCGCAGCCGCCCGGTCCAGCCCTTCCACACGCCCAGCGCCAATTCGACCCGCGCTTCCGCCTGCGAAGGCATCAGCATCTCACACGCAACGCCCTCCGCCTCGAGCAGATCGCGCAGCTGCTCCAGGATGATGGGAAGCATGTCGCCGCGCGAGATCGCCCCGCGCAGGGCTCCGGCCACCTTGACCACCGCGCCCAGGAAGGTGGCGTGCTGGGTCATGTCGTCGATCAGCCGGGCCTTTTCCAGCGCGACCGCCACCTGGCTGCTGAAGGCGGCGTACATCTCCATGTCGGATTCTTCGAGGGCTTCTCCCCAGATGAACAGAACGCCGGTGACCAGATCGCGCGCGACCAGCGGCAGGCCGATCAGCCGAGTCTCCGGCGTGATCCCGGCAAGCTGCGCCAGGATGTTGAGCGCCCGCCGCGGAAGTCTGGGCGCGATCTGCCGCGCGGCCTCCAAGGCTTTCGTCAACACCGCCCGCCGCTCGCGCACCAGCTGGCCGTACACGGGGATGCGGGAGGCCGGGATGCTCCGGCCGACCAGCCGCGAACCGATCACCTTCTCGACCTGTTCGACGACATCCGGCGTCAGCGAGGTGTAGCGGATGGTGAACGACTCCGATGGATGATCCACAATCGCCAGCCAGCAGCCAAGCTGGATGCGCCGCAGCTCGACCCCCAGAGTCTGGAAGAATTCATCCGGATCGCGCGTGCCCTCGAGATTGGCCGCGACCTGACTCAAAGCCGAGAGCACCCCGTGCGAATGGGCAAGCGCCCGCGAACGCTGGCGCTCCATTTCCAGAAGACGTGCTTGCTCCAGCGCCGCCGCCACCTGGGAAGCGAAAACGGTGTAGGTGTCGATGTCGGCCGCGGTCAGTGCGCCACCCCACAGAAAGATGCCGCCCAGGACGCCGGCCTCGGAGGCCAGGGGCAGGCACATGGTGGGAGTCTCGGGGCCGATGCCCAGGACCCTGGAGACTCGGTCGATCATCGGTTGGGGCATGTCCGGCACCAGGGCATGGAGCAAGGAGGCGCTATCGACGAGCTGCGGCTCACGCTGAAGAATAAGCCTCTCATAGAAAGGAAGGCGCTCGGGAGGTATGCGGTAACCGCGCACCGACAGCCCCAGGGCCTTCTCCAACGGGGCGAGCAGGCCGGCTTCCGGCGTCGCGAAACGAACGACAAGATCTCCCGTGGCCGAGTCAAGCGAGGCCATCCAGAAGTTGACCCCGAAGGGCAGGAGTTGATCGCGCAGCGTGGTCAGGACCTGCTCCGGGTCGTGGGTCCTCTCCAGCCGGCCGGCCACCCGGCTGAGCCCGAAGAGCACGCCGTGAGCGCGCGCCAGCTCAGCCGCGCGTTGGCGTTCGGCCTCCAGCAGGCGGGCGTTCTCCATAGCCAGGGCCGCCTGGTCGGCGAACAGGTGAACCAGGCGCACCGCCTGGTCATCGAAGCCTCCCGGCTCGTCGTCGGCGACGTTCAACACGCCCGCCACCCGGTCGCCGACTTTGAGCGGCACGGCCATCAATCGCCGCGTCTCAATGTCGCGGAAAGCCTGCGCCTTCGGCTCGTAGGTCTGGTAGTCGTCGAGAATCATCACCTGGCCAGTCTCAGCCACCCGGCCCGAGACCCCCTCGCCCATACGCAGTTTGGCGCCTGTGTAGTCGCGGTTGTAGTTGTGGCTGACGACCAGCGTCAGACTCTCTCCGTCCGGGTCCACCAGATACAGACCGCCCTTGTTCGAACCGACCAGGCGGCTGGCCCTCTCGACCATGGTCCTGAGCATGCCGTCCAGATCCGCCTGGCGGATGGTTTCGATCGAGGTCTCATACAGCGCCTGGAGCTCCTGAGCTCGCCGCCGCTCGGACTCCAGCAAACGGGCGTTCTCGATGGCGATGGCTGCCTGATCCCCGAGCGATTCCGCCAGGCGGATCTCATCCAGCCCGAAAGCGCCTGGTGAGCGATCGTCGGCGGCCACCAGGACTCCGATGACTCGGCCGCCGGTCTTGAGCGGCACGCACAGCACGCGGCGAAACGCCTGGGCAGGGTACCGGCTCGAGCGCGCCGGCCAGGCGGCGTAGTCTTCGACCATCAGCGATTCGCCTGATTCCAGCACCCGGCCGGAAGCGCCTTCGCCCCGTTTCAGCCGAGTGCCGATAAACTCCGGCAGCATTCCATGGCCCACCGCCAACTCGAGCGTTTCGTTGTCGGGCAGGACCAGATACAGGCCTCCCGAGCTCACCTCGAGCGACTCCGCCGTTCGTCGCACAATGGCCTGGAGCACGCCTTGCGAATCGTGTTGAGAGCTGATCTCCAGCGACGTCTCGTACAGGGCTTGCAGCTGACGGGCGCGCTGCGCCACGGCGTCCTCTGCCCGTTTGCGCTGGGTGATGTCCTCCACCGTGCCTTCGTAGTACTGGACCCGGCCGCCATCGTCCCGCACGACGCGAGCGTTCTCGCGAACGAAGATCGTCGTCCCATCCCGTCGTCGCCAGGCCGACTCCATCCCGATGATCTCGCCCTCGCGCTCCAGGCGTTCCTTGAATGCCCGCCGCGGATAGCCGGGATCGAAACCCTCGGTCTCCAGGTTGCGCTGCGCCATCTCCTCGATCGACTCGAAACCGAGCATGCGCAGCCCGGCCGGGTTGACGAACAGGATCCGTCCGTCGGGAGTGGTCCGGTAGATTCCCACCGGGGCGTTCTCCGTCAGGGCACGGTAGCGTTCTTCGCTTTCGCGCAGAGCGGCTTCGGCCTGGCGTCGTTCGGTGATATCGGTGATGACGCCCAGGATGGCGTTCGAGCCCTTGTACCGAATGAGCCGCGTGGTATGGATCGCCTCCAGGCGCCGACGGTCGCGGGTGACGAGCGCGTACGCCTGCGGAGGCACATCCTCTCCGAGGCGGTGCCGCTCGAAGTTCTCCAGCACGGTCGGGCGGGATTCGGGCGCGACCAACTTCAGGAAATCGAAGTCGGGATCGAGCATCTCGTCGCGGGTGTAGCCCATGACCTCCGCCGCCTGCGGGTTGGCATAGACCACGCGGCCGGCCTGATTGATGAAGATCATGTTGGGCGATTCTTCGGCCAGGCTGCGGAATTTCTCTTCCGATTCGCGCAGCGCGGCCTCGGTCTGCCTGCGCCGGGTGATGTCGGCCATGATGCCCAGGACGCCGGTCACCTCTCCGGCGGCGTTGCGCACGGGAGCGGTCGACAAGCTGATGTCGATCGGCGCGCCGTCTTTGCGCCGCAGGGCCACCACCACATTGTCCACCTGCTCGCCGCGCAGCGTGCGTTCACGAAGGTGGCGATGTTCCTCGCGCCGCTCGGCGGGGACGATCGGAGGGAATCGCCCGAGGACTTCCGGCTCCGTCCACCCGAACATCTTCTCGGCCGCGGAGTTCCACAAGCGGACCGTCCCGTCGCCTTCCCAGACGGTGATGGCCAGCGGCGAGGCTTCGATCAACGCGCGCAGGGTGGCGTTGGTCGAACGCAGGGCTTCTTCCGTTCGCTTGATCGAGGCGATTTCGGTGAAGACGGCCAACGAGCCGCGAAAGTCGCCGGCCACGAAGCGCGGCGATCCGCTGACCAGCACAGGGATGCGCGTCCCGTCCCGATGGAGCAGCTCCAGTTCGTAGCGATCGGACCGGCCGGCCTCGCGCCGGGCGTCGGCGGCGCGGACAACGGCCTGCTGGTCTTCGGGGATCAGCAGAGTCCAGTGCCGGCCGATCAGTTCCTCCTGGGCGTAACCCAGCATACCCGCCGCGGCCGGATTGACGAACGTCAGCCGACCGTCGGCGTCTTCGATGACGATGCCTTCCATCGTGTGATGGAGGATTTCCGCCAGGCCCTCGACGCGGTCGGCCAGGGCGGCGCCGGGCGCAGGCGGCAGGAACACGTGGCGGCGGACAACCTCAACCAGTTGGTCCGGCGCCACACAGGCGACGGCGCCTTCCCGAAGGCAGTCGGCCGCCTCGGCCTCATCGGGCTGACAGGCGACGACGATGAAGGGCGAGAGGCGCCCCTCGAGGCGCAGCATGCGCAGCGCGTGCGAGGCGTGGAATCCGTTGACGTGAAAGGCGGAAAGGATCAGGTGAGGCCCGGCGCCCAGGGCGCGGCGGAACTCGGCCTCGGACGTCGCCATGTCATACTGGAGATCGGGGGCAACGGCACGCAGGAGGCCGACCTGGGACTCGACCTCCTCGGGGTGATGGTTGAGGAAGAGGACGCGCAGCGGAGGCGTCGATGTCACCGATGCGATTCCCTGCCCAGCCCCGCCGAGCGTCCGGAGCGTCTGCGCCCCCTGAGCCCCTCCGCCGAAGGGGCGCACGGAAAGACTACCATCGGTGCCAGAGCCGGCACATACCCCCTTGGTCCCCTTCTGTCAACCGGCAGAGTACTATTGTATGGACAACTCCGCTGGTCGCGGCCGGGGTTCGGGGGATCAACACCAATCGGGACCACAGGCACCTTGTCGGGCCTCTCGCCTCGCTCGAAACTCGCGACTGACCACTGGCGATTGCCCTGGCTGGCCTCCGTCTTGCACGGAGAGGGCTGCGCCCTTGCTGGTTGCGCGAGACCACCCGGTTATCGGGGTCGTGCGGAGAAGACGAAGGTCTTACGCAACTCTTATGTCACGAAACGGGGCCGCAGAAAGGCCGTGTGTTAGAATCGGACTTGCCTGAGGCCAGGTGGCCGGCAGGCGAGGATGGCGCCAATGATGCGATTTGACCGGTTCACCGAGCGCGCCCAGGACGCGGCCCAGCGAGCGGCCGAGATCATTCAGCGCTACGGGCACAACCAGATCGATACCGAGCACATCCTGCTGGCTCTGATCGAACAGCCGCAGGGTGTGATCTCGCAGATTCTCGAGAAGCTCAACATCGATATCGAGGCCCTGACCGACCGCATCGACCAGCAGCTTCGAGCCAGCCCCAAGGCCAACATCTACGGCGGCGGAGCGGGCCAGATCTTCATCACGCCGCGCGTCAAGCGCGTGGTGGACATGGCCAACGAAGAGGCCAATCGCCTCAACGACGAGTACATCTCCACCGAGCACATCTTTCTGGCGATCCTGTCGGAGCGCAACACGGCCATCGCCCGCCTGCTGGCGGATGAAGGCATCACCAAGGAACGTGTCAACGAAGCCATCAAAGACATCCGCGGCGGGCAGCGCGTCACCGACCGCAAGGCCGAGAGCCGCTACCGGACGCTGGAAAAGTACTCGCGCGACCTGACCCAGCTGGCCAAAGAAGGCAAGCTCGACCCGGTGATCGGACGCGACAAGGAAATCCTCCGAGTCATCCAGATTCTTTCCCGGCGCACCAAGAACAACCCGGTCCTCATCGGCGAGGCGGGCGTGGGCAAGACGGCCATCGTCGAGGGCCTGGCGCAGAAGATCGCCGCCAACGACGTCCCCGAGATTCTGATGGGCAAGCGTGTCGTGTCGCTCGACCTGGGGGCGATGATCGCCGGCTCGCGCTTCCGGGGCGAGTTCGAAGAACGCCTCAAAGCCGCCATCGAAGAGATCCAGCGGTCGGAGGGCGAGATCATTCTGATGATCGACGAGCTGCATACCGTCGTCGGCGCCGGCGCGGCCCAGGGCGCCATGGACGCCTCCAACATGCTCAAGCCGGCCCTGGCCCGCGGCGAACTGCAGTGCGTCGGAGCCACGACCCTGGACGAGTACCACAAGTACATCGAGAAGGACGCCGCCCTCGAGCGGCGCTTCGCTCCGGTCTATGTGGACGAACCGAGCGTCGAAGAGACGATCAAGATGCTCCACGGGCTGCGCGATCGGTACGAGGCCCACCACAAAGTGCGCTTCACCGACGCCGCCCTGGAAGCCGCCGCCAAACTCTCGCAGCGCTACGTCACCGATCGGTCGCTGCCCGACAAGGCCATCGATCTGATGGACGAGGCCGCCGCCAAACTGCGGGTGGCGTTGTATTCGCTGCCGACCGAGCTCAAAGCCCTCAAGGGCGATATCGATCGCCTGATGGCCGAAGAGGAACAGGCCGGGAACGAGCGCGATTACGAACGCGCCGCCGAGAAGAAGGCCCTGCGCCTCCGCCTCGAGGACGATTTCCGCACCCAGCGCGACACCTGGGAATCGGAGCACCAGCTGGACGAGCTCGTCGACGAGAACGACATCGCCGAGGTCGTCGCCCAGTGGACCGGGATCCCGGTATCCCAGATGATGGAAAACGAAGCCGAACGTCTGCTGCGCATGGAAGAACGCCTGCACGAGCGGATCATCGGGCAGGACGAAGCCATTCACGCCTTGTCCGACGCCATTCGCCGGGCGCGGGCCGGCCTCAAAGACCCGCGGCGGCCGATCGGCTCCTTCATCTTCCTGGGCGCCTCGGGCGTCGGCAAGACCGAGCTGGCCAAGGCGCTGGCCGAGTTCATGTTCGACGACGAAGAAGCCCTGATCCGCATCGACATGAGCGAGTATCGCGAGGAGCACACCGTCTCGCGTCTGTTCGGAGCACCGCCCGGGTACGTCGGATACGAAGAAGGCGGCCAGCTGACCGAGGCCGTCCGCCGCCGGCCGTACCGGGTCATTCTGTTCGACGAGATCGAAAAGGCCCATCCCGAGGTGTGGAACGCCCTGCTGCAGATCCTTGACGACGGGCGGCTCACCGACGGCCAGGGCCACATCGTCGATTTCCGCAACACGGTGCTGGTCATGACCTCCAACCTCGGGACGGAGTTCGTGACCCGCTCCGGCAGCCTGGGCTTCCGGGTCAAGGGCGGCGCGGAAGGCGCCCGCGACCAGCAGGAAGAGAAGATCGAGAAGGCCCTCAAGGAAACCTTCCGGCCGGAATTCCTCAACCGGATCGATGAGATCATCATCTTCTCGCCTCTTTCGCTGGAAGATATGGAGCGGATCGTCGAGCTCCAGCTCAGAGAGGTCCAGGGCCGGCTGTCCGAGCATGGCCTGACCGTGGAGTTGAGCGAGGCGGCGCGCAAGTGGCTGGCCCGTGCCGGTTTCGACCCGGCGTTCGGCGCCCGACCTCTTCGCCGCGCCATGCAGAAGTACATCGAGAGCCCGCTGTCGGTGAAGCTGCTGCAGGGCGAGTTCTCCCAAGGCGACACGGTGACGGTCGACGTGGACGAAAAGTCGGAAGGCGTCGTCTTCCGCCGCAGCGACAGCGGCGCAACCGTGGCGGTCGAGCAGGAAGTCTCCGCCTAATCCCACCCTGGGGAGGAGGATCCTCCCCCGTCCCGCAAGAATGAACAGCGCGCCGCCTGCTGCGACGCGCTGTCGCCTTAATGGCTAGTTGCTGCCGCTCGCGAGCCCCTCGTCTCCCACCCCTGCCCCTCCCCCGACAAGGAACGCCTTGAGGCAACGGAGAAGACAGCGGGAGAGGTTAGCCCATGCCAAATCGATGGCGGCGTGAGGTCGAAGGGCCAGATCCTGTCGCGCGGGCTAGAGGCTGTGTTTGGGCCTTCGCGAGAGATTCTCCAGCCCATACACGCGCGGGATGACCAGGGCGGCGATCACCACGCCGGCGGTCATCACGATGGCGATGGTCCCGGCTCCGGCGGCCGAGGCCGAGAAGTAGTTAAAGGAAGCGTGGAAGATCGCCGCCATCAGCACGCTCCCGCCTGTGCTGTTATAGATCCAGGTGTAAACCACGGCCCCACACACGATGGTCACCGCCAGAAACGGAAACATCCACAGACCCATCGCCTGATAGGTGTCGAGATAGAAGAAGGCCGGCAAGTGCCACAGGGCCCACAGGATGCCAAGGATGAGCGTCGCCTGGGCTGCGGTGCGGTTCTTCTGGAGCCACGGCAGGGCGAAGCCGCGCCAGCCGACTTCCTCTCCCAGGCCATACGTCACGAACCAGAATAGCCACGCGGCCAGACCCAGGTTCGGCATGTAGTTCACTTGCCCGAGCAGCGCCAGGTCGGGCAGCTTCCCCTCGACGATCAAGGCCGCCAGCGCGCCGACAGCGAAAAGGGCTGCAGGCGAAAGCAGCGAGATCAGAAACCAGGCCCACCCCACACGCCACTTCAGCACCCGGCCGAGAAGCTCCCGAAGGCCGGGGCCGCCCAGCAACCATCCGGTCACGAGAAGGGCGGCCAGCATCGGTCCATAGGCGGCGAAGTAGTGCACTGCGGGCGAGACCCCGATCCCGCCCCATCCCCGTTCAGAGGCGATGAGCAAGAATTCGATCGCCCAGGAAATCAGAAAGGTCAGCCCGAAGTAGGCGAAGACGGCCTTTCGGTGGGCTCCCGTGGAGGTCGCCTCGACACTCTGGCCGGTGGACATCCTCTTCAAGCTATCGGCGATCACTTCTCCCTCCCCATGGAACTCGCGTGGCCCGGTGACGGCCACCACTGGAAACCAGTGCCGGAGTCCTTCCCGCATTCATGGCTGCCCGTGAGTCAGTTGAGCCCGCACCACCACACGGCTTCGAGAAGCCATCTCCAGATCCGCCGGCCTGGGGCGACCCGCCTCGTCCAGCCCTATTCCCAGAGGGCGCGCCAGAGACGGCTCACGGGCGACGATTTGCGCCAGCCCTCGCATGACATCGGCCTGCGACTCATCCACATGGGCAACGGCCTCGTGCCGGGCGCCCGCCACCAGGAGTTCCACCGTCACGGGGCGCCCGCGCAGGTTGCGCCACCACGTGCGCGATCGGAAGCTGACCACCAGCAGTTCGTCCCCAACTCGCACGTAGTTCACGGGCGTCGTCAGCCTGCGGCCGGTCTTCCGGCCGCGCACGCTGATCAGCATCGTGTTGCCACTGATCCATCCGTGGAGCGGCGAGCGCAACAGACTCGCCATGATCGGATTGAACCACATGCTCATCTCGACGTCGGGGGCCCGCAGGGAGCATACATCCGGCAAGCGACTCGGGTCACGTTGCTATCAGGTGGTCCCCGACTACCCTCTCGGGTAGTCGTCCCGCGCAAGCAGGGCTCGATCGCCGGGAGAAACAAGCCGGCCCCCACATCGTTCTTGGTAGCAACCTGAGCGGGAGGCCTGAGCAGGCCGCGTATAATGCCGTCCGCGGGCTCACCCGTCCGGACCCGCCCTCGCCGGGCCCCACCCCCGCCGGCGGCCGTCAAATGGGATTGCGTCTCTTCCTCCTCGGCCCGATGCGGGCCTACGTCGACGAGGCGGCCATCAAGCTGCCGCCTCGCTCTCGGCTCCTTTCGCTGTGGGGATACCTGCTCGTCCATCGCTCGCGGCCCATGCCGCGCAACTTGCTGGCGTATACCTTCTGGCCGGACGAGTCCGAGGAGGAAGCCCGGCTCAACCTGCGGCGCCATCTTCACCGGTTGGCGCAACTGCTACCGGCCACCGAGCCTGCGATCTCCTGGATTGTCAGCGACCGCAGCACCGTCCAATGGAATCCCTCAGCCGATGCCTGGTTGGACCTGGCTGACTTCGAACGCGTGCGAACAGATCCGGCTCGCCTGGTCGAAGCCGCCGACCTGTACACCGGCGACCTGCTGGAGGGCATCTACGACGACTGGGTCTTCGCCGAAAGGGAACGGCTGCGCGACGCATACTCCCAGGTCCTGCACCAGCTCGTCGAGCGATCCGAGGCGGAGAAGGACTACCGGCAGGCGATCCTCTTCGCCCAGCGTCTCTTGCGCCACGATCCCCTGCGCGAGGAAACCTACCGGACCTTGATGCGGCTGCATGCCCAGAGCGGCGATCGAGCCGGTCTGGTGCGGCATTTCAACGCCTGCGTCACCGTCCTGCAGCGAGAGCTTCACGTCGAGCCGAGCCTCGAGACGCGCCAGGCGTATGAGGCGTACCTGTCGCAGGATGTTCCCGGCGGCGAGGCCGCACCGCCTCCAGCCAGATCCGGACCGGCTCAGCGCCACAATCTGCCGGCGCGGCTGACGAGTTTCATCGGCCGCCGGCGCGAGTTGGAGGAGATGCGCGGATTGCTGGCGAAGACGCGCCTGCTGACACTGACCGGCATCGGCGGCGTGGGCAAGACGCGCCTCGCCCTAGCGCTGGCGGAAGCGAATCTCAACCGATTCGCCGACGGCGTGTGGTGGGTGGACCTGGCGCCACTCTCGGATCCTTCGCTGCTGGGTCAGGCCGTCGCCTCCGCCATGGGTCTTCGCGAACAGTCCACGCGCCCCATCGACCAGGCCCTGGCCGACGCGGTCCACACCAAGGACATGCTGATCGTGCTGGATTCCTGCGAGCATCTGGTGGCGGACTGCGCCCGGCTGGTCGAGGGACTCCTGCGCGAGGGCCCACGGATGCGCTTCCTGACGACCTCCACAGAACCGTTGGGCGTGCCCGGCGAGGTGGTGTGGCAGGTCCCGCCGTTGAGTCTGCCGGAACCGGTGGAGTCCGGCGAGGCCGCGCCGCCGGTGGAGTTGGGACCGGAGGCCTCGGCCAGCGTGCGGTTGTTCGCCGATCGCGCCGCGGCCGTCCTTCCCACCTTTCGACTGACTCCGGGCAATTTGCCGTCTGTGGTGCGTCTGTGTCGCGCGCTGGACGGCATTCCTCTGGCTTTGGAGCTGGCGGCAGCCCGCATGAAGATGCTCTCGGTCGACCAGCTGGTCGAGCGCCTCGACGATCGATTCCGTCTTCTTACCGGAGGCAGCCGCACCGCCCTGCCCAGGCACCGCACCCTGCGGGCCGTGCTCGACTGGAGCTACGGCTTGCTCTCCGAAACCGAACGGGCGCTGCTTCGCCGGCTGTCGTTGTTCGTCGGCGGCTTCACGCTCGAGTCGGCCGAAGCCGTTTGCCTCGGCGACCCGGTGACCGCCGATCAGATTCTCCAGCTGCTGTCGGAGCTGGTCGACAGGTCGCTGGTGATGGTCTCTCGCGAAGATCCGGCCCGCGTCCGATACGGCCTCCTGGAGACCGTCGGGCATTACGCGCGCGAGAAACTCGTCGAGTCCGGGGAAGCCGACCGGGTGCAGGCGGCTTTCGTCGCCTACTGGCTGAACCTCGTGGAAGAAGCCGGCGATCGCCTGCTTCGAGGACCCGATCAAGAGAAATGGTTCTGGGTCATCGGGCAGGAATACGCCAACCTGCGCAGCACGATGAGCTACGCCGAGGGAGCCGGTGACATGGTCACCCTGGCGCGGTTGACCAGCCGATTGTGGCCATTCTGGTGGACCCACGGCTACGTCGCCGAGGGCCGGCGATGGTTGGAGATCATCCTGCCTCGTCGGGCAACGTTGCCGGAGGAGTTGAAGGCCAACGTGCTGCATGCGGCCGGACGGTTGATGTCGCTCCAGGGAGACTACGCCCTGGCCGGCGAATTGCTCGATGAGAATCTGGCCATCTGCCGAAAGCTCGGCGACCTTTCCCTGATCGCCGACGCCCTGTCGAGCCGGGGCGTGGTCGCCAGCAATCTCCAGGACTACGATCGCGCCGACGAGATCTGGAAGGATGCGCTGCAAGTCTACGAGGCTCAGGGCGATCGATGGGGCGTGGCCCGGGCGCTGAACAACCTGGGCGATCTCTCGGTCTATCGCGGCGACTATGCCGGGGCGATCGAGCATCTTCAGAAAAGCGTCAACCTCTTCCGCGAGCTGCGCTCCACTCTGGGCGAATCCATCTCCTTGATCAACCTGGGCCGCGCCGCGTTGCTCCTGGGCAAGGCCCAACGCGCGGCGCTCTTCTTCCGCGAAAGCCTCCAGTTGAAGGTCGCCCTGGCCGACAAGGAGGGCATTGCCTGGAATCTGGAGGGCCTGGCCGGGGTGGCCGGCGCGGAAGGCCAGGCCGATCGGGCGGCGCGCCTCTTCGGAGCCGCTGACACACTAAGGAAGGCCATCGGCATCCCCCTGCCAGCGCCCGACCTTCCCATGTACGAGCGGATGGTGGACAAGGCCCGCCTCACCACCGAACCCGCCCGGTGGCAGGCTTCCTGGAAAGAGGGGGAAGCTATGGACACCGAGCAGGCCCTGGCCTACGCCCTGGGCTCAAGCTCGGTCTAGGCCCCGAACCACCGACCTCGGTTCCCCGCTTTCGGACCTTCTTGCGACGCTTTGGGGACGGCCAGCGGCTACGCTGGTGGCTATACCGGGGTCCCCGTGGACTCTTTCTGGAGAAGGCCTCCTTGGGCGCACCATCTGAAGGCACCCAACATCTTTTCATTGTTCGTATCTGGACCGATCCCGGCCAGTCGCCTCCCAAGCTGACCCGCGGCCTCATCGAGCACATCCCCAGCGGCGAACGTCGCTACTTCCTGGAGTGGAGCGAGATGCAGGCTTTCCTCAGCGGAAGATTGGCGACGCTGCCCCTGGAAAAAGGGACGGGCGAGGATCCGTTGCTATCTGCGGAACGAGAGGTCTAGTTGCCCTTGCGCATCCAGGCGGTCATCACACACGCAGGTTCGATGGTCCGTCACCCGCTCGTCCGAATCGCAATCATTCTGATCGCGGCTTCGATCGCCTGCGGCCTCCCCCGCGGCGCGGCTCCGCCCGCCACGGTCATCGAACCGACGATCCGGCCCCTGCCTGCCGCCACCAGCGTTCCGGCAGGGCCGTCCTCCAGCCCGTCGCCTGCCGCACCGCTCGCTTTCCGGGACGACTTCGACGGTGCGCTGGATGATTCGTGGTCGTGGTTGAACGAAGACCCCTCGGCCTGGTCCCTGAGCGCTACTCCCGGCTGGCTTCGCATCGGTCTGTCGCAAAGCGGCTTCCTGACTGCTCCTCCATCGAACGTTCTCCTCCGTCCGGCGCCGGATGGCGATTTCGACCTGCGAACATGGGTCCGGGTATCGCCCTCGCGCAACTTCGAGCTCGCCGGGTTGATCGTCTACTTCGGCGACGGCGCGGTCCTGCAGTTCGGCCATGGTTTCTGTGATGTCTCCGGAGCCTGCGCGGGCGACGGCTATTACTACGACAGCCTTGAGGCAGGTTCCGCCGTCGGCGGGAATTTCGCCTCGGCCGGATTCGGCGGATCGGAAGATCTGCTGCGGCTCGTCCGCCGCGGCAACACCTACACCGCGTACTACCTCGTCGACGATACGACCTGGATCGAGGTCGGAAGCCACATGGTCGATCGGGCTCCGATCTCGGTCGGTCTGATCGCAGCTCAGGCTCCGGCGGCAGGGACCTTCGCCGAGTTTGACTACTTCGAAACCGTGGCCGAGTGACGGCAAATGACTTCTGCGCGGGCGCACACGCGTACCCCGTGCTCACTGGCGACGGCCCTCCTGGCCCCGGCTGTGCTGCTCGCCGCCTGCGCCACACGCGGCGATCAAGATCTGGCGCCGACCATCCTCGAGCCCACCGTCCGACCTACGCAGGGAACCGACGCCACCGCTTCAGCCCCGGCGAACATCGCCCTTGGCCGGGCGGTCGCAGCCTCGGCCTCACTTCCCGACGATCCTGCTGCGGCCGCGGTCGACGGCGATCCGGAGACCATCTGGAATTCCGGCGGCGATCCCGTGCAGTGGATCGAGATCGACCTCGGCGCGACGTTCAGCATCGACCGCCTCGTCCTCATGGTTGCGCAATCACCGGCAGGGGTCACGACACACCGGGTCACCGGCCGCGGCGAAGGCGGCCAGGACCAGCTGCTGCACGAATTCCGCGGCGCGACCGAAGACGGCCGGCAGCTTGAGGCCTCCGGACTTTTGCAGGGGACAGCCGTCCGCTTCCTCAAGATCGAAACCACCGAAAGCCCTTCGTGGGTAGCCTGGCGCGAGATCGAGGTGTACGGGACCCCGGCCACCGAGGCCGAGCAGGCTCCCCCCAGTGTGATCTTCTACAACGGCAACCTGTTGACAATGGAGGCCGACCAGCCTTCGGCTCAGGCCATCGCCGTCCGCGGCGAGGTTATCGCCGCCGTGGGCACGGACGCAGACGTGCTCGCCCTCGCCGGCCCGGCGACTCAGATCGTCGATCTCGAGGGGCGCAGCCTCACCCCGGGCTTCATCGACTCCCACTCCCACCGCATTCCTCAGCGCTACAAATGGGGCTTTGAGAGAGGCGAAGAGGCCGTCCGGGAGGCCCTGCGTCAAGGATGGACCGGGCTCAGCGAGGCAGCGCTCAACGAAGATGAGTGGAACGATCTGCGAGACCTGGCCGACGGAGGCCTCCTTTCGATTCGCGTGGACGCGTACTTGTTGTTCGATACGTTCGAGGGCGATCCCCTGCCCGAGTGGTACAACGCCTATCGGCCCGGCCAGATGTTCGGGCCGACCCTGCGCGCCGCCGGGCTGAAGTTCTTCATCGACTTCAATTCAGGCCGCCAACTCCTCTTCGATCCACCCGGACTTGCAGAGGCGCTTCGGGCTCGACGCGCCGAAGGCTGGCAGGTGGCGATGAAAGCCATCGGAGCCGAGTCGCACGAGCTGGCCCTGGACGCCATCGAACTGGCCGAGGGCGGCGAAAACACCCAGGCGGCGCGCTATCGCCTCGAGCACGCGCTGGCCCAGACCGCCGAGCAGCAGAACCGAATGGCACGCATGGGCGTGATCGGGGCGATCCAGCCGGGGCTCATCGGCGTCGTCGCCCACTGGCCCGACATCCAGGCGCTCATCGCCGAGCAGGGCGCCGAGAACATGAGCAACTGGAGGCGGATGGCCGACACCGGAGTGCGAATGGCGGGCGGCCCCTTCAACCCTGACGGAGTCGACGAAGAGTACACCACCGACTCGCACATGTCACCCATGGGCGTTATCTACCGCGGTGTGACGCAGATCGGCCCCGGAGGCCGGTTGCCACAGCCGTGGATGGTCGAGCATGCCCTGACCGTCGAGGAGATTCTGCGGCTGCTCACCCTGGACGCCGCATATGCCGTCTTCCAAGAAGACACTCGCGGAAGCCTGGCGCCCGGGAAATTGGCCGACCTGGTGATCCTGTCGGCGGACCCTCGAACGGCCGGTGTCGAAGGCCTGCTCACGATCGAGACTTTGATGACGATGGTCGGGGGCCAAATGTCCTGGTGTGCGCCCGGCGCGGAAGCACTATGCTCAGGTAGCCAGACGTCTGCACCACCGACCTCCGGTGGCGAGGCCGTCATCCCCGCCTGGCCAATCCTTCGAGCCGGCAGCCAGGGCCCGGAGGTGGCCGCCCTTCAGTACCTTCTCCGCCATCACGGTCACGACATCCCGGCCGATGGACTCTTCGGTCCTGTGACAGAGCAAGCCGTCGAGGACTTTCAGACCCAAAAGGGATTGACGGTGGATGGCCAGGTCGGGGGCCAGACGTGGACGGCTGTGGTGGAGGGCATCGTCCTTCAAGTCGGGAGCAGCGGCGAGGCGGTGCGGGCGGCCCAGCATCTGCTTCTCGAGAAGTTCGGTTACGCAGAAATCGTCGTGGACGGCCTCTTCGGTCGAGTGACCGAGTCGGCGTTGATGGATTTCCAGGCGAACCACGGCCTGGCCGCCGACGGGATGATCGGCGCGGCTCAGACATGGCCGGCGATGATCTCGATCCAGCCCTAACCTCGGGTCCGGGCCAGGAGGGACTGATGAAGACTGTGCGAACGACATCGTCGGGCACCATCCGGACCGGGTTGCTCAGCCTGGCGATAGCCCTGGGCCTCAGCAGCTGCAGTCCATCGGGCCCGCAGGCCTGGATCGACGCACCCATGCACGAGAGCGTGCATCCTGTGGAGGCCATGGAAATCTTTCTGCACGCAGCCGATCCCGGCGGCGTGGCCATGATCGAACTCAGCGTGAATGGAGAGGTCCTCAGCCGGCGGCCGCCGGACGATACCGACTCGGCCCTCACGACCTTCAGCGCCGAGTGGGATCCGCAGGAAGCCGGTCTGTACGTCCTCACGGCAAGGGCCCAGAACCAAGGCGGAGAGTGGGGGGCGCCGACGAACAACGAGGTCACTCTCATCGGTCCACAGGTTGCGGATGTGGTCGAGCCTTTGGAGATCACGCCCAGCCTCACCCCCACGGCCACCGCTTCCGCGACGGCCACGGCCACGGCTACACCCACATCCACCTCAACGCCGACGGCCCCCCTCGGAGGCCTCTCGGATGTCTCCATCTCCACGCACCAGGTCTACTTCGGCCTGGATACCTGCGACCCGCTCAGCGTCACCTTCGGAGTCCGGGCTACGCATCCTTCGGGAGTCCGGGCGGTCGTGTTTTTCCATCGGCTGCGCAATCCGCAGAGTGGCGACGTGACCGATTGGTCTTCGGGCGTGGCCATGCCCGGCGGCCGGAGCGGCTACTTCAGCCTGGCGATGAGCGGCGATCGCCTGGCCGGAGACATGGCCTGGAATGAGTCCGAGGTTCAGTACCAATTCGTCCTTCAGCCGCAGTCGGGAGCGATGACCCGCTCGCCGGTCTTCTCCGACCTCAGCCTGGGACGATGCGGGCTCATCTTCTTCCCTCCGATGGTGTTGTCCACGCCCACCCTCACTCCGATCGTGCCTCACTGAGAGCGAGTGATGGATGAACCAGTCGCAGGCGGCAAAGGCGGGGGATCATCATGAAGAAACCTGAAGAGTCTTTCGACGCCAAGAAGCGCTATGCCTCGGTCCGGCAGCAACAGGGTGCGGTCCAGACCGATTCGGATTGGAACAAACCCAAGGGCAGCGCCGGAAAGGGCCCTGTGCGGCTGCCGGCATGGCCCTTGGTCATCGTGGTCATCGCCGGGCTGGCCATCGCCGCGGTTCTTGTCGGACGGAGGCTGGTGCCGGGCCTCGCCCGACTTCCCGGGTCCGAGATTCTTCCCGCCGGTTCGAATCCGATCCTGGTGTCGCTCAAGCAACCGACCGAAGGGGCCTATCCTCAGGGCGGAACGCTACCCGTCGTGGCGCAGGCCCTTGGCTCGGAAGCTATCATCTCCCTGGAGCTGTGGGCCGACG
Source organism: Anaerolineales bacterium (assembly GCA_035693825.1). Taxonomy (GTDB): domain Bacteria; phylum Chloroflexota; class Anaerolineae; order Anaerolineales; family E44-bin32; genus MGOM01. The sequence goes on from DASSGB010000099.1 coordinate 57,085, forward strand.
GCGTCCTGGCCGACACGGCCGGTTTCCAGGGGGAGGATCGCCTTTACGTCTCAGCCTCCTGGGACTGGACAGTTCCTTCGCTGGGCGAACATCTGCTTCTCGTGCGCGCCGTCGACGCGCGCGGCCGCACCGGAGAATCCAACGTCGTCCGCCTCAACGGAATTGCAGATCCCGGCCTTGAGATTCGTCACACCACGGGCCTGGGCGAAACGCCTCAGCAGCTGGCGACGGACTTTGGCGCCGATCTGACGGCTCTGCTGGAGGCCAACCCGGGGCTCGCCCCGGATCAGGTGTTGCCGGACGGAGCGGTCGTGGTCGTACCATTCGCCGGCCAGGGGCCGGCCGAGTTTGCAGACCTCGACCACGACGTGCCGAACATCGGATCCACGGATCCGGCCGTCGCACCTCCCAGCCCACTTTCGTTTTGGGTCCAGGAGAACCTTGGCGGGCCGGATACTCAACCGCCGTCGGCACCCGTCCTTGACCTGGCCGCAGCCGGGTGCGCCGCACGGCTGTTCATCGCCGACACCTCCGGCAACGAGGCCGGTTTCTTCGTCTACCGCATCGGCCCGGGCGCCTCCTCCTTCACGCGACTCGAGACTCTGGGCCCGCACGCCGGTTCCAACCCGATCGGCTACGACGTCCACACGACCGGCGGGAAGTATCAATTCTATGTTTCGGCCTTCAACACCGGAGGCGAGGCCGCCAGCAACTTGGTGGCCTTCGAGACTTCGGACTCGGCCTGCGCGCCGCCCGGAAGCGGTTTGCGACTGGAGGGCGACCAGCTGGTTCTTCCCCAGGCGGTGGACCTGGCCTTCCTCTATTACTCGGTCGACGGGAAGCCCTGGGGGCGGCTGCCCGCAAACCCGCACGCCTACTATCCTCCCGATGAGGACTCGGTCGCGCTGGGCGGTCTGCTCGAGGGATCCAACCTCGATCTCGACGTGTGGGGGTGGAGCGGCGGGGAGTTGGTTTCGCTCGGCCATCTGCAAACGGCCATCCCGCCCGACGCGCCGCCCTCCTGGCCGACGCGGCGTGGGCCGAGCCTGCTCGAGGGTTGCTTCCTCGGGGCCAACTGCACGGGCGATGTCGGCGGTACCCTCTGGGCAAAGAAGTTCACCATCGCCAAGTGGCAGGAGACGGGCTTCCAATGGCATGCACCGCTGGAAGGCGTCACCGGCGGCCTTTGGCAAATGTCGTCGCAACCTTTTGCCTTCACGTGCAGCCTGACACCGCCAGACTTGCTACTATCCGACCTGCTGCCAACACAAGGCGGCGTTACCCACTTCACCATCGACTTCAGCAAGTTCGCTCCGCCTCCCCTGGAGTTCGAAGACCAACCCTCGGAGCAGATGATCGAAGTCGGCCCGCTGGCCAACTACGGCGTGCCCACCCTGGGCGATGACTCGCTGGTGGAGATGCAGGCGGCGCCCAACGTCGCTCTCCCGGGAGGCACTCCGCCATCGAATGCGTACCTGGGCATCCCCGGCGGCATTCTGACGTGGGATGACGGCTTCCCCAAGTTCTACGTGCGCGTCCTTCCTCTGGTCGGCGGCAAGCCCCAGTGCAATCCTTCCAACACCGTCGTGGTCACCGTCGACACGACGCCTCAACCCCCCATCAAGTTCGAAGTGCCGGACCTGTCGCGCTTCAAGATCCTGTACGAGGTCAAGGTCACGGCCTACGACCCGCCGGTCTTCCCCGACTCCAGCTTGTGGGGATGTGTCGAGGTGATCAGCGTCAAGGATTACAGCCTGTCGGCTATGAAGTATGCGTTGGCGCTGAGCACCGGAGATCCCGTCTGCCCGGAATCGTTCAAGGGCGGCAACGACGATGACGTCATCACTATCATCAGCGATATCGGCGGCCTGATCACGGCTGCGTGGGACTTCATCGCCGACCTCTACAACAAACTTGACGAATTGGTCAAAGAGTTCCTGGCCAAGTTCAATCCCATTTGCCTGACGGCGACCTGGACCGCCGAGGCCGCCAACAGCGGAAAGGCCAAGACGACCATCGAGGACGGCTGCAAGATCGGCGCGTCGATCGCCGTCGACGTTGCCAAGGCCTATGTCGGCCTACCGCCGTCCTTGCCCAATTACGAGGAGCTCGAGGGCAAAGGCAAAGATTACCTGGTCGAACTGGCGGCGGAGGAATTCGAATCCACGACCGGAATCCCCTGCCCCGACGAATGCAAGGACCTGATGCGACAGGGAGTCGATATGGCCTTCGACCAGCTCACGGCCGGCAGTCACTCCCCGGGGTGCGTCAGCGAATCCACCGCCCACCAATACGGGAAGGAGCCTCTTTGCCCTCCCAAGGGCGTCGTGGTCCAGCCCGCGTATGGGTCGGAGTACATCCCGCCCATCGCCTGGCTGCAGGTCCGTCGCCTGCCGGGCGTGGAGGAACCTGTGCCCTACCCGTTTTGTTCGGTCCGGGTCAGCATGAAGATCGACTATCACTTCCCGGGAGGCACGGTCTGGGGCCCGTACAGCCCGACCGGCACACCGAGCAAACAGTATCCGCCGGCAGACGTCACCGTGTTCCCATTCCAGGGAAACGGTGTGGATATCCCGATGCTGGCCCCTGGGCAAACGGTGGAGCTGGCGGTTCCGTTCCGCGCCGCCCAGCCGATCATATTTCCCTGGACTCAGGACATGTTCAAGAAATCGCAGATCCCACCTGAGAATTTCGGAGAGGACTTCTACCGGTCGCTCAACAACGGCACGACGATCGTAACCGCCACCACCTACTTCCGGGAGTACTCCGCCCTGGCTGCCCAGTATGGAGGGCTGATCCCGTATTCGATGCCTTGCGCCCCGGACGACTCGCTGAGCACGACCCCGTCGCCCTGATGACGAAGGGGCGCAGGTGACATCCTGGTTCGGGAGGAACGCAGCGTGAGGCACCTACACACGGTCCGGTCTTTGATGCGAGTGACGGCGGTCCTCGCCGCCGTCTCCCTGGCCTGCGGCCTGCCCGGGCGCGCGGCTCTCACCGCAACGCCGACTCCGGCGCAGCCGACTCCCAGTCCGGATTCATGGGGCGAGGAGCTGCCTCCACCTCCGCCAGCCGGACTCGTCGACGCCTTGCAGTCAAAGGTCGAAGCCGGCGAGATGTCCCAGGAGCAGGCGCTCGTTTCCGGCCTGCAGATCCTGGCCGGCGCGGTGGAGCTCGAGACCGTTCTGGACGAGGCCCCGGTCACCCTCGAAGGCACGGGCGTGGTTCTCGACGCGCAGAACTATCTCCGGACCGGCGAAGATGAAGCCGCCAAGGCCGAAATCGAAAGGCTGCTCGAAGTCCTGGCGCCCCGCCCGGAGACTCTGCTGCCCTATTCGTCGCCCGAGGGCAGCTCCCTTCGCCCCGCGGCCGGGCTGGCGAGCCCGACGTTCCAGCAGGACTGTTCGGACCTTTTCGCCGGAGGCTTTCCTCAAGGCTCGTCCGCCCAGTGTTTCCAATACAAGGAAACGACCGTCGGCTCCACCACGATCCAGATCTTCTATCCGACCGAGGATCAACCCGAGGGATTCACGACGGCTTACGCCGATGCCGCCCTGCAGGCGACGCTGGATTCGCTCGACACGTTTTCGGCGTTGAAGCTGCCGGGAAGAGCGGTGGTGATGAAGGACATCGAGGTGGTCTTCTCCTTGCTCGACACCTCGAGCGGCACGACTCTGGCCATGGTGCCTTCGGATCCTGGTCAGAATCCTTGCCAGATCATCCTCTTCCCGCTGGCCATCGTCCACAACGAGCAGGAGATGGAGAACGTGGCGCCCTCCACCGGCGGCCCCCCCGCGGCCACGGCCGTCTTCCAGCAGGACGTCGCCCACGAGGTCTTCCACTGCTTTCAGATCTGGAACTTCCCTGCCCTGGCGCAGAACGCGCTATGGGGAGTTCAGGACTGGTGGGGCGAAGCCACCGCCACCTACTTCGCCAACGTGGTCTACCCGACGGTCGACGAGGAGTGGATGTGGATCCAGAGCTGGGCCTACAACTCGGCCGTCACGCCGCTGGTCTACATGAGCTACGACAACTTCGGCTTCTTCCAGTATGTCGCCAACCGGATCGGAGACGAGGGCTTGCTGAGACTCATCGACAGCCTCACGCCCGCCTGGGCGGGCGACGAGTCGGCGCAGGCGGCGCAGCTTGCGCAGTTTCCCGAGATCCAAGCCCTGTTCGAAGACTACGCCCTGGCGTTCATGGACGGAACGATCGCCGACACTTCGGGGGAGGTCATCCCCACCGCCCCGGCATACATCCCGTCCCTCTTCCGCATCGATTCCTCTGGAGACGCGGTCGTCCCCTTCGGCAGCCCTCCGTTCACCCTGACCCGCTACGGCCTGACCTTGGGGTCCGCCGGCGCGTATCAACTCGACCCGATGCTCGCCGACTCTCCGGGCCGGGCCACGCTCCGGCCCGTCCCAGAGGTCGGTCAGTGGACCGACATTCCGACGGAGGTGCGCGGGTCGTGCGACACGCAGCGCTACTATCTCGTGATGGCGAACGCGTCCGAATCGGCCGGCAGTCTGGGCCTGACGGTGACCGCCGACGAACCTCTCGATTGCGGATTCACCCCGACCCCGCCGCCCGCCGAGGGCGAGCCCACTCAGCCCATCGCGGCGGACTGCCCTATCGGATTCGCCGAAGCGGGCTCTACCTACGGCTATGAGTGCGTCGATGGCGATCTGCGCGCCTGGATCGACAACGACCAGGTGCCGTACGATTTCATCACCGCCCCCTTTGGCCAGGAATACGGCGACGTCCGCATCGAAGCCGACGTCTTGATCAACTCGACAGAGGAGGAGCCGTTTGGCGGCGCTATTTTCGTATGTCGAGGAGCTCAGACCTTCGGTTTCTTCTACGCGTTCACGTTGGCCCCGGATGGGTCGGCGCAGATCTCCGACTACCTGGACGGGGGAGAACAGATCGCGCGATTCGGCAGCCTTCCAGAGGGCACGATGAAGGCCAACGACTGGAATCACGTGCGGGTCGACTGCATCGGGAACCACATGGCGATTTACGTCAACGGCGAACTGGCGGTCGACCGCGACATGGACTCTCTGCCGCGTGGCGACATCGGGGTGGGCGCAGGCGGCGCCAGCGACGGCTTCGTCGAGGTGTTCTTCCGAAACGTTGTGGTGTCCGTGCCGTGATGCCGGCCTTGAAGAGTCTTGGTGATAAGAGGAGTTCGAAGATCATGAGCCGATTCGCCGGGTCGAACGGGTATGCCGTCATCGCGATGGCCCTGAGCGCGGTCTTGGCCGCCTGTGGCGGAGCAGCGCCATCGCCGTCCGAGGCGCCGCCGGTTGCTGTATCGACCTTGGCCGTCCCGCCAACGGACGCCGGGCCGGAGGCGCCGCCGGCTCCATCCGGCACGCGCGATTTCGCCGCGCTCAACGTGTGTGAGTTGGTGACGCCGGAGGAGGTGCTCGAGCTGGCGGGCGGCGGGACGCTCGACGGCGAGCCGAACCAGCAAGGCGAGGCGACCTTCTCGATGTGCTGGTACAGCCTCGACGCGCCCAGCGGGGCCTACGAGTACTACATCGTGTATGTCGAGTCGGCCGACCTGGGCGAATTCGCCCTCGAGGCCGAGGAGGCCGGGGATCCGCTGGCCGGGTTGGGGGATGAATCGCGATTGTGGTTCGAGGAGGACGAGGACCAGTTCCGCCTGCTCGTCATCCTCCGCGGAGACTATGCCCTGGACATCGCGGGGACGGACTCTGAAGTCATGCTGGAGATCGCCCGGCTGCTCATCGAGCGGCTCGGCTAGGCGCGTGGAGGGGAGGAAGTGATGACGCCGTTGCATATCATCCGTAGGGCAACCATCTTGAGCATGCTGGCGTTGGCCGCCTGCGGCACCCGGCCGGAAGCAGCGGGAGAATCGGAGACCTCCTCCGCCACCGCACCCGCAGCCCAGCCGACCCAGGCGGCGGCCGAGCCGTCGCCACCGCCAGCAGGTCCCGGCCTGGACGTCGAATCGGTCAACCTGTGCGAAATCCTCCCACCGGCTGAGTTTGCCGAGCTCGCGGGTGGGACGCCCTACACCGAGATCACCTCGCCCGGGCCATCCTGTTCGTACGTGATCGATCCGGGCGACGGGACTGCCGCCTCCTATCACACGTTCCTTTACCCCGTACAGACCGTTCGGGCGTTGATGGACTACGTGCGCGACTACGAATCAGCGGATTGGATTGAAGGATTTGGAGACTCGGCCTACATTCAGGATGCCGAGAGCGGCGGGGGATTCGTGCTCATCATCCTCGTCGAAGGGCAATATGGGCTCGAAGTTGGCGGGCCCGAAAAGAGCGTTCTACAAGACACCGCGCGTGCCATCTTGGAGAGGGTCGGCCCTTGACAGGTCCGACCCAGGTCGACCGGGGTGCTCCGCAGTCCCTCGGGCGTTCGGCCCGGGGCAGGATTCCATAGCCCCACCATCGCTGAACAGGACGCACCGGTGTGAGGGGCCGGGCGTCCCAAGGAGAAACCGATGAAATCGCTCCGGCTCGCCCTGCTGGCATCCCTGGTATTGGCCGCCTGCACGTGGCCCCCGGGCGGAGGCGTCGTGCAGGGAGTCGTGTATGCCGACCTCAACGGCAACGCCTCCATCGAATCCGGTGAAGGACCTCTGGAAGGCGTGGACGTCACCCTGACCGAATGCGGCCCCACCCTGACACAAACGACCGCCGCCGACGGAGCATTCCACTTCTCGAATCTGCCGGCCGGGTCGTGCCTGGTGCAGGCGGCCAAGGCGGGCTGGACTTTCTCCGGGTCCTTCCCGAGTCTGGGGTATCCCATCCCTGTCGCCTCCGACCCGAATCTCCCGACGTCTTTCAGCATCTTCCTGGCGCC
>DASSGB010000100.1:0-4118 GCA_035693825.1 Anaerolineales bacterium
GCCCGATTGCTGGGGGTGGCGCCGGCTCCTATCCTGAAAGCGAGCCACGGAAAAGGAGGGTCCAATGAAAGGGTTCGTCGCCAACATCGAAGATAGGACCGAGGAGAATGTTGATTTCCGGCGCGTGCTCTACACGGGCACGCAGATGCAGCTGGTGCTGATGGCGCTCCGACCCGGCGAGGAGATCGGTGAAGAGGTCCACGGCGACGGAGACCAGTTCTTTCGGGTAGAGAAGGGGAGAGGCGAGGTTTGGATCGATGGCACCAGGACGAAGATCGAGAGCGATGTGGCCATCGTCGTCCCCGCCGGCGCGCGGCATAACATCAAGAACACCGGCGACAAGCCGCTGAAGCTGTACACGCTGTATGCGCCGCCGCAGCATGTTGATGGAACCGTGCATGTCACGAAAGCCGCTGCCACGGCTTCCAAGGAGCATTTCGACGGGAAAACCACGGAGCAGATTCCTCGACGCTAGCGGTTGAGCGTTTGCAGGACCGGGGCCAGACGTTCGATCGATCTTACCGTGATCGGGTCGACCACAAGCTGCAGGTGGGAGATCCCCTCGGCAGCGAAGGCGCGGAGTTGATCGGCGAGCTCCTCGGGCGACCCGCGCAGCGGCGGGGCCTTCTCCCGCGGGCCGCCTCTGCGCGCCACGTCGTCCCCCTCGACTTGGACCAGCACGGCCACCGTTCGCGCGAGGGTGGCGGGATCGCGGCCGACCTCGGCGCATGCGGCGTCGACTTTCTCCCTGATCGCGGCGATCCCTTCGCGCCGGTTGCCGAACCAGGTGAACCAGGCGTTCCAGGCGTCGGCGTGTTGGGCTGCCAGCCGCAGCATCCGCGGTCCCGTCGTTCCGACCATGATCGGCGGGCCGCCTTTCCGTGCGGGCGGAGGGAGGAGGACGCACTCCCGTGCCTGGTGGTAGCGGCCCGCGAAGTCGACCTCGCCATCGCGGAGGAGACCCCGGATGATGGCGAAGGCCTCCTCGAACCGCTCGACGCGATGGTCGAACGGGAAGCCGAATGCTCGATACTCGGGCTCGTTCCACCCCGCGCCGAGCCCCAGGATCAACCGGCCGCCGCTGATCTCGTCGATGGCGGCCGCCTTCTTGGCCAGCATGGCCGGGTTGTGGAACGAGACGCTGGCCACGAGCGGCCCGAGCTCGACGCGCTCGGTGATGCCGGCCAGCGCGGCCAGGACCGACCAGGCTTCCCACGGCCCCCGCGGCGGCAGGCCGGGGTCACGAAACAGCAGGTGGTCGCCCACCCACAGCGAGTCGAACCCCGCCTCCTCGGCTGCCCGAGCCATGTCGCGCAGCTCGGGCCAGCGCACTTCCCGCTCCACCTCGGGGAGCTGGACGCCAACCTTCAGCGGACGGGCCATCTACTCATCCTCATCCTTTGGGATCATGTTGCGGCCGGCCTCCGTCAGGCGAGACGTTGGGGCATCAGGTCATCACCCGATTACGGCTAGGGCGGGCCCATGTACACTGACCCTCAGTGACACAGCCAGCGTAGCACACGGACCGTACACTCAGGAGGTGGGCAATGCGCGTTCTCCACCGGCGGGTTCTCGGCATCTCTCTCGCGATTGTCATCGTCTTGGCCTTGATAGTGGGGCTGCGGGCGACCGCCCTGATGCGGGTCGAGGCCCAGGCACCTCCGGTTATCAAAGCCGCCGGGCTGTTTGCGTTCCCCGGCGACTGGTCGAAGATTCGGGCCACGACCATCACCGTCTTCTACCCCGGGCAGGCCAGCTGGGAGTTCATGACCAGCGCGGCGCACCCAGGCAGCGAGGCGGTCCTCGCCGGAACCCCCTGCCTGACATGCCACACCGGGCAAGAGAAGGCGCTGGGTGAGCGGTTGGTCAGGCCCGGGCGCCTGGAGCCCAACCCGGTCGCCGGCAAGCGCGGGTCCATAGACGTGTCCGTTCGCGCGGCGTTCGACGACGAGTACGTCTACTTCCGGTTCGAATGGCAGGCACCCCAGCCGGCAGCCAGCCACGAGTTGTGGCGGTACGACGGGACCCGCTGGGTGCCGTGGGGGGGTCCCAAGCCCGACGCCACCAGGGCCGGCATTCCGCCCAGCTATGAGGACCGGCTCGCGTTGATGTTCACCGAGCGCAACGTGCAGGCAGGGGAAGGAGCGAAGACGGGGTTCAACCAGGTTGGGTGCTTCATGGCCTGCCACAACAGCATGCGCAACATGCCGGCCGAAGTGGTCGGCGATCGCGTGCGCACGCATCCCTACTTGGGGAGCGCAGGGCTCAACGCCTCGGAGATACGCCACTACCTCCTCCTCACACGAACCGCAACCGACGAAACGGGCGGATGGGACAAGGTAAAGTCCAGGTCCGACATCGATCGGCTCAAGGCCGAGGGCTCCTTCCTCGACCTGTGGCAGTGGCGAGCCTACCGCTCAAGCCCCGTGGGTTACGCCGGTGACGACTACGTGCTGGAGTTCCGGCTGAGCGACGCCGGTCGCTCTCCGTTCAGCACCCCGGCGCGCCCTTCGTTCATGTACGACCAAGCCAAGACTGGGTTCACGGCGATCCCGGAGTCCCGGTTCACCGAACTGCTGCCACAGCTGCCGCTCGTGCAGGGCCAGAATGCCGTGCCGCTCGATCCCGCGGCTCGTTTTGCGGTCGGCGACCTGCTCCCGCAGAACGTGCTGCGCACGCCGGACGGCAGCGGTGCCGACGTCATGGCCAATGGGTCATGGCAGAATGGTCGATGGGTGGTGGAACTGCGCCGCAAGCTTGTCACCGGGAACCCTGACGATAAGCCTTTCAGGCCGGGACGAGTCTACCGGTTCGGCATGTCGCTGTTCGATGACAAAGTCTCGAACCGGTATCACCTGGTTTCTTTCGTGCACACGCTCGGGCTGGGCGAGCAGACGACGGCGACGGTACGGGCGGTGCGGATCACGCGTTAGGTAGAAATCCCGCGCCCGCGACCAGTTTGGACGCCCAGAATGCAGATCAGCGCTGCATTCTGGGCGTCTTCGCTTATGAAGCCGGGCGGCTCCGGCGCTAGGTTCGCTCCCGCGTCTTGCCGAATGCCTTCTTCGGAGGACTTCAGTCGCCCGATTCGACTTCAAGAGAGCGGGTGCATCATGAACCAGATCCAGCATGTGAAACTGGCAGCCGTCCCGGTCGAAGCGATCAATCCGAAAATGACACGGCGGATGGTGTGGGGCGAGCGGCTGATGGCGACGTTGATCGAATTCAAAGCGGGCGCCGTGGTCCCCACGCACCAGCACGAAAACGAGCAGCTGACCTACTGCCTCTCGGGGACGATGCGGTTCACCTTCCCCGATCGCGAGATCATGCTGCGCGGCGGCGAAGTCCTCCTCATTCCCGGCAATGTGCCGCACGGCGCCGAGATGCTCGAGGAGGTCGTCGAGATGGACTTCTTCAGCCCTCCGCGGCAGGATTGGATCTCCGGCACGGACGCTTACCTGAGAAGATAGCGTCCCGGTCTTCCTCCAGTGAGCGCCGATCGCGAGTTGGTCGTCGTCGAGGGCCGCGAGGTCTCGATCTCGAACCCGCGCAAGGTCCTCTTCCCGAAGCCGAAGCACACGAAACTCGACCTCGTGCACTACTATCTCGCCGTGGCCGAGGGAGCCCTGCGCGGCGCCGGCGGGCGGCCCAACATGCTGGTGCGCTATCCGGACGGCATCGCCGGCGAGTTCTTCTATCAGAAACGCGCCCCGCGCTCTCGCCCCCCGTGGATCGAGGTGGTTTCGCTGCGCTTTCCCTCGGGCCGCAGCGCCGACGAGGTGGTGCCGCGCGACGCCGGCGCGCTGATCTGGCTCGCGAACCTCGCCTGTCTCGAGCTGCACCCGCATCCGGTGCGCGCCGACGACCTCGAGCATCCCGACGAGCTGCGGGTGGATCTCGATCCGGTCCCCGGCGTGGCATGGGCGCAAGTGCGCGAGGTCGCACGCGTGGTCGAGGCCACGCTGAACGACTTCGGCCTGACCGGCTGGCCGAAGACCTCGGGCTCGCGCGGTATGCACGTCTACGTACGCATCGAGAGACGCTGGAGCTTCGACGAGGTGCGCCGCGCGGCGCTGGCGCTTGCGCGCGAGGTCGAGCGGCGCGCCCCACGCATCGCG
>DASSGB010000101.1:0-20441 GCA_035693825.1 Anaerolineales bacterium
GCCGCACCCAGCAACGCATCGAGGAGGCCGGATGATCCCTGCGCCTACCACCAGAGGTTGTGAACGAGGCGCAGGGAGGGTCCCGCGGCCTACCTTGAGAGCCCAGAGGAGGGGCGGAGGATGATTTCGACGCTCCGAGGCATCCTGCAACATCAGGCGCCGGGGGAAATCACGGTCGACGTGGCCGGCGTCGGCCTGAGCGTTCACGTGCCGAGCAGCCTGGCCTCCGAACTCCCCCCGGTCGGGGAGGTGATTTCGCTTTACACCCACCTCATCGTGCGCGAAGACCTGCTCGCTCTCTACGGTTTCGCCTCGCCCGAGCAACGCGAAGTCTTCGAGCTGCTCCTGCAGGTCAACGGGGTGGGGCCGAAGTTGGCGCTGGCCATCCTGTCGCATCTCTCGCCCGACGTGCTGCGGGCCGCCGTGGGCTCCGGGCAGGCGGAAGCCCTGGATCGAGTGCCGGGGGTCGGACGCAAGACCGCCGAACGCATCGTGTTCCATCTCAAGGACCGACTGACCGCTCCCGAGGGCGCCATCCTGGCGCCCCTCGCGGCCGACACCGAAGTTCTGGCCGCGCTGTCTTCGTTGGGATACAACCTGGTAGAGGCCCAGTCCGCGGTCCAGGCCCTGCCTCCGGATGCTCCCGAAGATCTCGAGGCTCGGTTGCTCGCCGCCCTGAAGTACTTTTCCCGGCCATAGGATCGTCCGGAGAAGTCCCGGGCGGAGGATTCCTTGGGGCGGTGCCTGGCGGACCGCCCTCAGGTAGCGGATCAAGACGCGCCTCGTCACACAAAAGGAACGGGAGCATCGCACACATGGATCGCAGGGACACGATCGCTTTCATCGGGCCGGGTGTAATGGCGGAAGCCATGGCGGCTGGACTGATCGAACGAGCGGGGTGGACGCCCGACAGAATCGTCATGAGCGGCCCGCGGCAGGAAAGACTCCGCGAGCTCGCAGACCGCCTGGGAGTGCACACCAGCAATGACAACCGGAAAGCGGCTGCCCAGGCGAACATCGTGGTGCTGTCGGTCAAGCCGCAAACGCTCCAGGAGGTGGCCGGAGGATTGGCGGGCGCCATCCCGCCGAAGGCGCTCGTGTTGTCGATCGTCGCCGGGGCCCGGCTGGCCGACCTGAAACGCAGGCTGTCGCATGCCGCCGTCGTGCGCGTCATGCCCAACACGCCGGCCCAGGTGGGCCAGGGTATCTCGGTCTGGGCGGCCACGGATGAAGTGGAACCCGCACAGCGCGAGGCGGCGCGGGCGATCCTGCAAGCCTGTGGCACGGAGGTGTTCGTCGAAGAAGAGGAGTACCTCGACATGGCCACCGCGCTTTCGGGCACGGGGCCCGCGTACGTCTTCCTGTTCATGGAAGCTCTCGTTGACGCCGGCGTGCATCTGGGCTTCCCGCGGCGTATTGCCGAGCAGTTGGTCGTGGAGACCGTCAAGGGTTCGGTGGCCTACTATGAACGGGAACCGCGCCATTTTGCTCGCCTGAGGAACCTCGTCACCTCGCCCGGTGGTACGTCCGCGGCTGCGCTCTACTATCTGGAGAAGGCGGGTTTCCGTACAGCTCTCTCGCGCGCCATCTGGGCCGCCTACGAGAGATCGGTTCAGCTCGGGCAGGGGAAGAAGCGCGGTTCGGTAGAGCCGGATTGAGAATGGATGTAGTCCCAGATTCGGCTGCCGCGGGACGCCGCTGGGCCGGACTGCTGACCCTCTTCACCGTGGCTGGCCTTGCGGAAACGCTCTTCTACGGCCAGACCAACGCTTTCACTCCCATCTATCTTCAAGAGCTCGGATTGGGCCCAGCCGACGTCACCGCCTGGACGGGCTGGACTGCAGCCATCGCCAACGGTGTCGGGCTGATCTTCCTGCCTTTCTGGGGCGCACTGGCCGACCGCTATGCCCGTCAACCGCTTATCGTGCGTTCGTTCGCTGTGCTGTGGGTAGCCGCCGGCGGTATGGCTCTCTCGGAGAGTCCGTTGGCCTTCCTCGCCGCGCGGGCGCTGACAGCCCTCGCTCTGGGCAACAGCGGCCTCATGATGACGACCCTCAGCGAACGGGCACCGCTGAACCGGCATGGCCTTGCGTTCTCCATCATGAATGGCGCCGCGCCCATCGGAGCCTTCCTGGGTCCGCTCGTCGGCGGCCCGATCGTCGATCGCTTCGGTTTCCGCAGCCTGATGGCGGTGGATGCAGTCGTGTTATTCATGATCACGCTGATGGTGGCGTTCGGATACCGGGATGCGTACCGGGGCCGATCGACGCGTCCGGTGCTTCACATGGCCCGGGACTCCCTGATCCTTCTGGCGCGCTCACCGCGTCTGCGAAGCCTCTTCCCGGCATTGTTCCTTCTGTTCGGCGGGTGGATGATGGCCTTCACCTACGTGCCTCTCGCCGCAAGGGCGGTCTACATCGGCGACAACGTCGCGTCCGCCGTCGGGGTGACGATGGGCACGGCCGGAATTGTCGCGTTAGTCCTGGGTCCGCTGGTCGGCGCGGCCGCCGATCGATGGGGTCACTGGAAGGTCGTCCTCATCGGGGCCGTGGTCACACTCTTTCTTTGGCCGTTGCCGGCCCTCGTCTCCGGCTTCCGACTTTTCGTCGGCGCATGGGGGCTGGTGAACGGAATCGTATCGAGCGTCTTCGCCGTCTCCTTCGTCCTCCTTGCTCGTTCCGTGGGAGCGGAGGAGCGCGGGCGGGTGATGTCCTTCTCGTACCTTCCGATCAACGTCGGACTGTTGATCGGCCCGAGCCTGGGAGCGCTCATCACCCAACGGAGCGTCTTCGCAGTCTTCCCGGCAGCGGCTGCATTGACCGCTGCCGGGATCGTCGTCCTTGTCGTCGCTCGTCGTATGGCCTCTCGGTATCCCGTGTCGACAGATTCCGATTCGTAACTGACCACTCACCACTGACCACTGGCCGCTGATTGTGAAGGGGTGGACAAAACGGATACGGTCAGGTATTATTCGTGCGCCCGCCTTGGGCTTGAAGCTTCCAGCACGTAGTCTCGAACGGCCGAAGCCGCTCGGCCGCACATCCACAGCCCCCTGACGATGGAGGCCGCATGTCGGATCTTCTGAAGAATCTCTCCGGCGAGCTTCAGCGCCAGATCGACGCTTTCACGCCGGAGCTCGGCCTGCGTGATGTCGGCTCCGTTCTCGAAGCCGGCGACGGCATCGCCCGCGTGTCGGGATTGGCCGGCGTACGTTCTCAGGAGCTGGTCCAGTTTGCCAGCGGCGTGATGGGCATCGCCTTCAACCTCGAAGCCGATTCGACCGGCGTCATCATCATGGGCGAGTTTTCGGGCATCGAGGAGGGGATGGCGGTTTACGGCACGGGTCGCATCGCCTCCGTGCCCGTGGGCGAAGGACTGATCGGCCGCGTGGTCAACGCGCTCGGTCAGCCCATCGATGGGCGAGGTCCCATTCCCTTCGAGAACTACCGGCCCATCGAGCGTATCGCTCCGGGCGTCGTCCAGCGCCGCGACGTGGACACGCCCGTCCAGACGGGCATCATCGCCATCGACGCGATGATTCCCATCGGCCGAGGTCAGCGAGAACTGATCATTGGAGACCGGCAGACGGGCAAGTCGGCCATCGCCATCGATTCCATCATCGCCCAGAAGGGCAAGGACCTGCTGTGCATCTACGTGGCGATCGGCCAGAAGCGCGCCGCCGTCGCCCGGGCCGTCGCCACGCTCGAGCGCTTCGGAGCGATGGAGCACACCGTGGTCGTCGTGGCCGCGGCTGACGAACCCGCCGCGCTGCAGTACATCGCGCCCTATGCCGGTTGCGCCATTGGCGAGGAGTTCGCCGAAACCGGCCGCGACGCCCTCATCGTGTACGACGATCTCTCCAAACACGCCTGGTCCTACCGCCAGGTGTCGCTGCTCCTGCGACGGCCGCCCGGCCGCGAGGCATATCCGGGCGACGTCTTCTACCTTCACAGCCGCCTGCTCGAGCGCGCCGTCCGCCTGGCGGACAAGTTTGTCATCGTGCCTGCCGATCACGAAGGACCAGCGACCAAAGAAGACGCCCTGGAGGGCAAGGTCTACGACGGGCCTATTGCGGGGCATGAGGCCGAGGAAGCCCTCAAGGCGCTGCCGAATTCGTCGGCGCATCGGGTCGAGAAGCTGGCGGGTTCAGGCGGTTCGCTGACAGCTCTGCCGATCATCGAGACGTTGCTGGGTGACGTCTCAGCCTACATTCCGACGAACGTCATCTCCATCACCGACGGGCAGATCTACCTCGAGGGCAACCTTTTCTACGCCGGCATTCGTCCGGCGATCAACGTCGGTCTGTCCGTCTCACGCGTGGGCGGCGATGCCCAGACGAAAGCCATGAAACAGGTCGCCGGCCGACTGCGTCTGGATATGGCCGCCTTCCGAGAGGTGGCTGCCTTCGCCCAGTTCGGCTCCGACCTAGACAAGGCCACGCAGTCGCAGCTGGCGCGCGGTCAGCGTCTCCAGGAGATCCTCAAGCAGCCCCAATATGCGACGATGGAGCTCGAAGAAGAAGTCATCTCGCTCTTCGCCGCCACCAACGGCTACGCGGATGCCATCCCTCTCGACCGCGTGAAAGAATGGCAAACCTCCATGCTGCGCTCCCTGGGCTCCGCGCATCCTGAGATCGGCCGCGAGATCGCCAGCCAGAAACGCATCACCCAGGAGACCGAAGCCGCGCTTCGGGCAGCCCTGGAGACGTTCAACCGGGGCTGGCAGGTCTAGCCGGAGCGGAGGGGAGAGCCGAGCGTGCCCTCGCTTCGCGAAATGCGCCTGCGGATCCGCAGCGTTGGCAACATCGCTCAAGTCACACGCGCCCTGCAAGCGGTCAGCGCCAGCCGTGTGCGGCGAGCGCAGCAGGCGGTGCAGGCGACGCGGCCGTACGCCACCAAAGCCTGGGACGTCCTGCGACACCTGGCGCTTCAACCCGGGCGAGATTTCGTTCACCCTTTGCTGACTCATCGCGAGCACGTCAGCCGGATTCTGGTCGTCCTGGTCAGCAGCGATCGCGGCCTGGCCGGGGCCTACAACGCCAACATCGTTCGCTTCGGGCTCGAACATTTCCGCCAGCCGCCCGCGCCGGTGCAGTATGTCATCGTCGGGCGGAAGGGGCGCGACATGCTGGCGCGCCGACGGGTCGACATCCTGGCCGACTTCAGCAATCTACCCGCCGAACCGCGGTTCGCCGATGTCTCGGCCATCGGCCGTCTGGCCGTGGACGAGTATCTTCAGGGCAAGGTCGACCAGGTCCATCTGGTGTACACGCGCTTCGTCAATCTTCTGCGGCAGGAACCGACCTCTATGCTGCTTCTGCCGCTGGAGGTCGACGTCGAAGCCTCGCGAGTGATGGCCTTCGCCGGACATGGTGTTTCGCGCGGGCCTCAGCCGGCTTACCTCTACGAGCCGAGTGAGGCGGAATTGATCGATCAGATCGTTCCGCGTTTCACCGCGCTGCAGCTGTACCACGCCATTCTGGAATCGACCGCCAGCGAGCAGGCCGCCCGCATGGTGGCGATGCAGAGCGCCACGCAGAACGCCGGCGAGCTGGTTTCGGCGTTGCGTCTCGAATACAACCAGGCCCGCCAGCAGGCGATCACCAGCGACATGCTCGACATCGCCGGGGGCGTGGAAGCCCTCAGGCAGGGGTAGGGAGGTCCGATGGCAGGTGCAATGGGGACGGTGATCCAGATCCAGGGTGGGGTGGTCGACTGCGAGTTTCCACCCGACGAACTGCCCGAGGTCTACGACGCCATCGAGGTCGAACGCGAGGGAGAGCCGCCTCTGGTGCTGGAAGTCCAGAGGCACATGGGCGATCACCAGGTCCGGACGGTGGCGATGGACACCACGGACGGGTTGCGGCGCGGAACGCCGGCGTTGGCCACCGGCGGACCGATCCGCGTCCCGGTCGGGGAGGCCAGCCTCGGGCGCGTGTTCAACGTCTTGGGGCATCCGGTCGACGGGCGGGGTGAGGTGCCGGCCTCCGAGATGTATCCCATTCACCGTCCCGCGCCTTCGTTCGAGGAACAGTCCCGGCGGGTCGAGGTCTTCGAGACCGGGATCAAGGTCATCGATCTCATCGCGCCCTTCACCAAGGGCGGCAAGACGGGGATCTTCGGCGGCGCAGGCGTGGGCAAGACGATCATCATTCAGGAGCTCATTCGCTCGATCGCCACTGTGCATCAGGGAAACTCGGTCTTCGCCGGCATCGGCGAGCGGACGCGCGAGGGCACGCAGATGTATCGGGAGATGATCGAATCCGGCGTGCTCAAAGACACCGTCCTGGTCTACGGCCAGATGAATGAACCGCCGGGCGTGCGCCTGCGGGTCGGCCTGACGGCGCTCACCATGGCCGAGTACTTCCGCGACCAGGGGCGCGACGTGCTGTTGTTCATCGACAACATCTTCCGCTTCAGCATGTCCGGCTCGGAAGTCTCGGCGCTGCTGGGCCGCATGCCCTCGGCCGTCGGGTATCAGCCCACGCTGGCGACCGAGATGGGCGCGCTCCAGGAGCGCATCACCTCCACCCGCAGCGGGTCGATCACTTCGATGCAGGCCGTGTATGTGCCCGCCGACGACTACTCCGATCCGGCCCCGGTGGCGACGTTCACGCACCTCGACGCCACGATCGCTCTCGAGCGCTCGATCGTCGAGAAGGGCATCTACCCCGCCATCGATCCGCTGTCCTCCACCTCGCGCATCCTGGATCCGCAGGTGGTCGGCGAGGAGCACTACGCCACGGCGCGCGAGGTTCAGCGGGTCCTTCAGCGCTACAAGGACCTGCAGGACATCATCGCCATCCTGGGCATCGACGAACTCAGCGAGGACGACAAGCTGCTCGTCGCCCGGGCGCGCAAGATCGAGCGTTTCTTCTCGCAGCCGTTCTTCGTCGCCCGGCAGTTCACCGGCATGGACGGGCGCTACGTTTCCCTCAAAGACACCGTGCGCGGCTTTCGCGAGATCCTCGACGGCAAGCACGATGACCTGCCCGAACAAGCCTTCATGATGGCGGGCGGGATCGAGGACGTGGTCGCCTCCGCCCAGCGGCTTTCCGAGTGAACGCTTGAGGTCGACATGACCATTCGCGTCGAGATCGTCAGCCAGGATCGCACCCTCTTCCAGGGCGAAGCCGACATGGTCATCGCTCCTGGAAGTGAGGGCGAAATGGGCATCTTGCCGCACCACGCGCCCCTGCTGACGACGCTGGACTTCGGCATCTTGCGGGTCCGAACAGCCGGACGGGAAGAAGTGTTCACCGTCTCGGGCGGATTCATGGAAGTCCGGCCGGATGTCGTGACGGTGCTGGCGGACGTCGGGGAGAACGTGGCGGAGATCGATGAGGCGCGGGCGGAGGCCGCCCGACGCAAGGCGGTCGAGCTGCTCGAGAAGGGGCCGCCCCCGGACACCGACGAGTATCTGGCCCTGGAAGCCGCCCTTCGTCGGTCGACCTTGCGCCTCGAAGCCGTGCGCCGCTACCGCCGAGGGGCGCCGCACCGGCCGCGCATCGAAGGCATCGAGGAGCGCTGATGCCGCTGTTCGGCAAGGACCTGGGCATCCATCTGGGTACTGTCAACACCGTCATCTGCGATGGCGATGAAATCGCCCTGCACGAGCCGACGGTCGTGGCGGTCGACACCGAGGAATTGAAGATCGTCGAGGTGGGGCAGGCCGCCCGAGAGATGGACGGGCGCGTGCCCGAGATGATCGAGGTCATGCGCCCCCTGCGCGAAGGCGTGATCGCCGACTTCGAGGTCACGCAGCGCATGCTGGGCTACTTCATCGAAAAGGTGTGCGGCCCGGCGCGGCTGTTCAAGCCCCGGGTCATGATCACCGTACCCTACGGTGTGACGAGCGTCGAGAGCCGGGCGGTGCACGAAGCCGCCCTGCAGGCCGGGAGCCGAGAAGTGATCCTGATTCAGGAGCCGCTGGCGGCCGCCATCGGCATCGGACTGCCCATCGCCACGCCCTCCGGAAACATGGTTGTCGATCTCGGCGGCGGCACAACGCAGTCCGCCGTCCTGGCCATGAGCGGTGTGGTCACCGCCAATACCGTTCGCAGCGGCGGCTCGCGTCTGGACGAGGCCATCGCCGCGTACGTGCGCAAGAAATATGGGCTTGTCATCGGATCCCGCACGGCTGAAGAAGCCAAGATCCGCATCGGCGCGGCCACTTTTCAGGACGAGGAACGCACCATCGAGTTGCAGGGCCAGGATCAGGTGACCGGCTTGCCGCGGCCCATCACCCTGACCACCGGCGAGATCGTCGAGGCGCTTCAGGAACCGCTCCTGCTGCAGCTGGCCGCGGTTCGAGCCGTCCTGGAGCGGACGCCTCCCGAACTGGCCTCCGACATTATCGACCGCGGCATGGTCGTGTGCGGCGGCGGCTCGCTCTTGCGCGGCATCGACCGTTGGCTGACGGAGCACACCGGAGTTCCTGCCTACCTGGCCGAAGAGCCGGTGGCGTGCATCGCCAAGGGCGCGGCGCGCGGCCTCGGCATGCTCGAACGCTTGCGGCGGCATCTCCCCAGCGTCTGAGATCGAACCTCGCTCGCCGCGTTTCCCCCCTCAACCTCGCCTCGGATGAACCATTCGGATCATGTCGACCTGTTGCGACAAGGCGTGCCTCCCGGGCCCGCCGAGTGGGCCGACCTGGGGGCGGGGACCGGCGCCTTCAGCCTGGCATTGGCCGAGCTCCTTGGCCCGGGAGCAATCCTTCATTGTGTGGATGTCGACCAGGAGGCACTCCGGACTCTCCAGCGCAAGATGAGCTCCCGGTCTCCTGAGGTGGAGGTTCGCCCGCTTCGGGCGGATTTCACACGGGGACTACCTCTGTCTGCGCTCGACGGCATCCTCATGGCCAACTCGCTGCATTTCGTGAGGAACAAAACCCCCCTCGTCCGGAAGCTGACAGCCTTGCTCAAATCCGGGGCGTCGTTCATTCTGGTGGAGTACAACGTCGATCAGGGAAACGAGTGGGTGCCGTATCCCATCTCGTATTCCCGATGGGAAGCCCTCGCCGCCGACTGCGGACTTCGGTCGACGCGCTTGATCGGCGCGAAGCCGAGCCGGTTCTTGAGGGAAATCTACTCCGCAGCAAGCGTGAATCGAGATTCGTGAACTGGTGATACGTGATTAGTGATTGCTTGCCCGCGGCTGGAGGCTGACGGCTGATGGCTGCCCCTCAGGGCATGTAATACGTCATCCTCTGAAGATGCAGGACCGGATCGATGTACTGGACGTAGACCGAGCGGGGGACGACGATCGACGTCGGTGCGTAGCACAGGATCGCCCGGATGCCGGCTTCCACCAACCGGTCCGAAACCTCCTGGGCGTCTTTGGCCGGGACGGCCATCATGGCGATGCCGATGTTCCGTGAACGGATGTCGGACACCAGATGGGCGGCGTCTTGAACGGTGAAGGGCCCGATCTGTGTGCCGATCTTCTGGGGATCGTTGTCGTAGATGGCGACGATGCGGTAGCCCCGGTCGAGGAAACCGGCGTAGTGGGCGATCGCGCGCCCCAGGTCGCCGACGCCGATGAGAGCCACATCCCAGATCTGGTTGACGTTGAGGATGCGCCGCAGCTGGTCGACCAGGTAGGCGATGTTGTAGCCGGTGCCCTGCTTGCCAAACTCGCCGAACTGAGACAGGTCCTTGCGGATCTGGGCCGAGGAAATGCCCAGCCGCTCCCCGAGTTCCTGGGAGGAGGTGATCTCCTTGCCGCTGGCGGCCATCTGAGTCAACGCCCGGAGGTAAAGGGGCAGGCGTCCGACGACGATGTCCGGCACGGCGGATGCGGGCATGCCTCCCTCCAAGGAGCCAATACGGCCGGGTACTGTATCACAAGAAAAACGTGCGTGCAAACTGGCGCAATCGAGTCACCCATGCGGCTATGCTACAATGCCGCGCCGGAGGCGATCGGCGCCGTGTTCCTGGATGAAACGCGAATCTATGTCGAAGCGGGACGCGGCGGGGACGGCGCCGTGCATTTTCGTCGCGAAAAGTACGTGCCCCGCGGCGGCCCGGATGGCGGCGACGGGGGACGCGGCGGCCATGTCGTCCTGCAAGTCACGCCTCATCTCGACACGCTGGCCGATTTCCGTCATCAACAACGTTTCGTCGCCGACTCCGGGCGTCCGGGAGGAAGCAGCCGGAAGACCGGCGCGGACGCGGCCGATCGGGTGGTGCTCGTTCCTCCGGGGACCATCGTTCGAGATGATTCGACGGCCGAGGTCCTGGCCGACCTGACCGAGCCCGGCGAAACGTTCGTCGCCGCCCGCGGGGGCCGCGGAGGGAGAGGCAACGCGCGCTTCGCGACCTCACGCCAGCAAGCCCCGCGCATGGCGGAACGCGGGGAACCCGGCGAATCCCGCTGGCTGGGTCTCGAGCTGCGCCTCGTCGCCGATATCGGCATCGTCGGGGTTCCCAATGCGGGCAAGTCGACGCTGCTGGCGGCTCTCACCAGAGCCCGGCCCAAGATCGCCGATTACCCTTTCACGACCCTGGTCCCCAACCTGGGCGTGGCTGAAGCCGAAGGCGACGAAAAGCCGCTGATCTTGGCCGATATCCCCGGCCTGATCGAAGGCGCGCACCGAGGCGTCGGCCTCGGCGGCGCATTCCTGCGGCACGTTCGACGCACGCGAGCGTTGATCCACCTGATCGACGGAATGGCGCCCGATCCGGTGGCCGACTACGCGCAGGTCAACGCCGAGCTGGCCCTCTACGATCCGGACCTGGCGAAGAAGACTCAGGTCGTCGCGGTCAACAAGATCGACTTGCCCGAAGTGGCAGAGCGCTGGGCGCAGATCGAGGCAGCCTTCCGCGCCCGACGGATCCGGCCTTTGGCTGTTTCGGCGCTTCGCCGCCAGAACCTGGACGTGTTGATGAGGGAGGCCGGGCTGGCCGTCGAGCGTCAGCCGCGCGAGACGTTGCCTGAGGAGATCCCGGTCTACCGCCCGGAGCCTGGGCCTGAGGAGTTCGCCGTCGGGCGCCATAAGGACGGCAGCTGGCTGGTCACCGGCAAGGCCATCGAGCGTGCCGCGGCCATGACCTACTGGGAGCATGCCGAAGCTGTCCGGAGATTCCAGCGCCTCCTGCGCCGCCTGGGCGTAGAAGACGCGCTGCGGCGGGCCGGTGCCAAGGCCGGCGACACCGTCCATATCGCCGAATACGAGCTCGAATGGCAGGACTGATCGGGGTCCTGGGCGGGACCTTCGACCCGCCCCACCTGGCGCACCGAGTCTTGGCCGATGAGGCACGCTTCCAGCTTGGGTTGGATCGAGTCCTGTGGGTGGTGACGGCCCGCCCGCCTCACAAACCGGACACGCCGCTCTCACCTGCCGAAGTCAGGGTCGAGATGGTCGAGGCAGCGATCGGGGGCGATCCGCACTTCGAAGTTTCGCGCGCCGATCTGGATCGGCCCGGGCCGCACTACAGCGTGGACACGCTCGCCTGGCTGTCCGCCCGCGATCCTGGGGGCCGCTGGGCGTTCCTGATAGGCTCCGACTCTCTGCGCGATCTGCCTGCCTGGCACCAACCCGCAGATCTTGTCGAGGCGTGCGAAGTGCTGGGCGTGATGCGTCGCCCGGAGGTCGATGTTCCCCTGGACCACCTGGAAAGGGAGCTTCCTGGGCTGAGGTCGAAGCTGCGCTGGATCGACGCCCCCCTGATCGATCTCTCGTCAAAAACAATCCGTCAGCGTGTGCGCGAGGGAAGGCCCTACCGCTATTGGGTGCCTGAAGCGGTGGCTGATGTCATTCAGCGGTACGAGCTGTACAAGAGCTAGATGTCAGCCGTCGGCCATCGGCCATCAGCCATCAGCCATAAGATGCGCACTCCCAAAGGACCATTCACTAGTCACCAATCACCAATCACCAATCACGTGATCACGCTACCTCAACCGCTGACCATTCCCGACTGACCACTGACCACTGGCCACTGCCCACTACGTCGGCGCCTTCGCCGCCTTTTCCAGCTGCGCCAGCGGGACTTTGTTGGTCGTGCGGCAACGCGGGCAACGGGCATCGTAGTGCGATTTGTTCCCGGCCTTCAACGACTCCAATGCTGCGGCGACTTCGGCCTGACTGAGGGCAAAGCTGTTGCCGCATCGGTAACAGCGCAGCTGCATCCGTGCCTCCCGGGAGAACTCGTGATCCGGCGGCCCATTCTACGATGAAAACCGGCTTCCGACTCGCCCCGGACAGGGGGGCATTCCCACCCTCACCTGGCTATATCGCCGGGTTCTTGACAATATTCCGACGGGGCGACTACAATCGACCTCGGTCAGTGGCCGCAGCCGGGTGAGCGTTGATAGCGCAAGGCACTGACCTCATCGCCCAAAGGAGGAAGTCTTTCCATGCCGCATGAGTTGCCCCCGCTACCGTATGCCTTCGATGCCCTCGAGCCGCATATCGATGCCCGCACGATGGAAATCCATCACGGCAAACACCACGCAGCCTACGTCAACAACCTCAACACGGCGCTCGAGTCGCATCCTGATTGGCAATCCAAGACCCTCGTCCAGATCCTCTCGGACCTGAACGCCGTGCCCGAGGCGGTTCGCACGGCGGTTCGCAACAACGCCGGCGGCCACTACAATCACACCCTGTTCTGGAAGTGGATGGCGCCCCAGGCCGGAGGCTCGCCCACCGGAACGTTGGCCAAGGCCATCGCCGACGGCTTCGGAGATCTGGCGGCATTCAAGGACGCGTTCGCCAAGGCCGCCATGGGCCGCTTCGGGAGCGGCTGGTCCTGGCTCGTTGTGGATGGCTCGGGCGCGCTCAAGGTGGTCTCGACCGCCAACCAGGACACGCCGCTGGCCGATCGGCAGACGCCGATCCTGGGCCTGGACGTCTGGGAGCATGCCTACTATTTGAAGTACCAGAACCGGCGCGCGGACTACATCGCCGCCTGGTGGAACGTCGTGAATTGGGCTGAAGTGGACACGTTGTTCGGTCAGGCGAAGCGCTGACGGACGGAAGTCCGTCTACCGATAACGATCTGGAGGAGCCGCACCATGACTCACATCATCACCAGCTTGTGCCTCCGAGATGCGGGCTGCGTCGATGTCTGCCCGGTCGAATGCATCGTCGGCGGAAAGCCGATCGACCAGTGGCCGTGGTTCTATATCGACCCCGACACGTGCATCGACTGTGGCGCCTGCATCCCGGAATGCCCTTACGAGGCCATCTTCCCTGAAGACGAGGTGCCGTCGGCCTACACCGCCAAGGGCACGGAGCGCATCAGCATGCCGGCCGGCACGCCGGGGTACGACACTGCCTTTGACGGCCAGGACCATCACGGCCATCCTGTGCATGTCGATCACACCAAGACCCTGGCGGCAGGTGAAGTGGTCGATCTTCGGCCGGACATCAAACCCAACTACGATTTCTTCAAGACCGGGCCGGGCTACAAAGCGCAGGAAGGCTAGCGCGGCTCAAGCGGTGAGCCAAGAGGGAGCCCCGAGGGCTCCCTCTTTTCGCGGAGGCTGAGGGGTATGGGTGACATCTCGGCGTTCCGGGTCGAGCGCGACTCGCTGGGGGAGGTGCGTGTCCCGGCCGGAGCCCTGTACGGCGCGCAAACGCAGCGGGCGGTCGAAAACTTTGACATCAGCGGCAGGCGCCCCTACCGCGCCTTCATCTGGGGAATTGCCGCGGTCAAGCGGGCGGCGGCCGTCGTCAACGGCCAGCTGGGCCTGCTCCCGAAGGACGTGGCGGCGGCCGTGGCCGAGGCCGCGCGCGAAGTGGGCGAGGGCCGGTGGGACGGCGAATTCGTCATCGATCCGTTCCAGGCCGGCGCCGGCACGAGCCACAACATGAACGCCAACGAGGTCATCGCCAACCGGGCAACCGTCATCCTCGGCGGCGGTCCTGGCGAATATCGCGTTCACCCCAACGATCACGTCAACATGGCTCAGTCCACCAACGACGTGATACCCACAACCCTTCGGCTGGGTTGCCTGTGGCGCTTGGACGAACTGCTCGGAACCGTGACCGACCTCGGATTGGCTTTGCAACGCAAGGCCGCCGAGTTCGACGACGTCGTCAAGTCAGGCCGAACGCACCTTCAGGACGCCGTTCCCATTCGCCTCGGCCAGGAATTCAGCGGCTACGCCGCGGCCGTCGCCAGGGATGTGGAGCGGATCAGGCGCTCGGCGGACGGATTGCGGCGCCTGGGCATTGGAGGCACGGCCGTCGGCACCGGCCTGAACGCCCATCCCGAATTCCGCCAGCGAGTCGTGGAGACGTTGAGCGAGCACACTCGGCTCGAGCTGCATGCCTCCGACAATCTCTTCGAAAGCATGCAGTCGATGGCGGACCTGGCGGATTTCTCCGGCTCGCTGCGCACGCTGGCCATCACCCTCACCCGCATCGCCAACGACATTCGCTTGCTCGCCTCCGGCCCGGCCACGGGTTTCGATGAGATTCGATTGCCCGCGGTTCAGCCCGGTTCGAGCATCATGCCCGGGAAGGTCAATCCCGTCATGGCTGAAATGCTCAACATGGCCATGTACCACGTCATGGGCTGCGATCACACCGTCATGCTCGCCGCCCAGGCGGGCCAGCTCGAACTCAATGTGATGATGCCCGTGCTGGGGCACAGCCTGTTCGAAATGATGCACGTCACGATCGGGGCCGTTCGCGCCTTCACCCAACGGGCGATCGCCGGCCTCCGGGCGAATCCCGGGAAGGCCACACGCTGGCTAGAGAAGAACGCCATCCTGGTGACGGCCCTAAATCCCCTGATCGGTTACGCCGCGGGCGCCGAGCTGGTCAAGGAGGCCTTGCGGGAAGACCAGAGCCTGCGCCAGGTGGCGCTGCGGCATGCCGCCGCCGGCGACTTGCGGAGGCGCGATCAGCCCGACGTGAAGGTGACCGTCGAAGAGATCGAGGCTGCGCTCAAAGATATACGCAAGCTGACCGAGGGAGGCATCTCCGGAGTCGGAGGCGGGGGATAGCCGGGCTCAACCCAAACCCGTTTTGCCGCGCAAAACGGGTTTGGCGTCTCACGCCGCGGGCACGCGGAACAGCAGCCCCACGACGTAGCCGGCCAGCGCGCTCAGCGTTCCGATCAACGCCATTTCGAATCCACTGCGGCCGATCGGGCCCACGGTGGCCCGCGCCTTGTAGGCGCCGACGACAAACAGCGAGACGGCGGCCAGGACCATCGAGATCAGCATGCTGGCGCCCACCGGGAACACGAAGAACGGCGATAGAGGAATGAGCGATCCCACGATGGCTGATACACCGACGATCACCGCCGAACGGATCGTCTGCGCCCGGTCCACCGGGGTCAGCTGGTGTTCCTCGGCCATCATGACGCCGACCCAGACGTCTTTGTCGGCGGTGATCGTGTCGACGATCTGATCGAGCAGAGGCCCCTCGAAGCCCTTGCCCTGATAGATCGAACGGATCTCCTCGCGCTCGACCGCCGGCACCAGGTGCAGGTGCCGGTATTCTCTTTCGCGCTCGCTTTCATAGTGGGCGCGCTCGGCCAGGCCCGAGGTGTAGGCCACCGCGCCCATCGAAACCGACTCGGCGAACGTGGCCGCCAGGCCGGCCGCCAGGACGATGCGTGTGTCCTGCGTGGCCGCCGCCACCCCGAGGATGACACCCAGGACGTTCACCAGGCCATCCTGGCCCCCGAGGATGATGTCCGCCAGCGCGAAACCCCGACGATGAGGATCCCGATGTCGGTGGACGAGCACATCGTAGGTGTGCAGCTCGGCGGGAATGGGGGCAAGATCGCTGGCCATGGTGTGATGACTCCGTCCGAGGTTGTGGCAGCCGCCGTCGATCAGGAAAGCAGGCGGACGATACCGGCTACGGCGGAGGTTACCACGAAACCAATCGCCAACGGTACCAGCGCGCCCACCGCGGCCCACTTGCGACTGCCGGTCTCTTTGCGGATGGTCAGGATCGTCGTGGCGCAGGGATTGTGGAGGAGGCTGAAAAGCATCAAGTTGGCGGCCGTCAGCAGCGTCCACCCATGCTGGCCAACCAGAAGGTTGCGCAGCGCATCCAGCGAGGGCACGTCCGTCATGCGCCCGACGCCCATATAGACCATCAACATCGTTGGGACGACGATTTCGTTGGCCGGGATGGCGATGATGAAGGCGAGGAGAATGACCCCATCCAGGCCCATGAACGTTCCCAACGGCTGAAGCGCGTTGGCGATGTGGACGGCGAGGCTCGCGTCTCCGGCGTGAACGTTCGCCAGGAGCCAGATCACAGCCCCCGCCGGTCCCGCCGTTCCCATCGCCCGCAGAAGCACGAAGATGGTGCGGTCGACAAATGAGGTGTAGAGGATTCGACGCACGTCGGGTCGACGATAGGGCGGCAGCTCGAGCGTAAAGGACGACGCCTCGCCGCGCAGCCAGGTGCGGGAGAGCACCCATGAGACGAGCAAGGCGAATGCGCTTCCGAGGAGCACGATGCCGACGACGGACCCGGCGGCAGCCAGCGAAGCCCAAACCGGCGGAAAGGCGGCCGCCACGAAGACGCTGGCGAGCATGATCAGCGTTGGAAAGCGGCCGTTGCAGGGAACAAAGTTGTTGGTGAGGATGGCGATGATCCGTTCCCGAGGCGAGTCAATGACGCGGCAGGCTGTCACGCCAGCGGCGTTGCATCCGAAGCCCATGGCCATCGTGAGCGCCTGCTTGCCGTGCGCGCCGGCGCGACGGAACAGCCAGTCGAGATTGAAGGCCACTCTCGGCAAGTAACCGAGATCTTCGAGGAATGTGAACAGCGGGAAAAAGATCGCCATGGGGGGAAGCATGACGCTCACCACCCAGGCCAGTCCCCGATAGACCCCGTGCCACACGAACCCGGTCAGCCACCATGGCGCGCCGGCGGCGGTAAACAGACGATCCGCTTGTTCCTCGATCCAGAACAGACCCTGACCGAGCCACGCCGAGGGGATGTTGGCTCCGACAATCGTCACCCAGAGGATGACGGCCAGCATAGCCAGCATGATCGGCAGCCCGGTGACCGGCGAGGTAAGCCATCGGTCGAGCGCCGAGTCGATCGAACCTCGTCGGGCACCTTTCTGTACCACCTTGCGGGCAATGGCATCCGATCTCTCGAACAGCCCGACCACGAGCTGGTCGCGGAAGGCATCGCCCAACTGTCGCTGCAGGCTGTCCGCACGCGCGAGGATTTCGGCTGCCGTCGGGGCGGAGGACGAGGCCGTCACGGGTGGCCTTCCAGCGCCAGCCGAGGATTGGACAGGGGCGGGGGCAGCTTCTGTGCTTGCACCAGGTCGGCCAGCTCACCCGCCTCGAGGGCGCGGCGCACCCGCACATCGCCGTCGAGCAGGCGGTAGGCAACCCAGCGTGCGCTGGCGAGCCCTGGTGCCGCGCGCAGGATCATCGCTTCCAGCTCATCCGCGGCCCGCTCCACCTCCGAAGCAGGGTGGACGAGCCTGGGGCGGGGGTGATGCTTGCCCGAGGCGACCGCATCGACCTCGCGCATCAGGTCGGTCAGCCCGGAGCCCGTTCGGGCGGACGTGGGAACCACGGGAACCCCTAACTCACGCGAAAGGGCCTCGATATCCACCGCCAGATCCAAGCGCCTGGCCTCATCCATCAGATTGGCGCACACGACCACGCGATCGGTGATCTCGAGAACCTGGAGCACAAGATTGAGGTTGCGTTCGAGCGCGGTGACATCCACGACAACCACGGTGCAGTCGGGCCGGCCGAAAAGAATGAAGTCTCTGGCAATCTCTTCATCCTGAGACGCGCTGAGGAGGGAGTACGTCCCCGGGAGATCCACCAGCTTGAAGCGGCGGCCCCCAAACGAATACCGGCCCTCCGCTCGGCCGACCGTCTTCCCCGGCCAGTTGCCCGTGTGCTGGCGTAGGCCGGTCAGCGCGTTGAAGACGCTCGATTTTCCCGTGTTGGGATTCCCGGCGAGCGCCACGGTCGCTTCCGGCCCAGCCGAGTCCTTCGTGGGTCTGCCTGCGGGCAGGGCCGGGCAACCTTCACAGTGTGAATTCATTGGAAGGTGCCGGATCCGCCATCCGAGGCGGACCGTCGAACGTACACGTGGCGGGCTTGCTGAGATCGGAGGGCCACGAGGGTCCCACGCACGCGATAGCCGCGCGGGTCGCCGAAGACATTGGCAAGCTCGACCTCGATTCGGGCGCCGGGCGTGAGGCCAAAATCCAGCAGCCGACGGCGGGTCAGCCCTCGCAGGGCGGGGTCGATCGCAGTGATGGTGCCCCTGGCAAGGTGCGGGAGCTCGCTCAGGCGGATGGAATCCGTGGGCCGCCTCCAGGCGACCGGTCGGGCATCGACATGAACACTCGAGCTTTCGGAGAGACTGAGGTTGATCTCGCCGGAGGGGAGGCGCGCCTGGAGGCCATGTTCGTCCCGGCGCAGGACTTCGATGTCGATGTTCACGGTGACGCCGCGTTTGACCATTCGCCGGAAAACGTCCGCGGGCTCGTCTTCAAGGTGGACGATGTGGGCCGGCACGCCGACCGGCCAATCCGCCAATGGGATTCCCGGGGCCTCGGTCGGAAGTCCCGAGGCGGAAGGAATCGGGTCGCCGTGAGGATCGAATCGAGGGTGGCCGAGCGACGCCTCGAGGGCCTCCAACGACTCGTCCGCGAGGCCGTGCTCGGTTGCGTCTGCAGCACGGTGGACATCCGTGACCGGCCAGCCGGCTTCGTCCACCAGGTAGCGTTCCCACAGGCGGTGGGCACGCACAACCGCCGCCGCGCGCTGCTCACCGGTCGTGGTCAGCCTTACGCCGCCGGCGTGCGGCTCGACCCAGCCGCCGTCTTCCAGGCCGGCCACGAGCTCCCCGGCCGCCTTGAGCGACAGACCGAGGGCGCCGGCGATCGACTCAGGAGAAGCGGCCAGACCGCGTTCGTGGAAGGCGTAGATGTGCTTGAGAGCATCGTCCCTCGCCGGAATCAGACGACCGACCCGGCCGGACGAGGTGCGACGCCCCAACCAGATCCCGATGGCGGCACCCGTGGCGAAGATGAGCAACCCCAGCAGGAGACTATTCACTCGTCTCCTCGCCCTTGGCGGCGCCGTTGGAATCCGGTATCGCGATCTGGACCTGGGAACTCGGCTGGATTCCGACCTGCCGGATTTCCCCCTCGACTTCGAGGGTCAGCGGGCCGCCGAACGGCGACCGTTCGACCACGCGAACACGAGTTCCGGGGACCATTCCGAGAGAGGCCAGATGTCGCAGGAGGGCGGGATCGTGATCGCGGACTTCGGCGATGCGGCCGAACTGGCCGGAATCCAATCGATCCAGGCGAATGGTCCGCCGACGCGGCAGCCGGCCGTCCAGACCGGGGATGAGATGGCCGTGGGGATCGGTATGCGGATGGCCGAGACGGTCGGCCATTCGAGCCTCGAGGGATTCGGAGATGGCGTGCTCCAGGCCTTCCGCCTCCTGATGGACTTCGTCCCACGGCACCCCCAGCGCCTCGAACAGGAACTGCTCGATGAGACGATGATGCCGGACGATTTCCATCGCCCGTTTTCGCCCGAGGCGCGTCAGGCGGGCCCCCCGATGTTTGGTGTAGGAAACCAGGGCGGGGCGGGCAGCGCTCAACCGCCGCAGCATCCCGGTCACCGAAGGCGCCGCAACGCCCAGCCGCTCGGCCAGGTCGCCCGTGGAAGCGTGGCCTGCATCCCCCTCGAGCTCGAGGATGGCCTTGAGATAGTCCTGGACGGATCGAGAAAGGCTCAACTAAATCCCTAATTAGGTGTGACTAATGCAGCCATTGTCTCCCCGACAACGGCCGTTGTCAAGCCCAAGGCCGTCGCCCGCGGGCCGGAGAGCCCCCCGACACCGGCAACTCTGCAGCCCCTGGCCGCAGGTGAACCGGCGTATACTCCTGCGCTCGGCGCCGGCCATCGGGGCGCGGCCGTCCGATCAAGGTTGCAGGGCCGAGCTTTCATGACACCGGGTCTGACCGTTCCAGCGAATCTCTGGCAGGAGATGGTTCGGCACGTGGAGGCCTGCATGCCGGAAGAGGCGTGCGGCTTCCTGGCCGGTTCGCGCGGCCTCGTGAGCCGCGTGATCCCTGTGGAGAACGTCGACCATAGCCCCGTGCGGTTTCGAATGGAGCCGCGCGGCCAACTGTCGGGCATGCGACAGATAGAGGAGCTGGGAGCCTCCATGCTGGCGATCTATCATTCGCATCCCAGCGGTCCGCGCGGCTTGTCAACGACGGACCTGGCCGAGGCCGCCTATCCCGAGACTGCCCTGGTTGTGCTCACGCCGGGATCGGGGGAATGGTTCGCTCGCGCCTTCGTCTTGGAAGGAAGAAGCGCGCGCGAGATTCCTTTCACGGTCGAGGCCGCATCCGGCGCCGAAGGTGACTCAGGATGAATTGGGCAATTGTGGGACCAGCCTTGCTCGCATACCTGATTGGATCGCTACCGATCGGGGTCATCGTCGTTCGACTCACC
>DASSGB010000102.1:0-20721 GCA_035693825.1 Anaerolineales bacterium
AACAAACAGCGTGGCTGCCACCAGCGCCGCCACGTTCTGCGTGCGGCCGTAGCCGAACATGTGGACCTGGTCCGCGCCTTTGCGCGAATAGTAGGCGGCCAGGAGCAAGAAGCTGGTGACCAGGATGTCGCTGAGGGTGTGGAAAGCCTCCGCCTTTAGGGCCAGGACGCCGCTGATAGAGTAAACGGCGAGCTTCAGGGCGAAGACGAGAACGTAAGCACCGAGAGCGATCATCAACAATCGTCTGTCCCCGGATTCGTTCACGCCTTCCTCCTGCCTGTCTCCCACGAGCCGGTGAGCCGCGGCGTGGGAGCACCCTCCGGCCGCCTCGCTCCATCGGCCCCGCAGGCTAGTCGATCACCTCTTCATAGAAAGTCGGGGTCGGGCTCCCGTCCAGCAGCGGTTTGACGCGCTGGTTGAGGGCGGCCTGGGTCGGGCTGGTGTGCATGGCCATGAAGGTCGCGTAGCTCTCATGCTCGACGATGGCCACATAGTTGCCGCCCTCGCGGGGTCTCAAGAGCTTCCGGCGGATGAATCCTTTGTGTTTGGCGTAGTCCTGGTTCGACTGGACGAACCACTGGCGAAACTCCGCATCTTTCCCGGGTTGGACGGGTGGGAACTGGATGATGTTGACCAACATGGATGCAACTCCTCGGGCTCTCACTCACTGGGCGCGGCGGCGTGATCCGGCCGGGCTTCCCGCCTTTGCGACTTTCATCCGGCTTTTCCGAGCTCTCGAGGGAAATCCGTCAGGATCACCCCTCCTTGCGGATCGACGACCAGGGTGTCCTCCACCCGAACTCCCCACGGCCCGGTGTACAGGCCGCAGTTGCCCACCGCCAGCACGACGTTCGATGGCAGGGGCGGAGCCTCCTTCTCGCCGTGGAAGAACGCGTGGCCGGGAGGCAGCGGGGCCTCCTCAAATTCGATGCCCACGCCGTGGATCGGTGGGCCGAAAACGTGATCGCCGTGGCCGGCTGCCCGGAGCACTCCGTGGAGATGACGTTCCAGGTCTCCGACGCCGACTCCCGCCTTGACCATGGCGATCGTCGACTGCTGAGCGTTCAGATAGAGGTCGAACGCCGCCTGCTGTTCGGCCGTGGGCTTGCCGACGCATACCGTGCGGCAGATATCGGCGCTGTAGCCGCCTACGATGGGGTGAATGTCGATCATCACCAGATCGCCCGAAGAAAGTTGGCGCAGGGTTGGCACGCCGTGGGCGATGCTGGTGCGAGGGCCGGAGCAAACGTAGGACCGCCAGAAACCCTCCGCGCCCGCCTGCCGCATGGCGTGTTCGGCCTCGGCCGCGATCTGGCTCTCCGTGCGTCCCGGCTGAACCGCGGCCACCGCGGCCTTCATGCCCTCCGCCGCGACGCGCGCCGCCTGGACGATGGACTCGATCTCCGTCGCCTCCTTGACCATCCGCAGCTCCGAGAGAATGTGCGTCGCGTCCCGCACCTCGACCGCCTCGGGCTTGGCGTGCGGATGAGTCATCATGCCCATCATGGACTGCGTTAGAAATGAGTATTCGAGGCCCATCGTGCCCGATCGAACGCCAAGATGGTCAAAATAGTGGGCGATGGAGTGAATCATGCCCACTTCATCCTCGAATCCCACAATATGGTCGAAGTGAGCCAGGGCGCGGACGTCCTCCACGTCGGTCGAAGGGACTCCAATGGCGACCTTGCCCTCCTGCGTGACCAGGGTGTAGGCGCAAAGGCGCCCGTCCCCTGTGAGGTAGAACATATTGGACGGTTTGGTGAGCAGAAGGACGTCGAGACCTGCCTGGCGCATCAACCGGCTGCACCTTTCGAGGCGGCGCTTGTAGGGAGTGGTGTCGATCACCGTCTCCTCCTTGTCGTTTGAACGGATCGGGTGGGACTTGTCAAAGGCGCGGGCATTTCCCCCATTCGCCCTATGAGGGACAAATGGCAGGTGGTCCAGTGGCCTCATCCACTTCCTCAGGCTAGGCGATTTGGTGGAGGATTTCCATCAAGAACTTCAAATTGCGGAGCGCGGTTCCATTGGCCCGATTCTTGAGGGCAAAGGTCTGAATCTTCGCCAATGAATGCGGTGGTGTCTGAGGCGTTGGCCCAATCCCTGGCCCGCGTGCCGGTCTTTAGCCGTCTGCCCCCGGCCGAGATCAGTATCCTGGCCCGGGCCGCAATCCGCAGAGAGTACGAAAGCGGAGAGCATGTGTTCCGCGAGGGGGACTTCTGGCCGCATGTGCTCTTCCTGGCGTCCGGCGCACTGCGATGGACGCTGACCGACACGGAAGGTCGACGGCGAGTTCTCCTCGATGTACCCTGCGGCAACCTGATCCTCGGGCACACCCTCTTCGATTCTTTGCCGATGCCGGCCGACTTGGAAGTTCGGGATCCGGCGACAACCTACGGCTGGGACGAGGAGGCGATCCGCCCCGTGCTGAGCGCCAATCCTGGGGCCATGTGGGACGTGTGCAGGATCCAGGTCCGGGCGCTGCGC
Organism: Anaerolineales bacterium; assembly: GCA_035693825.1. Classification (GTDB taxonomy): domain Bacteria; phylum Chloroflexota; class Anaerolineae; order Anaerolineales; family E44-bin32; genus MGOM01. Next base: position 2,485 of record DASSGB010000102.1, read on the forward strand.
CGCATGCGTGAGCTGCTGATCTCCCTGGCCTTCCAGAACGTTCCCCAGCGACTTGCAGCCCTGCTTATCCGATGGTATCCGCCGCATTCCGGAGTGGTGTTCAAGCGCGACCTGACGCTAGAGGAGATGGCAGCCTACGTCGGGGCCTCCGCGGCTCTGGTTTGCAAGACGCTGTACGGCTTTGCAGATCATGGCATGCTCTCCGTCTCGCGGACGTCCATTGAATTCCTTGACCGCCCGGCCTTGGAGCGAGTCGCCCGAGAGGGCACGACCTCGGCCGCCGGCAGTGAGGATCTAGGTTCCGGAGCTGCGAGATGACGTCGGTCCCCGGGCCGGCCCTGCAGGAGCATCGGCCCAACGCGGCCAGGGCCATGAGTGCCCTCTCGAAGGTGCGTCACTTCACCGATCTGCCACCCCACATCCAGGCGGCCCTGGCCGAGCTGGCGTTGCCCCGCCACTATGCCGCGGGCCAGGTCATCTACCTCGAAGGAGAGCCCGGGACGACGGTGTACCTCCTGGAGTCGGGCTGGGTGCGCGCCACACGCACCTCACCCGAGGGGCGGGAGCAAGCCCTGCTGTTCCTTCGGCCCGGAGAGATCTTTGGGGACATCGCCGTTTTCAACGGCACGGTCTATCCGGGCACCGTCGTGGCTCTCGAGGACGCGGACGTCTGGGCGATCGATGGTCCTGCTCTTCTCGACCTGGTGGCGCGCCATCCGGAGCTGGCCCTGGCTGTCATCCGTCGGCTGGCGGACCGCGTGTCGCACTTCATCGGCCTGGTGGAGGACCTGTCTCTGCGCAGCGTCGAGGCGAGGTTGGCGAGAACTCTGCTGAGAAACGCCGAGAAGAGAGATGGTGGGTTGTTCGTGCCGCGACGAGAGTGGACCACCTTCGACCAGATGGCGACCAGGCTCGGCACGGTGCGCGACGTCCTCAGCCGGGCGCTTCACACCCTGGAAGAAGAGGGCCTCCTGCAAGTCGGACGCCACGAGATCGTTCTCCTCAACCCCGAAGGGCTGGCCAGGCGCGGCGACAAGTAAGACAAAAGTCGTTCCTTCCAAAGCGGCCGGGCTGTACCCTGAAGCAGACCGGCCGAGCTGTTTTCTGCATCGATGACTTCGCCCACGGACGACCATCTTCGTGCAGCCGTGTTGCGGGCTCTGTCGACCGAGCCGCAGACGGAAGGTCTCAATCTGCGGATAGGTGTCCTCAACGGCGTCGTCCATATCGGGGGCGACGTGGCTTCTGGCGAGACACGAGCTCTGGCCGAAACGATATGCGGACAGGTGGCCGGGGTGCGCGGCGTGGTGAACCGGATCCAGGCGCCCGGCGCTCCGATCCCCTCGCGCACGATCCACGTCGACCTCTCCAACGACAAGGGAAGGGGGCAATGAAGGGTTCTTTCGCCTTGTTGCTCGCCTTCTTCTCGCTGCTGCTCGCAAGCTGCGGGGGCCGTCCGGTATGCCCACCCGACACCGGCACGCCCTTCCCGACCATCACGCCCTTGCCGTCCAGCGTGCCGTTCCAGTTGGACATCGGCAGCAAGACGATCTCCGTGGACAGGCTTGTCGATGGTCTTCTATGCGATGACAGATGGTCCGGGACGGTGTACGTTGCCTGCGACGTCCAGGTGAAGACCTGGGAGGAGCATCCCACCTTCCTCAAGGACTGCGACCTGTCGATTGCTCCCGGAAGCGTGGTCTACGTCGCGTACCACAACAACGAGGCCTACTACAACGGCTGCTCATGCCATATGGGAGAAACCGCCGAGCCCTGATCGGAGAAACGAAGGAGAGGAACATGAACGGCAAGAATCTATGGGGAGGCATCCTGGCGACGATCGGCGCCCTGATGGGGATCGTCGGTCACATCGTTCTGTTTCTGCAGTGGTACCGCGTCGGAATGGGGGCCGAATCGGCTGAACCCGGCTGCGAGATCTTGCTGAAGTACATCCACCCGCTCATGGCCGATTTTGGAATCTTCGGCGGGGTGCTGTTCGCCGTCAGCGCGTATGGCTTCTTCACCAAGAAGAACTGGGCGTTCCTGCTGTCGGTCGTGGCGCTCGTGCTGGCTCTTCTCGGCAGCTGGTTCATCAACGTGCCTTACATGGCGGCCGGATTACCGCCGATCTACTTCCCGCTCTTCTGGCCCTACCTTGTGCTTTATTTCCTTCTGCTTCGTGTGGTGGGCCAGGTTTCCTGGAGCCGGACGCTGCTGGGGCTGCTGACCGGGATTGCCTACATCTTCTGTTGGATGAACGGCGTGTCCAGCACCAGCCGCATCATCACCCACGGGTCGGACATCTTCGTCCTTGTTCAGAGACTGCACTGGGTGGCGATGGTCGGCTGGGCCGTGGTGACGGTCGGCATCATCATGCGGCCGAAAGCCTGGATGCGCGTGGTCGGACTGATCGCGGGTGTCACCGAGCTGGTGGTGGGCGTCCCGCTGACGATCGCCACCGCGCAGCAGCTGGGGCGCTTCTCCTTGTTCGCCCTGGCGCCCATCTCCAGCGTCATTCTGATCACGCTTCTGGTGTGGCCGGGTCTGTGGGTGAAATGGACCGGCGCCGAGGAATAGCCGCGCCGGGTCGGCCGGGCATTCCTCGGAGGAGGTAGAAGGCATGACCGACGCCTCGGGCAAGGCCCTGCGTGTGATCGCGATCGTTCTGATGGGACTGACGGCGGCGATGAACGTCCTGGGTGGCGTGGGCACGGTGTGCGCTGCATTCCTGACGGAGAGCTTTCCGTCAATGCGGCCTCTCCTGGAATACCGGTGGCTGTATCAGCTGTTGATGATCCTCACCATCCTGACCGGCATCGCTGGCGCATGGCTGACGATGCGCCTGATCAAGAGCGCCGCCGGCTCGTATCGTCTATCGCTGGCTCTCCTCCTAGTCGGCAAGTTCTTCGCCGCCGTTCAGGTGGTCGCCTCGCTGGCGCTGCGCGGGAAGGCCGTTCCGGCCAACATGAAGCTGTATGCGAACGCGCTGACATTGATCGTCTTCCTGCTGATCAAGCTGCCGGGGATCTGGCAAAGGGTCGGCCTGGAGGATCGCGGCGCACCTGAGCGAGCCGGCACGGCCGCGGGCATGGCCGCGATCGCGGCCGGCCTCTTGGTCCTGACGACGTCGCTGTGGGTAGGGAGCTCGCACATCTACGAAGGCAACAACTGGGTTCACGTGCTCCGCAGTCCGCTGCTGGTGTCAGGCAGCGTTCTCCTGCTTCTCGGAACTATGGGGCTGGCCCTCTCTCGGGGACAGTCGGTGTGGCCGCGGGTGCCGGAGGCGGAGGCGATCGGCTGACGTCACGCGATGGCTGGCGAGGTAATGAAGAAGAGCTTCGGCACTGGCCCTGGGGCCGCCCCAGGCGAGAATCTGCATCAGAACGTTCCCCGGGGTCTCCCCGCCATGGCGGTGAGAGAGGAGATCGGGTGAACGATAGGACCAGGCAATGCAGTCCATCAAGAACCGCCTGAAGTACCTGTTTGGAACGACCAGGGGATTGATCCTCGTTGCGATCGCCATGATCGCCCTGGAGACCGCCCTGTTTGGCATGCTGTCCGGCCCGATGGCCGAGGTCGGGGTCCGCGATGTCGTCGTGCGCGCCTTCCGAATGGATCTGGTGCCGGCCGAGCGCGAAGGTCGCGTCATCATCCTCTACCATTCCATCGCCATGGCGGTCGTGGCCATCGAAACGTATATGCTGACCGGCCTGCTCCGGATGAAGGACTTCTATCGAACGTCGAGCCGCGTTCTCATCACCATCGGCTATTGGATGGCGATGGTCTTCGGGATGGGCTTCGCCTACTGGGGCCACAACTGGGCCCTTCATGGGCTGTACATCGCCGGCCTGAGCCTGGTGTTCTTCGCCGGCGTCCTGCTGACCATCGGCCTGTGGCCGTGGAGTCCGCAGGTCTTCCAGCCGGATCCGGCCTATGCCCGCACCAGGAAAGGTGTGGACGTCGAACGCGTGGCGTTCTTCACCACGGCCCTGACGACCGTCATCTCCGCCGGCTTCGGGGCCGTCGCCGGCTCGTACTTCGGCAACGGTTTCGAGGTGTTTCTCGCCGAGAACATCATCCGCTACCCGGAGAAGACGACTCTGGAATATTCGGTCATCGGGCACCTGCACATCATGCTGGCCCTGATCGCCATCATGCTCACGCTGATCATCGGCCGATGGCTGGACTTCAAAGGCCTCCTGCACAAGATCGCCATGCCCCTCATGATCCTGGGGACGATCGTCCTGAACCTCGGGGTGTGGGGCGTGGTCACGCCTCTCGAACCGATCGCCCACATGATCATCTACGTCGGGGCCACGCCGGCCATGCTCGGGGCGCTCATGCTGGTGATCTTCGGCTGGGGAAAGTTGATCCGGGAGGGAGTCCGGGGCATTCCGAAGCCGACTTTCCTGCAGAAGGTCGGCGCCCTTGTTCGCGACCCCCTCAAGTTCGGCCCCCTGTGGCAGATGGTCTTCATGAACTTCACGGTCAGCGGGATCGGTATCCTGATGGCTGTCCGGCTGGACGAGATCTTCCGGGTGTGGCCGGCCCGCGAAGAACGCATCGAACTCACCGGCCACTGGCACATCCTGTCGGCGATCGTCGCCACCATCATCCTTCTCTACTACGGCGACATGATCGGTCTGAAGGGCAGGCTGCGCCGACTCTACGGCTGGGGGATCATCGTCTTCTCCGACCTGGCCTTCGCTTCCGTGACCGTCTTCGAGATGAAGCGCCTGTTCATCAGCGAGGCGACGCAGCAGCCGCTGGTCAACACGCTGATGTTGCTTGCCGACATCGGGCTGGGCATGCTGCTCGTCATCCTGGCGATGGTCATGATCTGGCGCCTGGTCGACCTTCTTCGCAAGAGGGGGCGTTGGACCGAAGAGTGGACTGCCGGTGATCCGGTCGCCGAGGTGAGGGCATGAAGGCGCGGTCGATCCTGGCGCTGGCCGTCCTGCCTCTAGTGGCCGCGTGCGGCGGCGTCGACCTGGAGGCGCCGATCGCCGAATTCGAAACCGGAGTCAGCCCGGATGCATGGGCGCTCGTCCCCGCCGGGGAGTTTCTCTCGGGGCAGCAGAATCACCCCGTTGCGCTCGACTACGACTACGAAATCATGGTCACGGACGTGACCGTGGCCCAGTACATCGCCTTTCTGAATGAGGCGACCGCCCAGGGAAGACTGAGGATCGAGGGCTCGGGAGTCGTCGGTGCGTATCCTGGAGATGCGTTTCACGCGGCGAAGCACGAGGTGGAGATTCCCCCGGCCGACTACCTTTACGTGCCGCTGGACGACCCGGCCTCGCGTTTCACCTTCGACGGCGGGGTTTTCTCCGTCAAGCCCGGTTATGAAAGCCACCCGATGACCAACGTCTCCTGGTTCGGGGCGTGGGGCTATTGCGGCGACGCCGGCGGCCGGCTGCCCGGCGAGTTGGAGTGGGAGAAAGCCGCACGCGGCTCCGAGGACGATCGTCCGTTCCCCTGGGGCGAGGACATCGCACGCAACCTCGCCAACTTCTACTCGAGCCGCGACCCGTTCGAGGATATGGGTTCGTTCGGGTCACGAACCAGCCCCGTCGGCTTCTACAACGGCAGAACGTACGACGGCTATGTCACGCTGGATGCGGCAAGCCCCTACGGCCTGTACGATATGGCTGGAAACGTCTGGCAGTGGACGGGAGACGTGTACGAAGGGCAGCACTACCGCTACATGCGCGGCGGCTCCAAGGACTCGTTCGAGGTCGATGTGCGGATCTGGGTCCGAAACAACGCCACACCGACTTACTACAGCCCGGGAGTCGGTTTCCGTTGCGTGAGAGAGCCCTAGGACGTGCGGGAGTTGAAATGATCTCCAGGAGCCCTCGGTGAAATCCCCGTTTGAGCGTCTGCGGCTGTACTGGCCATTGACCAAGTCTCTGCAGACCATGTTGTTGCTCTCCACCGGCCTAGCCGGGTATATGAGCGCGCGCTGCCCTGTGATGCATTGGAGTAGTTTCCTGGGATTGGGCCTCAGCCTGTTCTCGGCCATTGCCGGCTCGACGGTCTTGAATATGTGGTACGACCGCGATCTCGATTCGGTCATGCACCGGACGCATCATCGGCCCTTGGCATCCGGGCGCGTTCGGCCTCAGGAAGCGCTGCGCCTCGGGTTGGTGCTTTCCATCGTCGGCGTGGGCCTGGCTGCCATCATGTCCCCGCTGTACGGCCTCATCGTCTTCGCCGGCCTCTTCTTTGACGTCGTGGTCTACACTTTGTGGCTCAAGCGGCGGACTTGCTGGAGCATCGTCTGGGGCGGCGTGTCGGGAGGTATGCCCATTCTGGCCGGGAGGACTTTCGGTCTCGGCTATGTCGACGGTGTGGGAGTCCTGCTGGCCCTGGCGGTGTTGTTCTGGATCCCCACCCACATCCTGACCTATTCCATGCGCTATTTCTCCGACTATCAGGCGGCGCGCATTCCAACGTTCCCCTCCGTCTACGGATTTCCCGTCACGCGGGCCACGATCGCCATGTCCAGCGTTTTGGCCGCGGTATCGATCACCATCGCCGGCTTCTTGATCGGGGTGGAGTGGGGATTCCTTCGCCTGCTCGGCGTCCTGTCTGCGGGGCTGCTCTTGCTGGCCATCGGCAGCACCGTTCGGCCGTCGGACCGCGTCAACCTCGGGTTGTTCAAGTACGCCTCGTTCTACATGCTCGGCGCGATGGTCCTACTGTCGATCTGAAACCTCTCCAACAGAAGCGCCGCCTGGAAGAGTTGGCCGGCCTGGGACGGGCGGCGATCTTGTTCCCTGCGCAGCCGGAATTGCCCACCGGAATCCAATTGACAGGCGTGGATTGGACCGATATAGTTGCGAAAGGGGCCTTCCACGGGGGGCCGGAAAGCATCTTCCTTGGTCAGTGGCCCATCCCGACGAGTTTGGGCTCTCCCGGACCGCCATCAACTTGAATAGAAGCCAGGGGCATCGGGTTGTGGAGCATCCAGGGCGGGCGCCGGATGCGCACGTTCCACCGGCAGTGCTCGGCATCGTCCTGCTCATGGCCCTTGCCTCTCTCGCGGCCTCCTCACCAGGGCCAGCCACCGCTCCGGCCGGTGAGACTCCGCCCCTGCTCTGGGTGATCCTCTCCGAATGCCTTCCCACCTCCGTTCCTGAGGCATGCGCCGTAATCCCGGACCTGGTCGTCGAGGCTGGCGATGAGGGCAGGTTGCCCTCGACGTACGAAATCCACGTGAGCGTGGGCAGTCTCGAGACGGTTTGTTCGTGGTCACCGTGCACCGCGGCATTGAGGGAGACGTCCTCGGACGGGATCGAAGTCGAGTTCTGGCTCGAGTTTCCGGGCATCAAACGCAAAGTCGTCTTTGAGGCCAGTGTGCGCGTGCTGTCCGCGGGGGACCCAACCGAGGAGGGCCCGGGGCCGTGGCAGGTGCAGGTCTTGAGCTCACAGTGGGCAGGAGAGCCGGTGGATGCTTGCGCCGTCGCCTGGGATACGTTCCCGCCGATCGGGGACCCTCCCAACTGGCTGGTGACCACCGACGGACCGGAAGGCATTGCGTCCGACGTGACGTATCACTACCTGGCTGCAACGCTTATTACCGTGGGCGAAGTCGATACCAGCGAGTGCATAGACGGCGGTCTGACCGAGGGCGGAATGCCGACGGCTTGCGGGGCGGAAATGGCCCAGGGCGCCGTCTACGAATGGCAGAACCAGTTCGATGAAGCCATCCTCGACGCGGCTCGCGCCTCGCTGGTTCCCGCCAGGGCCATCAAGGGCGTCATCTCGGAAGAGAGTCAGTTTTGGCCTGCGTCGAATCTCGAAAGAGGCGAATTCGGACTCGGGCACCTGACCGAACTCGGCGCCGACAACACCCTTCTGTGGAACAAGGCGTTCTATGATTCCTTCTGCCCGGCGACGCTGGGTGAGGAATTCTGCGGCCGCGGCTACTCTCATCAATCCAACTACCGGCGCTCCTTTCTGAGGGGCGCGCTCCTCGCCCGCGTGAATGCCGACTGCCCGGATTGTCCGTGGGGGATCGACCTGGATGTGGCGCAGGCAGGGATCGGCGTCCTGGCCGAGACCCTGCGGGCGTACTGCTCTCAGACGGGCCGCATGGTCTCCAATGTGACCCGGGAGCATCCCGGCGAGGTCAGCAACTACGAAGAGATGTGGAAGCTGACCCTGGCGGCGTACGCCTCCGGCCCGGGATGCGTGGCCGAAGCCTTGAAGGCGGCGGCGAAGAAGGACGACCGAATTTCGTGGAGCTCGGTTTCGACTGAATTCACCACGGCCTGCCAGGGTGCCGTGGATTACGTGAGTCACATCGCACGCTAAGGCGACCTCCCAAGCCAATCCCTCGTCTGAAGCGAATCCGGGAACGCATCTGACCGCGGGTTGGGTCCGCGGCCGCTTGCCTTTTCATTTTCGCCACATACGGATTGGGCCGGCCTCGATGGGCCGGAATCCTCTTGGTCATCGGTCCGCCGATGTGGGTGTTCTTCGCCGAAGAACCGGCTACCTGGCGGCGGGCATACTGATCAGCACGGCTTGGCTCTGGCTGGGGTACTCCGTCTGAGCAGGTCGAGACGAGTGGGCAGCGGGCAGATGGGGAGGCGTGCCGGGATCACGGCGCCCAAATGGCCGTTTCGGGATAGATCGCCGACCAGGCGAACCAATACGCCTCCACCGAGACCAGCGGCGAGAGTCGCCGGCCCTGAAGCGGGCCGGCGACGGCCAGCCCGGTCAGGCTCCAGGTCGAGCCGGTCTCACGGTCGCGGATTTCATCCTGCGACCATTCGAAGGTCAGCACCTGGCCCTCGAGGTCTCGAAGGTAGACGGCGCTCGAGCCGACATCCCGCGATTCGCTGATGAGCGCGGCGTCGGTCACCGAGAGTGCACCGGGCTGCCAGAAGACGGCCATCGGCTGCCCATTCGCTTCGTGGTTGACGACCCGCGCCGTCGCCAGCGCTTGCATCGGGTACGCGATCGCCCCTGAGTCTGACAGCAGACCCACGACGCGATCCGTCGGTCCCAGTCTGCCATCCCCTTCGCCCACCACAAACGCGCGCACCAGGGTGGGGAGTTCGGCGGAGCCTTCGATGCCTGCATACGGGGAGTGGCCGTAATCGCGCAGCGTTCCGGTTTCCCGCGATAGGACGCGCCCCTGTGGAAACTCGGCGCGGAAACGCGACCAGGCCAGAATCGGTGCCGGGAACGCCTCCAGGACCGATCCCGCCGATTCCCCGGCGATGGCTTCGCCGCCGAGCTGCTGCCACCATGATTCGATCGAGCGATCGTACAGGATCGAGTTGCCGAAGCGGAGGTTCCCGGTCGTCCCGAAGACGAGCGGCGTGCCGGATGAGCTGCGACCGGCGAAGACTCGCGCCGAAGCCGACATCGGAGAATAGGTCACGGTTACCGGCGTCTCCTCGATAACGGTGTTCACAACCTCATGCCAGACGAGGATGGGCAGCGGAAAAGCCAGGACCTCCTGCGAGCCGACGAGAGCGATCACGGGCCAGCCGTCTTCCATCCACGCGGATGCCGAATCGACCGATTCGTAGACGGGCGAATCGATGGGAGGAATTCCGTCGCGCGGCTGGCCCCCCGAAACGACTTCGGCGAAGTCGATGCTGTGACGGCAGAAGTCCGTCTCGGACCACCCGGCCAGTGAGAAGGCGATGTCCTCTCCCTCGAAAGGATCGGCGCACGACAGAGCGCCTCCCAGTCGAATGGAAGCCGTTGGCGCCAATGTCCCCAGCGTTCCTCCGCCTGCCGTTGGAAGCGGAGTAGGCGCGCCGGCGGAAGAACACGCAGACGCCAGCCATGCCAAGACCATCCATCGGGGTGCCGTTCGAGCCAGGACGCTCACGAATGTTTCCGCTCTCACCTGCGCACACGCCTGAACAGGATGATCACCAGACTGCCGAGCGCCAGGGATCCGAGGAAGAGGAACGGAGCCAGGCGCACCGGATCGAAGGGGGTCACCGTCGCGGCGGGCTCATCCGAGTCGAACGTCGGGATGTCGGGGACCTGGCCACCGCGCAATTCCGCCAGCACTTCAAGGTAGCGCGCCCCGTAGTTGCGGCTGGGCTCGACGTGTGAGTTCTCGCTGAACTCGTTCCAACTGATGAGGCCGACCGCGTCCGCGGAAGAGGCGAGGGCGGCCGCCATCTGGGAACGAAGAGTATCGCCATCGTTGCGTTCGACGATGCGTGAACCGCCGATCAGGCGGGCGTCGAAGCCCGGGGCCGCCGGAGCGATCCACAGGCCCCCGAAGCGGTGAACCACCTCGCCCATCTCCGTCAGCTTCTCCTCGTAGCGGGGCGTGTCGAACGGATCGACGGAGGACCAGTAGTACGCGTTCCCATCCACCCACTGCGCCCGGCGCTCCAACTCGTCCACCTGACGCTCCGAGGCCAGGAACAGGATCTCTCCTTCCAGCTCACGCGCCGCAAGGGCGATCTCCTCGTCGGAGAATTCCCAGGTGCCCGACCAGATGACCAGCGGCTTGCCGAAAAGCTGGAACACGGGATTCCCGCCGAAACGGGCGACGAACCATTTCAGGTCCTCGACGACTCGATCCACGGGCAGTGCGTCGCGTTCGAAATCGAGGCCCTGATAGATGATGGCCAGGGAGAAATCTTCCTCGGAAGCGATGGAGACGAGCGACTCCAGACGGGCATTCAATGTGTCCGTGCTCTTCCAGCTCACAATAAAACCGTCGATGCCTGCTTCCTTGGCCCACTGGACATGCCGGCGCATGACCTCCGGATCGCTGCTGGAGTAGCTGCCGAGCAGAGGTAGATCGGACTTGGCTCGATCCCACGAACCCGGATCGAACCAGATGTAGTAGTAGGCGAGCAGAGGGATCGGCGGTGTCTGGACCGAAGGAGAAGGCGCAAGCGCGAGCGAAGGATGCGGCCAGGCAGCCGTGAGACACGCGGCGGCCAGCCATGTGGCGCAAGCCGATGCGATCCGGCGCCTCATGCGGATGGCCTTTCCTCGCCCTGCACCTGGCGAGCGGTGCGGGAAACACTGCGCGCCAGGCGCTCGCGCGCGGCAAGCAGCAGATACGGTCTCCCGGCGAACAAGAGACCCAGGATCAGGCCGAGTCCGCCCCCCAGAAGAACGCCAAGGTCGAGATACGTGATGACCGGAGGCCGGACGATCTGATCGCGGGACAGAACCATGATGGTCGGCAGGACGATCCCCAGCCCGCCTTCTACCCATACTCGGTAGTTGCCTCGGGCCAGATCGGGCACCTCCACCGTCCCCGTGTTACCCGCGGGCAACTCCTCACGTCGACCGTCGGGATACTCGAGGACGACGTTGCCTGCCACGGGTCCGCCGAAAAGAGCGTCGCGAGGTTCAATGCGGGCCGAGTACAGGAGAAGCGGCAGCGTCCAGGCCTCGGTCCCGGGCTCGGCCACGAGCCGAAGCTGTCCCCGATTGACGACGTTTCCGCCGTCGACGACGACTCTCTGGACGGCATAGACGACTAGGACGGATTCGAGCCCGGCATCGCGCCGCAGACTTCGTTCGGCGAGAACCCAATGCGGGCCCTCGCCCTCGAGCGTCAGAAACGAGCCGAAGCTGCTGCGCACGACCACACTCGAAACGCGCCCGGCCGAAATGGGATCCTCGGCCGGGCCTCGAAATTCGAGGTGAATCTGGCGGAGGATATTCATCCCCACGACGAGCTGCAGTCCGGAGGTCAGGACGACCGGCCTTTCGGGGGTGAACACATCATCTTCCCAGCGCCCAAACTCGGCCTTTTCCTTAGCGCTGCTCGCTTCCCAGCCGCGCACCTGCAGGTGATACAGACCGGGCGCCGGACCCTCGAGTCGGGCGATCCCCTGATCGTTCGCGGTGAACGTCCAGGATTCGGGCTCCGGAACTTCGCCCGAGAAACAGTAGTCGGCTGCGCTTCGGCCGGGGGGAATGTACAGCGAGCAAGGACGAAAGAGCCGGAACTCGAGTCCGGGCAGAGCCGGGACGCTTCGCACCTCGATCGAAGGCTCTGGTTGACCGAGTCGCCCGGATTCCCGATGGAAGGCGACGCCGGACGGACCGGGGCGGACCAGGAGCGCGGCCAGCGACGCCAGTGTCATCCATCGCCGTGCTTTCAGTGCTCGACCTCCCGGCCTGCCGACGTTTCAATTCCAAAACGGGCGCGCCACCGAGCCGGGATCAGGCGGCGGCCCCAGATCAGAGCCGCAACGGTGATCCCCAAGGTCGCGATGTAGGCGAGAGCGTTGAACGTCGGGTTGATGCCCTGTGCCTCATTCGTCCCCCGGCGCTGGGAGGGCACCAGATGCGGCGGGCGAGGCGGCTGGCTGAAATCGAGGCCGCCGGCGATGCTGTTGGCGAATGCATCGCGGGCCGTCAGCGGCTCCAGGCTCCAGTTGTCCTCGATGAAACGCAGGATCGACGTGTAGTCCAGCGTGGTGTGATCGATAAAACCCTGCCGCGCATAGGGGCTGACGAGCAGCGCCGGGACCCGAAAGCCGTAGCCCTCCTCGTCGACCTGGGGCGGGGCGACATGGTCATACCAGCCTCCCCAGTCGTCGTAGGTCAGCAAGAACGCGGAACTTTCCCAGCTGTCGCTTTGCATCAATGCCTGGATCATGGCCCGGGTGGCCTGCTGCCCGGCCTGAAGGCCGCCTGGGGGGTGCTCGCTGGCGCCGATGAATTTCACATACGACACGGCCGGGAGCGTTCCCGCGCGCAGATCCTCAAAGTACTCGTCCAGGTCGACGATCCTCGAGTACAGCTCGGGATCTTCGAGATAACGCGGCATGCTGAGCAGGGGGACCCATTCCACCTGCGCGGGCCGCGGCCGACCTTCCACCAGGTCGCGGTGGTCCAGTCCGGGCTCGTAGTTGTCGATATAGAACTTCCAGGAAATGCCCGCGGCTTGCAGCCGGTCGAAGATGGTCGGGTAGTCTCCCATGCCTTCCGGCGTGGGCTTGTCCCGACCGTTTCCCGGACCGGCGGTGACCCAGAAGACATGATTAAGGAAGCTGCCGGCGCCGGCCGAGCTGAAGAAGCGATCGAACAGGACGTATTCCTCGGCCAGGTTCCAGTAGTACGCCAGCTCCTGGTCATCGTAGTAACCCATGGCCAGACGGCCGTCCTGGTTTCTTTCGTCGAGGGCGAAGATGAACCCGTCCATGGCGCCGTCGTTGTACTGCAGCTCGAACGTCCGACGGCTGTGGTCGAGGTCCTGGACGGGGAGATCGCGGATCGGGAACGGCTCGACGCATTCGGAGTTGAGAGGATCGTTGGGGTCCACCGGCATGCAGGTCCCCGGGGGAATCCCATCTGCGCCGGGGAAGGTGCCGAAGTAGTTGTCGAACGTGTGATTCTCCTGCATCACCACGATGAGATGGCGGATGGGCGTGGCCGGCTCAACCTGCGCCGGCGGAGCCGGCGACAGGCCAAGCAACACAGGCACCACGAACACCGCCAGCGCGCGCAGCCGCTTCACGGCCTCACCTCGTAGACAACGATGACCGGGGTCGAGGCGATCTCGCCGGAGGCGGTACGAAGCGCGATGGTTTCGACGTGAACCACGCGGCCATCGTATTTCTCGGCGTAGCGCAGGATCCGGTCCGAGAAGAAGGTGGAACGAGAAGCGGAGTACGCATCCCAGACCACATACTGGATTTCGCCCGTGCGAAGGTCGAAGTCCGGGTTGCGAATGGCCTCGTATGCCGGATTGCGGTGGAGCGGATTCGGGCTGACGGAAAGACCGAGCGCGCGGCGGTGGCCGTAGAACTGGAGGATGTTGGCCATCGACGGTCCGATCGTCATCAATGTCGCCCCGGAGGGGGTGTTGTGGCGTATCCACTCTCCCGCCTCACGGCCACCCGGGACTCCGCCGGAACCGGCCAGGAAGCGATCGGACGGCCCGGCGAACAAGAACTGCAGCGAAGCGAGGAGCAGGGAGCCTGCCACTACCGTCGCAAGAGCGAGGCGCGGCCAGGTCGCGGGGAACTCGCGCCCCAGGAGGCGGAGCGACGCGACCCGCGGCCAGCGGGTGAGCGTGCGGGCTGCGGCGATGGCCAGTGGGGGCGCGACCAGCAGCAAGTAGTGGAAGCCCTTCACCGGCCACAGCTGGAAGAAGACGACCGGGACAACGACCCAGGTCGCCAACAAGACTTCCTTGCGCGAGTTCTCCCGCCTCAGCAGAAAGTAGCCGAGCGCCGCGGCCGCCAGCAGCGCCAGGCCTATGGAGGGCGCGACCGCCTCAGGGTAGAACGTCCAATCGTGATTGGGCCGGCGCGAGAGCTGCCAGATCAGATACTGCTGTGCCCGACCTGCCCCGGCGCCCCCCGCCAGGGAGAGCGTCAGCGGGTACGGCGCGACCACCAATCCGAAGACGAGCAGCGAAAGGCCCAGTTCTCGAAAGCGGACGCGCAGGCCCGGAGATAGAGCCAGGAACGCGTACACCGCGGCGAGCAGCACCAGCCCCGTCTCTTTGGAGAGAAACACGAGGCCCATCCCGGCTCCGGCGGCGTACAGGCGCGATGGTTCTTCGCCTGTGGCGTAGTCGGCGAGAAAGGAAAGGGTCAGGGTGGCGAAGAACGCCATCGGGGTGTCCAGCAGAAACTGACGGGAAACGATCACGTGGTACGGCATCACGGCCAGCAACAGGGCCGCCAGCCAGCCTGCCCACCATCCGTAGAGGCGCTGTCCGGCGCGGTAGGCGAGCAGGATCGTGCCCACGCCGAAGAGCGCCGCCAGCCATCGGCCGAGGACGTCGCTGACGCCGAATCGGAACAGGACCGCCAGAATCGATTGGGAGAGAAGGGGATGCGCCCGAAAGACGGGGAAGAGGTCTTCGAGTTCGGGAGCCTCGGCCATGGCCGCGGCCTGGCCCATGTACACCGCCTCGTCGCTGTTCAGGCCGACGGCTCCCAGGCCGGTCAGCCGCAAGCCGGCCCCGAGGAGGACGACGGCGGCGATCAGAGCACGGCGGGTGGCCATGCTCGATAGCCGAATTCGTGCGCGTGGTAGCAGCCGCGCCGCAGACGGGGCGGCGGCGAGGCGCGTGGCGACTTCCGGTTCAGACGCGAGAGGCTCCAGGCGCGACGAAGGGATTTGTCCCGTCGTCAAGGCTGAAGCTCGTCGAGAAGGGCCTCGGCTCTCAGCCTCATGTTGTCCGAGATGGTCAGGGTGAGGGCGCGCTGCAGGTCCTCCACGGCGCGACTGATCGCATCCACTTTGGCGTAAGACCTGGCCCGGTAGTAATACGCCCCGGCGTGCTCCGGGTTGAGGCGGATGACCTGATCCATCTCCGCCGCGGCCTCGTAGTATCGGCCCAGTTTGTAGTAGGCACGGCCGCGATAGTAGTAGGCGTCGGCCAAATCGGGTTGGAGAGCGATAGCCTGGGTTTCGCTTTCGGCGGCCACCTCGTAGCGCTCGAGCCGGTAGAGCGCCCGGCCGAGATACAGGTAGGCCTGGGCGTTCTGCGGGTCGAGGACAACGGCCTGGCCCAGCGCCTCCACCGCCTCCTCATGCCTTCCGGCGCGATAGAAGACGCGCCCGCGGTAATAATGGGCCCCGGCGTGCTGAGGCGCCAGGGTGATGGCCGTATCGAAATCGGCCAGGGCCTGCTCGAGATCGCCGAGTTTATAGGAAGTCCGGCCCCGGTAGTAGTAGCCCTCGGCGTCTTCCGGTTCCAGGGCAATGGCGCGGTCCAGGAGACTCTTCGCGGCGACGAAGTCCGCATTGCGGTATGCAGCAATCCCTTGTTCCAGAAGGCTCTGGGGATCCCCCTGGGCGACGCCCGTGTCGGCGGCGAGATCCGGATCGGCCTCGCGGGAATCGGTCCTGTTGAGGAATGAGATGTCCGCCAGGCCGCAGCCGAGGCCGGCCAGAGCGAGCGCCGCGACCGCCAGCGCCCGTCGAGCAACAAAGGAGGCTGAAGGCCGGACAGGTGGCTCGGGGTCAGGCCGGGTTTTGCGGTTCACTGGCCAAGGCGCGAGGAGTGGCCATCGCTTCGGCGGCAACGGGTTCGTGGGCTCTGAACAAGGAAGGCAGACTCTTCCACCATCGATACTTCTCGCTGGACAGGCGGATCCCCGAGGCCTGGTGCAACGCCTGCCGCACGATCTCTCTTTCGGCCCAATGGTAATCCAAGTCGCCGTCGCGACTCAAGAATCCCTCAAGCGACCGGTACGGAGGGAAGCCGTACGCGTCTTCGGCATTCTCCTGCAGGGTGCGCAGGAGGGCTGCGGGCGACAAGCGCTCCTGACGATCGGGGCCCTTCGCCAGGACGACGACCAGGCTCAGGCTCGCCTCACGCGAGAGCCGCACCTCGGGGATCAAACGACTCACGGAATATTTCGGTGGCGGGATCAGGAACTGCACCACGGAATTGATCGTGGCCGCGGGCAGCCCCAGCTCCGCCAGGCGCAGGCCAAAGCGGCGGCCGTCGCGCGAATGAAGGCGGCTCTGGATGGCCAGGGCGATGCGCTCCGAGAAGTCCAGCCGCGCGGTGGGAACGGCGTGCAAGGTGTGGGCGCTGATCGTCAGCGGTTTGGCAAAGCTTCGAACGACTCCGTCCGGGGACAGTATGCTCATATCGTCGGACAGAAACGTCCAGGACTGACTCTGCAGGGCGCGCAGGATGGTCGTCGTCTTCCCCGTATCGGTCGGCGCGGTGATCATGGCCGCCCGGCCGTCGAAGGCGATCGAGGCGGCGTGCACCAGCGCATAGCCGCGCTCCACGAAGGACCAGCGCAGGATCGGCTCGACGACATTGGTGTAAAGGACGTGCGGAGACAGCGCCACGAGGGGGGACACCCACACCTTGAATGACCCTGCACGTTTCAGCCACAGCCGAAACCCGAATGGGCCGAATCCGTCGTGATAGTGGACCCCGTGCGCGAAGTCCATCTCCCCCGGCGGCGGCCCAAGATGGACTTCGATGTCGGCCTTGCGATCCAGCGTGGGCACACGAAAATGCGCCAGCTCGGGCAGGGCCACGATGGAGTCGACGCTGAGGATGCCGTGGATGTCGTACGCGTGCCGGAGAGGCGCCTCGAGTCCCGGCTCCTCTCGAGGCCAGATCCAGCGGTCGGCCAGCAGGAAGCGCAGCAGGGTCAGGCTGATGATGGTGAGCAGGTTGGCGGTGAGGTAGTGGATACCCAACCACGACACGAGGGCGGCCAGCATCGGCCCTCGGATCAGCAGCGCGGCGTTGTTGACCAGCAGATAGCGCGCGATCCGGCCCAGCAGCGGACGTCGAGGGGCCCGTCCTCGAAAGACGAAGGCATGATGGAGGGCGAAATTCCACAGCGTGGAGCCCTGGGTGGCGAGCGCGGCGGCGAGGAGATAGTGGAGGTCGGCCGATTCGGCGAGCACGGCCAGCAGCAAGGTGTTGACCACGATCCCACTCGCGCCGACCGCCAGGAAGCCGATCAACGACAGTCCGGACTCGAGCGAGGCGATCTGCCGCCCGGACCCGGCTCCGGCCTTCACGTCATGGCGTTGGGAGACCGTATCGCTCGATTTCAATGAATCAGCCCCTCGCTCCTAAGGGCCGTCGAATGGTGCGGCGGTTCTCTGGTTCTTTCCGGCTTCAGGCAGAGAGAAGGCCCCGGCGTCTGCCTGACCTAACTTAACGGTCGGGGCAGGTGGCCGTTACGTTACGGCTCGATCGGCTCCTGGGCCGAAAGTACCAGCCGGCTGGTGTTAGGAATTTCACGATCCCGACAGCCCCGTGCGCCCACGCGCCCTGCGACGCCCCTGGTGCACCGCCCGAGGCACCTTTCCGGACACAACAAAGCCTGTGGAACCCGCCGATCTATAAGGAAGATGCGAGGGGCTTCGCTTCGGGCCGGCTGGGAAGGCAACCTGCCCGAAAGCGCGCTGCACAGCAGCCAAGGGCATGCACACCACGGTCGTCCGGGCGGCTCAGCCAACGCCGCCATTGCGATTCACGTTCTCGTCGGTGGCCGGTGCAACTCTTGGCTCCCCAGTCGTTTGGTCATCGACTGATATGAAGGCTACCTGGCGGGCTTTCTGCTCGAAGGCTACCCAGAGCCTCCAGATGGCCTCGCCTCCCTCGCCGACTCCCGGCGGCCCCAGCGGAGCCATCCAACCCGGAGGCCGGGTGATCTAGGCAGGCCTCGCCTTTGGCCGCGCCGGCTTGTAGGGCCGAAGGACCCGCCGCTGAAGCCTTTCGATCTCTGCCAGGACTTCCTCAGGCTTCGTTTCCATCTCAAGCTCGAC
>DASSGB010000103.1:0-6830 GCA_035693825.1 Anaerolineales bacterium
AGGTCGGATGGATTACATGCTGCGGGCGATCGCCGTCAGGGCCAGGACCAGCACCGAGGTCGCCGTCTGCAAGTTCAGCAAGGCGCGCCTTCGGCGGAGAAGCAGTTTCGTTTCCGGCGTGCCGAGCCCGGCCGCGAGCGCGAGTTGGAGCCGCGCCAACCGCGGCTGCACAGCCCATGTCTGATACGCGGCCGCTAGGACCATGACGCCGATCGCGGCGTGCTTGGCAAGGATCGCCGCCGACCACCCGTTTCGTATCGAGAGCAGGCCGCTGTAGTTGGGGCTGGCGCTCATCTGAATCAGGCCGGTCCCGATCAGAACCGCCAGGCTCAACCAAGCCAGGGGTTCGAATCGCCGGCGAACCCGCTCGAGGAGATCTGAGTCAGGGGGCAGGGAGGGAGCCAGAATCGCGGACTGGAAGACCAGACCGCCGACCCACACGACGGTCGCGGCCATGTGCAGCCAGTAGGCGATAGCCAGCGGGGCGACCGCCACGGTCAGCCCCCGCCACCCCCGCCGGATCCCTCGGGTGTGGGTGTCTCAGTGGGCGTCGGCGATGGTCCAGCCGTTTGCTGGGGCGGCGGCGGGCGTTGCGAATCTTCGCAACGTTCCCAGGCTTCGGTGGCCGTCGGTGCCAGATCGGGGTTTTCCCAGGCCAGCAGGGACTGGTAGTACTGCTCCTCGGCGGCGCACGGGTCGTTGGCCATGATGAGTTCGTCGCCGTAACGCTGGGCTGAGGTCGCCAGTTTTAGATAGACGTCGTTGGTGATGTACGGGGAGACCACGTACACTTGCGCGAAGTAGAACACGGCCTGGGCCCAATTGACGCCGAAGTAGGAATTGGCCTGCAAGTAGAGCTGCGCCCAGCCTCGAAACAGCTCTGCGTCGTTGTCGAGCGGGGCGAAGCGCTCGGCGCGCGAGAGGTCATACAGGCCCTCTTCCAAGCGAGCCTCATCTCGGATGCGATGCAGGCCGCGGTTGCGCAGCGCGGAATACATCATCCCGTCGACTTCGACGGCGCGGTAGTCCGGATCTTTCGCCCGAATGGCGAGCAGCGTGTCGATGGTGGTGTCCCAGTCCTGCTTTTCGTAGGCCGCCAGCGCCTGGGCGAACAGATCTTCGACGGGAGCGAGGTTGGGTGTGGGCGTGGCCACGGGTGCGAACGTGGCCAGGGGGGCGTTCATCCCCACCAATGCGGCCGCCAGTTTCTCTGCGGCCAGCGGGTAAGCGGGATCGAGGCGGATGACGTACTCGAAGCGTTGACGGGCAATCTCGAATCGGCCGGAATCCAGGTCTTGAAGCCCAAGCTGAAACTGTTCTTCGACGGTGCGTGCGATATCGCTGGCCAACTCCGCCCGCCTCAACTGTTGACCGGCCACATAGCCGCCGGCGGAGGCAAAGACAATCGCCACAACCAACAGCAACGCGAACCAACGCACGCGGCGCCACAACGCACGTGCGCGACCGGGCAACGGCTGGGTCGCTTCTGGGGAGGTTTCCTGGTCGGACATCGGCGGCATTGTACCAGTTCCCGGTTGCCAGTTTCCAGTTCCCGGTTTCCACCCCTTGTGGAAACTGGAGACTGGAAACTGCCGCATGGCGCTCCACTGACTTGACGGTCACTCC
The DNA here is from genome assembly GCA_035693825.1 of Anaerolineales bacterium. Lineage (GTDB taxonomy): Bacteria > Chloroflexota > Anaerolineae > Anaerolineales > E44-bin32 > MGOM01. The sequence goes on from DASSGB010000103.1 coordinate 1,627, forward strand.
CGGGCGCGGTAAGATGCCGGTCTCCCTGGTCTGATCCCATGTATCTCAGCGGCAGCAAGTGGAACGTGCGCAGAAAGCGGCGGCGCGTCAATCCTTGGCGCATCGGCGCCCTGGTCCTGCTGATCGGCGGAGCGATCTACGTGGAGCGGGTGCTCGTGCCGCAGGTGCCCCCGCTTTTCGTGCCGACCCCCACCGCGACGCGCAGTCCCGCCACGTACGTCCTGGAGGCCGAGAGCCTCTTCCAGGCCGGCAAGCTGGACCAGGCGGCCGCGTCCTATCAACGTGCCATCGAAATCAATCCTCAGGAAGCGGCTTTCTATATCGCGCTGGCCAGGGTCCAGGTCTTCGCCGGAGAGTATGAAGAGGCCGAGACGAATGCGCGCAACGCGCTGTTGATCGACCCGGGCTCGGCCGCTGCCCGGGCGGTCCTGGGCTGGACGCTCGACTTTCAAGGCGCCGACCGACTGGTCGAAGCGCAGGAGGAGGTCGAGCGGGCGCTGGCCTCCGATCCCAACTCCACTTTGGCACATGCCTATCTGGCAGAGATCCTCATCGATCAGTATCTGCAGTTGAATTCGGGTGATTATCGTCGGGCGCTGGAGGAAGCCGAGCGCGCCGTGGCCCTGGATCCCAACTCGGTGGAAGCCCAGCGAGCGCTGGGCTACGTTCTGGAATCGACGGGTAACTACCTGGAGGCGCTCCAGGCGTACGAACGCGCCCTCAGCCTGCATCCCAACCTTTGGCGGCTGCATTTCGCCATGGGGAACATGCACATCAACCAGGATCCGCCCGACCTGGAAAAGGCGGTGCAGTCCTATTTGAACGCCAACGCGCTCTCCCCGACCAATCCCGAGCCGCTCCAGTTCATCGCCAAAGCCTACGCGCGCTTCGGCGAATACGGCAAAGCCAGCCAATATGCGGCCGACGCCATGGCGCTGGACCCTTCCAATGCCGGCTTGCACGGCGACCTGGGAGTGCTGCTCTACGAGAACGGCGAGTACGAGAAGGCGATTGAGGAACTCAACCTCGCAGTGAGAGGCGGGCAGACCGCCGCCGGTGTGGCCGTCCTGGGCGAGCGGCTTTCCGGCGAGCCTCGCATCGTCGGTTTCTATTACACCCTGGGTCTGGCGATGGCCAAGAGCGATCGCTGCGAGGAAGCCATCCCGATCTTTGAGGCCCTCCTGCTCGGCGTCCCCGACGACGAAATCGCCGTGGCCAATGCCACAGAAGGCCTGGTGATCTGCGGCATCGTCGAGCCTACGCCTACGCCGCGTGCTTCCGAAGACGGGGACTGATCGGGTGCCTCGGGGCCGATGCGACTGACGGGCGATCGCCTGCACCTTGGCGGCGAACGACGCGCCAGCAACCCCTGGAGAATTCTGGCCTATCTGGCGGTCATCGGCAGCGGTGTGCTCCTGACACGCGCCGTCCTGGTCACCAAGAGCGTCCAGCCTCTGTTCTTGGCGACCGCGACTCCCACGCGGACCTCATCCTCGCACGCCGAGGAGGGGCGGACGAACTTCTCCGCCGGCAAGCTGACGGCAGCGATCGACGCGTATCAGCAGGCCGTCGCCGTCGCGCCGCAGGACGGGCATCTGTGGGCCGAACTGGCCCGGATCCAAACCTACTCCAGCGCCCTCATGACGACCGCCGAGGAACGGAGGGCGCGCCTGGCGGACGCCCGTCAGGCGATCGAGCAGGGAGTCCTCGCGGCACCCGACGACGCGTTCGTCCAGGCCATTCGTGCTTTGGTCTACGACTGGTCCTCCGCGACGGATCTGGCGGGAATCGAGGCCGATCGTCTGCTGAAGGAAGCGGAGGCCTCCGCCATCCGGGCCCTCCAGTTGGATCCGGGAAGCAGCCTGGCGCAGGCCTTCTACGCCGAGATCCTTCTCGATCAGCAGAAGTTTGTCCAGTCGCTGGACATCGCCGAGCAGGCTTCCGACCAGGCCGACCCCCTCAATCCGCTGACGATGGACGTCCATCGCGTCTACGGCACCGTGCTGGAATCCAACGGCCTCTACCGGCAGGCGATCGAGGAATACCGGGCGGCGGCGGACATCAATCCCAACTTCACCTACCTCTACCTGCTGATCGGCGCGAATTATCGGCAGCTGGCGGTGAAGGCGACCTCGGAAGCTGAGAGGCGCTCGCTGATGGAGCTGGCGCTGGACAGCTTCGACACGGCGGCGCGCATCAACGCTCAGCTCGAGATCGCCGATCCAACGCCCTACCTGGCCATCGGCCGCACCTATCTCCAGGACGGTGAGTTCTTCATCGCCGCCATCAACGTCGAGCGCGCCCTGGCGATCCATCCGACCTCGCCCGACATCTTCGGACGCCTGGGGATCATCTTCTTCAAAGCCCGCAACTACGAGACGGCCGTGGACGTGTTGCGCTGCGCTGTCGAAGGCTGCACCGAAGAGGAAGCCGGCGCCCTGCTCTGCGACATCAAGGTCTTTCGGTGCGAGGGGGGCCAGCCGCCGGAAAGCGTGGGGGCCGTGCCGGGCCTGCCGCTGAGTGATGGCACGCTCGAGTACTACTACACCTACGCCTCGGTCCTGGTGTCGTTCCGAGGCACCGCCGGGCATCCCAACGCCTGCGGCCGGGCCGAAGATCTGCTGCAACAGGTCATGGCGGCCTACGGCAGCGATCCCATTGTGGCCGGGATTGTGGCTGAGAACCGGGGTCTCTGCGCTGGCGGATTGCCTGCGCCGAACACGACTCAGACGCCGACGGCAACTCCGACGCTCACACCCGCGCCCGCGTAGCTTCCGCCCGGCAGTCTTCAGTCATCAGGAGTCAGCCCGGGTTTCGCGGGTCCCGGCAGCTGACAGCTGACAGCCCTTCCACTTCCCCCTTGACAGCCTCAACCCCTCTTGTGTAAACTGTGACCAGCGGTTAGCACTCCTCCATTCTGAGTGCTAACATCGCGCTTTTTCTGGCCAGCAATCAAACTCGGAATCAACCCAGAGGAGGGTTCGCATGAAGCTCAACATGAAGCCGTTGGCCGACCGTCTCGTGGTGAAACCGCTGGAGCAGGAAGAAGTCACGCCCAGCGGTATTGTCTTGCCCGAGACGGCCAAGGAGAAGCCCCAGAAGGGCGAGGTCCTGGCGGTTGGTCCCGGCGCTCGGGACGAAGACGGAAAGCGCATTCCCATGGAGCTGAAAGCCGGGGACAAGGTGCTCTTCGCCAAGTACGCCGGAACGGAAATCAAGGTGGAAGGCGAGAAGCTGCTGATCCTGCGCGAGAGCGATATTCTGGCCGTCCTGGCCGAGTAGGTACGTCCATCCGACCCTACCGCGTGATCCAATCTCAACAGGAGTAATTCGAAGATGGCTGCCAAGCAACTAGCATTCGCTGAGGACGCACGCCGCAGGCTGAAGGCCGGAGTGGACGTCCTGGCCATGGCCGTGGCCACGACCCTCGGCCCCAAGGGCCGCAACGTGGCCCTGGACCGGAAGTTCGGTTCACCGACGATCACCCACGACGGCGTGACCGTGGCCAAGGAAATCGAGCTGGAAGACCCCTTCGAGAACATGGGCGCCCAGCTGTTGAAGGAAGCCGCCACCAAGACCAACGATATCGCCGGTGACGGCACGACCACCTCCACCGTCCTGGCTCATGCCATGGTCAACGAGGGACTGAAGAATCTGGCGGCCGGCTCGAACCCGATGCTGCTCAAGCGCGGGATCGAAGCGGCGGCCAAGGCTGTCTCGGATGCGCTGGCCAGCTCGGCCATCGACGTGACCGAGAAGGACGAAATCGCCTCCGTCGCCGCCATCTCGGCCCAGGACAAGGAAATCGGCAACCTGATCGCCGAGGTCATGGACAAGGTGGGCAAGGACGGGGTCATCACGGTCGAGGAGTCCAAGGGCCTGGAATTCGAGACCGAGTACGTCGAGGGCATGCAGTTCGATCGCGGCTATATCTCGGCCTACTTCGTCACCGACCCCGAGCACATGGAAGCCAAGATCGAAGAGCCGTACATCCTCATCCACGACAAGAAGATTTCCGCCGCCACCGACATCGTCCCCATCCTGGAGAAACTGGTCCAGATCGGGAAGCGCGAGCTGATCGTGATTGCCGAGGACGTCGACGGCGAGGCGCTGGCCACGCTGGTGTTGAACAAGTTGCGGGGCATGCTCAACGTCGTGGCGGTCAAGGCCCCCGGCTTTGGCGATCGCCGCAAGGCGATGCTGCAAGACATCGCCGTTCTCACCGGCGGCACGGTCATCACCGAGGAGCTCGGCCGCAAGTTGGAGTCCGTGACCATCTCGGACCTGGGCCGCGCCACCAAAATCGTGGCCACCAAGGAAGACACGACCATCGTCGAAGGCAAGGGCGAGCCGGCCAAGATCAAGGGCCGGATCGAGGAGATCAAGGTCGAGATCGACAAGTCCACCAGCGACTACGACAAGGAGAAGCTCCAGGAACGCCTGGCCAAGCTCTCCGGCGGCGTGGCGGTCATCCGCGTGGGAGCAGCGACGGAGACCGAGCTGAAGGAAAAGAAGCACCGCGTCGAGGATGCCCTGTCGGCGACTCGCGCCGCCGTGGAAGAAGGCATCGTCCCGGGCGGCGGGGTGGCGCTGATCAACGCCCTGGAGGCGATCAAAGACCTCAAGGGCGACAACGAGGACGCCAACGTTGGCGTCAACATCGTGCGGCGCGCACTGGAAGTCCCGATGCGCAAGATCGCCGAGAACGCCGGGCAGGATGGCGCGGTGGTCATCGAGACCGTGCGGCGCATGCAGGCCGAGAAGGGCAACAAGAACTTCGGCTACGACGTGCTCAAGGCCGAGTACGTCGACATGGTCAAGACCGGGATCATCGACCCGGCCAAGGTGACCAAGGGCGCTCTGGAGAACGCCGCTTCGATCGCGGCCATGATCCTGACGACAGAAGCTCTGGTCACCGAAGTCCCCGAGAAGGATAAGCCGGCACCGCCGCCGATGCCCGATTACTAAACCGGCCGGTTCCCGCCACGCAGGCCACACGGCCCCTCGTAGAGAGGGGCCGTGTGTTTTCGGTTGCCCGGCTGAGAGCCTACCCCGGCGTGGTCAAGGCATGCCGAACCGGCCGGGGCACGCAGCCCCTCCAGGTGCGGGGTCGTGCGTCTTCAGGCAGCTTCAACGACGCTCGGCGCGCCTCCGTGGGACTCCGGGCAAGTCACTCCTGCATCGGGGTCACGAGTTGGAAGTAG
>DASSGB010000104.1:0-2895 GCA_035693825.1 Anaerolineales bacterium
TGAACAGGGCGTTGTAGGCCGCGCCCGCCAGCCCGCCGAGGACCGTCAATTGGGCGAAACGAAACGCGGCGGCCGTCGCAAGATCAAATCGGACCAGCCACAAGACGAAGCCGGCCAGGTAGATCACCGGAAGGATCAGGACCGAGTTGACCACGCCAACCCGCGCGTACAGCCGACTCGCGACGAAGGAGGACACGACGAACGTCACTGCGGTGACGAGCCCGGAGAATCGGCCGAGATATCCGGCCAGCGAGGCCTCATCGGGAAACGCGAGTGCGACGGCGCGGCTGAAAGGGTAGGTGACCAGAAAGAAGGCCACCGAAAACAAGATCGCGGCCGCGGCCGTCAACCGCATGAGCCGCGACCGCATGACGTAGTCGTGACCCGACCGAAGCTCTGCCAGCAGCGATGGCCGCCTTCGCCGGCGGGGAAGAACGGCCGCACGTTGACGCCAGGCCGGCCGGACGAGCAGCGCCGCCATCGACAGCAAACCTGCGTCGACGAGGAGAAGATTCTCTGTTCCGAGCGACCGAGCCAAAGAACCCGTCATCAAGTTCCCGACCACGCTGCCCAGAATCCCGGAGCTGGCAAGGAGGGGGAACAGCCTCTTCGATTGGCGCGCGTCGAAGAGATCGCCGGCGATATTCCAGATGAGCGTGCCGATGAGGGCGCCGGTCAGGCCGACAAGCAGCCACAGGACGGGATACAGCGCAGAGGGCGTCACAGCCGCGGCGGCCCTGGCCACGATCAGCAGCCCTGCCGAGCCTGCGAGGAGCCAGGCCGAAAGGCGGCTCGGATCGACTCGGCTGAGGGCCGCGCTGTAAGCCAGCGTGACGACGAAGGTCGCGCCGCCCAGAACGATGAACAGGAGCGGCAGGGCTTCGACACCAAACCGGCGGAAAAGCAGGGCGTCTGCGGTGTTGGCCCCAAGGCCCTGACCCGCCTGGACGGCCGCGAACATGCCCGCGGTGAGTGCGACGAGCGCAACCTCCTGGGGACGCACCTGGAGCATTCTTCCCGCGGATCGCATCGCCTCTCGCAAGAACCGTCAACAAGCGCACGCGCCCGGAAAGCGAAGTCTCTCCCGGGCTGCGGACGCGTCCGAGCCGCAGCACGCCGCAGGAGCTCGGCCATGCCATCGGCTGGTTGGGCATAGTTCGGCCGCTGGAGCGGCCGTCACGGAAGACGGGCCCTCACCGCCTTAAGAACGAGCGCTTCATTATAGTGGCTTTTGGACGGAGCCCGTGCGTGAAGTTGTCTGGAGCCGAGCCAACAGACCGACTACGGGCAGGCGTTTTGCAGATGCTCTTCGAACGTGAATGCGAAAACGTGCGAGCCAAGCCCATCGCATGCGGCCCGGAAATAGTAGAAGCGGGTGTCAGCCGGTCGAGCCACGGCCCGTAGAGAGTCGAGCCCGGGATTGGCGATCGGCCCTGGCGGCAGACCTCCGTAGACGTACGTGTTGTAGGCCGAGTCGGTGGCCAGGTCTTCCAGGCTGAGGGGACTCTTCCACCACTCTCCATCGGGCTGCAGCCCCAGGGCGAACTGCACCGTCGGATCGGATTGCAGCTTCATCCCGGCCGACAGGCGATTGTAGAACACAGACGCGATCAGAGGGCGCTCCTCGGGAAGCGCGGCCTCGCGCTCCACGATCGATGCCAGCGTCACCGCTTCCAGGAGGGTCAATCCCTGGCGATCGAACCCGTCCCGGAGGTTGGAGTCCACACGACGCTGGAACGTGTCGAGCATGATCGCCACCACCTGATCGGCGGTCCAGCGCGGGTCCAGGCGGTAGGTGTCGGGGAACAAGAATCCTTCCAGCGTGGACGCCGTTTGTGTGACTCCCGGGGGAGGGCGCCGCGTGGCGGCGAGGAAGTCTCCCGGCGAGAAGGACAGCCCAAGCGCGCCGAGGGCCTGGGCGATCTGCTCACGTCGCCACCCTTCGACGATGACGAGCGTGTAGCGGCTGTCTCCCGCCGCCTGGAGCGCCTCGGCAATGTCGCGCACCGTCTGCGAGCCGCGCAGGGAATAGCGGCCCGCCTCAATCCCGGAGTCGAGTCCCTTGTAGCGCAGGTAAGCGCGCAGAAGAGAAGGTTCCTGGACGACTCCCGCCTGCGCGAGGCGATCGATTGCGTCGGAGGCCGTCTCGCCCGGTTCGATCTCGAGGGTGGCTGCCGCGCCGGTGTCACCGGCTGGTGAGTCGAGAGCCTCCTGCCGCAGGACGAGATACGCCCCCAGGAGTGGGGCCTGCCAGCTTGGAAGGGTCGACGACGGGGGGCCGAGGCTTGCCGATCGCCCCGCGAACCCGGCACTCGCGGCGAGCCCGACGATGAGGCAGCCCAAGGTGAGGACGATGATCCACGGCCAGAGACGAGGCCTACGCGCGCGTCTGGGCATCCAGGTATTCCTGAAGGATGACGGCGGCGGCGCGCGCGTCGAGGGACGGGTCGGGCCCGCGGCCGCGTTGGGCGGCGATGGTCGAGCCGCTTTCGTCCCATGTCGACACGGGCAAAGGACTCAGCTTGCGGAGGATCTCAACCAGCCGCAGCGAGCGACGCGCCCGGTGCCCGACTTCGCCCTCCATATCGAACGGGACGCCCACGACGATCTGCCCGGCTCCTTGCTCTCGAGCGAGCACGAGAACGGCCTCGGCGTCCTTCTGGCGGGAAGTGTGGGCGATGGTCGTCAGAGGTCGGGCCACGGTCGCGGTGGGGTCGCTGATGGCCACACCCAATCGAGCCTGGCCGGGATCGACAGCAAGAACGCGGCTCACGGCCCGTCCCATGCGAGGTGAATGTCGGTGCGCACGGGAAGGAGCGGCAGCCACGGAAGCCAGGATGGCCAGACGAGGATGCGCGGCGGACGGCCCAAGTCAAGCTGGTCCTCCAGGAGCGC
>DASSGB010000105.1:0-3366 GCA_035693825.1 Anaerolineales bacterium
GATCTTCGCCCCGGCCACCTTGCTGGCCGTGGTCGTCCTCGCCACGCTGTACCTCCGAGATTCGGCCGACTCGGAAGAGGGCGCGGAGAGAATCGCCGGGGGGCTAGGCCGGATGGCCCGCGGCTCGTTGCTGATCAGCGGCCCGCTCCTGGCGGGCGTGGGAGCCCTTGAGGCTGCCCGCTACCTCGACGCGGAACGTGTGGAGGCATGGCTCGACGCCCTGCCTGGGACCCGGTATTTCATCCAAGCTCTCGAACTGGCTCCCCTGGCCCTCGTCCTGGCCGTGGGCGTCGGGATCATGCTCGGCTATGCACCTGGAGGAGCGCCGCCCACACCCGCGACGCGCCCCGAGCCAGTGAGGCCTTGGACTCGCGCGCGTTTTGGCCGGGTAGCAGCTGGGGTCGTGTTGACGCTGGCGACTCCGGCGCTTCTCCTGTCGGTCTTCGGCCTCGTGTACCAGGCGATCTGGCCGGAGCGACTGGCGGAGCTTCTCGAGCCGCTGCCCGGCGATACCTACCTGCGCCTGTTGTTGATGCTGGCTCCGACCGGGTTGCTGGCCGTGTTGCTCCTGGCTCTGCTCTATCTTCTCGGGCCTCTCGACCCCGAACGCACTCAGCCCATGCGGCCTCAGCTTGCAGGGCTGGCGCGCCGAATGGAAAATCGAAGATCGGCCGGTGAGCGGCGGCCACGCTCGGGGACGGCCCAGGTGGAAGCGCGCATGCCCACGGCCACCCTCGCGTGGCGCTCAGACCTGGCGATGATCGTCCTGGTGGTGGGGATGGTGGTGGCGGTGGCGGCCGGAGCGCTCCTCGTCGGTGGCATGCTGGTTCTGCTGGTGGTGCGGTAGCTCGGACGGCTGACGAAAAACGCGTCGGTTCCCGTTGACAAAGTTCTGAGCGCGGCCTATGCTGGCCCGGGCGGACGATCCCGGCCTCCCGAGGCGGACATTCCCCATGCAAGGCGAAGGCTATCGCCAACCCACAATCCGCTCCATTCTCGGTGGATGCCTGCTGGCGTTGCTGGTATTGCTGCCGATCGTCTTCATCTCAAACACAGTCAAGCTGGTAGGGGCGGCGTTCGTGTTCCTGCCCAGCCGACTCGGCTTGCTGCCTTCTGCCGCGGAGACAGAGGCGCGCAGCCTCGACATGTCGACCTCACCCAATTCGCTCGAGCTGCCGTCGGCGGGACCGTACCTCGTCTACACCGACCACTTTGAGCTCCTGGATATCACCCTGCGGCTTGAGCAATCCAGCGCGACCCCCTGGCTGAGAATCTCCGACCCGGCCACCGGGGCGGCGGTCCCCATGGACTACGTGGGACGGGGCCTGATGCCTTACGACCCGCTGTTCGCGCCAGGTAGACCCGTGTTTCGTTTCGTGGCGAGCCGGCCCGGGAACTTCACCGCAGAGCACATGACCAGAGATGCGCGGATCGTCATCGTGCCGGACTACACCACGGGCCGAGAAATGGAAATCCTGCTGGCTGCGGTCCTGCAGATCCTGGCCGTCGTCCTGGTCGTGGGCGCCGTTGCTCGCGGTCGAGCTCGAGAGCGTGCGCGCCGGATCGAGGCGCTTCTGGCTCCGGGGCGGGTCAGCCCGAAGGATCTGCAGCGGCGCTACGCGGGCAGCGAAGAGAAAGCCCCGCCGCGCTAGCCAACGGGGACAGGTCACGAGACTACACAGGCACCGGGTCAACAGGGCAACGGGGCGCCGACGAGGCTGTCCCGCAGCGCCTTCGTGCCCTGGTGCCCCGGTGCCGAATCACCAATCACCAATTACGAATCACAATTCACGCGCTGCCCTAGCGCGACGCCTCGGCTTCAGGGCCGTCAGCGCGGCGTGAGCTGGTAGGCGGCGCCCGCGCGATCGAGCAAGTACACTTCGCCCCCGGCGCCTCGACCGAAGGATGTCAGGCGCATCCCCGTTTGATACAACAAGCCGTTCATCCACGTGCCCGCGGGATCGCGCAGCAACCCCCAAACGTATCCCGAACAGAAATCGGCGTACAGGAAGACTCCCTGCCAGGCCGGCAGTGACGGATCGCGCACGACTTCCCCGGCCGTGACGGAGCAGTGGCTTCCGTCGTGCGAGTATTCGGCCACGGGCTCGACCAGCCCGGCCGGGGCCTCGCCCTCGAAGGCGTGCGCTCCCTCCCGGTAATCCCAGCCGAAATTGGCGCCGCCGGCTGAACCCGCGGGCAGAAAGTCGATCTCCTCCCAATCCCCCTGGCCGACGTCGCCGATATACACATCGGAGGTCAACGGATCGAAAGCGAATCGCCACGGGTTACGCAACCCGAGCGCCCACACCTCCGGGCGTCCCCCTCCCGAAGCGAACGGGTTGTCGGGCGGGATGGTGTACGGATCGCCGCCGTCGACGTCGATGCGCAAGAGTTTGCCCAGCAGGCTGTCCCGATTCTGGGCGCGCTGCTCGGGATCGCCGGCCGAGCCTCCGTCGCCGGAGGCGATGTACAGATAGCCGTCGGGTCCGAACTCGAGCCCGCCGCCGTTGTGATTCGCGTAAGGCTGATCGTAGGTGAGGATGACCTGCTCGCTGGCCGGGTCGGCCTGGGTGGGATCGGGGGCGTGAAAGCGGGCGATGATCGTGTCACCCGAGAGGTCGGTGTAGTTCACGAAGACGAGCCCGTTCTCGGCGAACTGTGGATGAAAGGCGAGGCCCAACAGGCCCTGCTCGTTGCCCTGCGACCCGACGTGATCGCGGATGTCGAGAAAGGGCGTCTCCAGCACCACGCCGGACTCGACGATCCGGATGGAGCCTCCCTGCTCGACGACATACAGCCGTTCATCGCCGGCGTTCTGGATGTCCACCGGGCTTCGAAAACCATCGGCCACGAGGCTCCAGGAGGCCCCGGCGGGGTCGGGAAGGACCGACACGGCTGTGGGCAGAGGCGTGGCTTCCGGCGGCACCGGAGTCAGCGAGGCTGCCTGCGTTGGAACCTCGATCAAGACAGTCGGCGTCAGCATGGTTGGTTCGGCCGTGACGAACCGGCAAGCGAGCAGCAGCGGCAGCAGGGCCAGCCAGCGTCGCATAATGGTCCTCCTCGGTGAGTAGAATTGTAACGGACCGGCCCGGCCATCGTCGCGAGGCAGCCTCCATGAAGAACGAATCGTTCGGTCCGGATTTCCTTGCCGCTCCCGAAGGGGCTGCGGCCCTGAAGGCCCTGCGGGCGGGGGCGGAGGTTGCGCGTTGGGTGCGGGCCGATGCCCCGCGTCAAACCAAACACGACCGGTCGCCGGTCACCGTTGCGGACTTCGCCGTGCAGGCGGTCGTCGCTCAGCATCTGGCCGAATCTCTGGGGGCGATCCAGCTCGTCGCGGAGGAGGACAGCCGATCTTTGCGCGGCCCG
>DASSGB010000106.1:0-2978 GCA_035693825.1 Anaerolineales bacterium
CGGTTCACATCGGATTTGCCGGCTATGACGAGGACCTGCTGGCCCGGACCTTTATCTCGCTGGCCTCCCGTCGTCCGTCGTTCTTGCTTCTCACGAGCGGAACCTCCGGCGACACACTGGCCAGGGCCGTGAGCGAGGCCGGCCTGAGCCAACGTTGGATGCATGTGGGCGTCGTGCCCTATGCAGAGCTCGGTGAAATCCTTGCGTGCGGCGACTTGTGCCTTCTTCCCTACATGGACCGGCCCCTCAATCGTGGACGACTCCCCAACAAGCTGGCGGACTACCTGGCTTCCGGACGACCCGTCGTCGCCAATCCGACCGGCGACCTGGCTGAACTCCTGCGGGAAGGTTTTGGGATCGCGGCCGCGGAAACCCCGGAGGCGATGGCGGCCGCCGCCGAGGAGCTCTTGGACCGCCCGGATCTTCAACGCCAGATGGGCACCCGGGCTCGAACGCTGGCCGAGGGCAGACTGAGCTGGCCGTCGCTGGCCGCGACCGTTGAGGATCTTTACCGCACGCTGGTCGAGGCTCGCCTGTCAGGTGAAGTGTAGAATCCATTCTGCCCGCCGGCAGGGCCGCACCGGCTGCCGCCGCGGCGACAATTCCGGACCGAATGTCGAGACGCATTCAACCCCTGGCTCTGCTCATGGCGGCTCTCGATCTGGTGCTCGTGCCCGTCGGGCTCCTGATCGCGGCCTGGCTCCGCACGGAGATCCCTCTCGGCCGCGGCGGGGCCCTGCCGACCGAGGCCGTCCAGCTGCCGTGGGGAGTCTATGTGCTGGCGATGGTTTGCTGGGCAGCTGCGCTTTCTTTGAATGGCGCCTACAGCCCTCAGCTCGTCCTGCGTTGGTACAGCGAAGCCGTGCGTGTCATCTACAGTTCCGCTCTGGCGACCCTGCTGATGGCCGGCGTGCTGTACCTCTTCTATCGCGAGATGTCACGGCTCCAGTTCGCCTATTTCCTGATCGTCAACACCTTCTTGTTGCTGGCGACGCGGGCCCTGCTGCGCATCTACTACCGCCTCATCGGCAGGGCTCGACCCGGGTGGAGAAACCGGATCTTGATCGTCGGCGCAGGCGTGCTCGGGCGGCGCGTGGCACAGGTTATCCGTGACCACGGGCGCTGGGGGTACAGCCTGGTGGGCTATCTCGACGATGAACCGGCGCTCGCCGGCGCCGAAATCGACGGCGGCCGCGTCCTGGGGACGATCGAGGATGCGCTGCGTGCGGTGCAAGAGCGACCGGTGGACGAAGTTTGGGTTGCACTACCGCCGCGCGCCTTTGAGCGCACGGCGCGGCTGGTGGCCGCGCTCGAGCGCCAGCCGGTCCGCGTCAAGATTGTGCCGGACTACTTCTCGCTGGCGCTGGTTCAAGCGAAGCCCGAGGTGCTGGGAGGGATTCCCGTCATCGGTCTGCGGGAGCCGATGATCGAGGGATGGACCCGCGTCGTCAAGCGGGCCTTCGATCTGGCCGTCGGCAGCCTGCTGCTCCTCCTTGCTGCGCCGATCCTGGCGCTGGCCTATCTGCTCGTTCGCCTTGAGGGCCGCGGCCCGGTGTGGATCCGCCAGAAGAGGGCGGGCGAGAACGGGCGCCTGTTTGACATGCTGAAGTTCCGGACGATGGTGCCCGAGGCGGAAGGGATGATGGAGGCGCTGGCCGTCCGGCAGGACGATGGGTCGCTGCTGCACAAGCGCAAGGATGATCCGCGCATCACGCGCGTGGGCCGTCTTCTCCGGCGCTACAGCGTGGATGAGCTACCTCAACTGTTCAACGTGCTCAAGGGCGACATGAGCCTGGTCGGCCCGCGGCCCGAGCTGCCGTGGCTGGTGGACATGTATCAGCCGTGGCAGCGAAAGAGATTCTCCGTCCCCCAGGGCATCACCGGCTGGTGGCAGATCAACGGACGAAGCGACAAGCCGATGCACATGAACACCGAAGACGACCTGTACTACGTCTACAACTACTCGCTGTGGCTGGACATCCTGATTCTCCTGCGAACCCCGCTGGTCGTGCTCCAGGGAAAGGGCGCCTTCTGAGAGCCGGTCGACCGCGCATCTCGGTCGTCGTCCCCTGCTACAACGAAGCCGGGACCATCGGGCTCCTGCTCGAGGCCCTGGCGCGGCAGAATCTTGGCCGGGAGCGCTTCGAAATCGTGATCGCGGACGGCATGTCCGAAGATGGGACGCGGGAAGTCGCTCGCCGGACGGCCGGCCGATGGCCCGACCTTGCCTTGCGGATCGTCGACAACCCTGATCGCAACATCCCGGCGGCCCTCAATCGGTCCATCGAGGCGGCGACGGGCGACATCTTGATTCGCCTGGACGCGCATTCAATCCCGGCCGACGATTACCTGCGCCGCTGCCTGGAGACGCTGGAGGCGACCGGCGCGGCCAACGTCGGCGGCGTGTGGGAGATCAGGCCGCGAGGCGAAGGGTGGGCGGCGAAAGCCATCGCGATCGCCGCGGCCCATCCCCTGGGCGCGGGCGACGCACGCTACCGGATCCGGGGAGCCCCCGGCGAGGTGGAGACAGTGCCCTTCGGGGCGTTTCGACGCGAATGGGTCGAGCGCGTCGGCCCCTTCGATGAGAGCCTGCTGTCGAATGAGGATTACGAGTTCAACCACCGTCTGCGCCGGGCGGGGGGCAAGGTGTGGTTCGAGCCTTCCATCCGATCGACCTACTTCGCCCGAGGAAACTTGCCTGAGCTGGCGGCACAGTACGCCCGGTACGGGTACTGGAAAGCCCGGATGGTGCTTCGTTATCCTTCTTCTCTGCGCTGGCGCCAGGCCCTGCCGCCCACGTTCGTGGCGTTCACTATCGCCGGCCTGATGGCCGCGCCATGGTGGCCGCCGGCTCGCTGGTTGCTCGGGATACAATGGTTGGCCTACGCCGCTGTACTGCTGGGGGAAGGGATGGCGGAGGGATTTCGTCGCCAGGATGCATCGCTGACCGCCGGGCTTCCGGCGGCGTGGGTGACGAT
>DASSGB010000107.1:0-17588 GCA_035693825.1 Anaerolineales bacterium
CTGGCAGTTGATCACCGCCAGAGATCGCAGCTATCTGGAATACCAGGCTCGGACCGAGCGAGAGATTCCCGTTGTCGTGTTGGAGCCGTCCGGGGAGTCCACGCCGGCCTGAGGCTCAACGCTCATCGTTCGATGACGATCACCACGACTTCGCTCACCCCGACGTTGCCCGCCTCATCCGTCGCCGTGGCCGTGAGGCGATGTTCCCCCGCCCGACCGAGCGGCCAGCGCATCGACCACGGCTCACTCGGAGTCGTGCCCACCACCGCCCCGTCGACCAGGAAATCCACTCGAACCACTCCGACGGCATCCGCCACCTGCGCCTGCAGGAGGATCTCCGCCGTGTCGGGCCAGGTGAAAACCGTCTCCGGCTCGGGCAGGATGAGACTCACGACCGGCGCCTGATTGTCGATCGTGACCGGCACCACTGCGGCGTGGATGGTGCCGTCGCTGCGAACGACCACCAGTTGGAGGGTGTACAGCCCGTCCAGCTCGGTCGTATTCCACTGCGCCAGAGACGCGCGGACCACCGGCCGCGTTCCGTCCTCGCCGATCTGGACCCATTCCCTGGGATTCAGCCCGCGCCCATATCGGACTCGATACACATCGAAGTCCTCTCCCTTCGCCGAGCCGCGCACGCTGACATTCCCGCGCAACAGGGCGAAAGGCTCCGGCTCAAGGATCGTCACATCCGGATTTGCAGGCGGCGCGACATAGGTGTCGTATTCGGTCGGAGGCGGTTCGATCCCGGCCAGCCGGGCCCAGGCTTCCGCCTCGGGCGGCGGCACGAAGTAGACCCTTTCCTCGACCAGATCCGCGGGCGTGTAAAGCGTTGCCAGTTTTCCCGTCTCGCGGTTGACCAGGTAAGGTTGATAGAGGCTGTCGGCGTGTGTGGGCTCCGTGCCGGCCACGAAGACTTCCCGCACCACGTTGGGACAATACGGAGTCGGCAGATAGCCCGAAGGGTCGCAGACTTCGACGACGGAGATCTCGGCCGGTTGGTCCCAGGCGGTGGGCGGGAGGTCGCGCACGGCATAGCGCATCAGCGCGTGCCAGATGGGGGCGGCGTAGTTCGACGCATCCGCTTCGGCCGGAGTCTCCCAGCCGGCGCCGCCGACGTGTACGCCGATGACGCGGGCCGGGGTGAAGCCGACCGCCCAGCTCTGGCCACTCAAAGGCGAGACGGCGGCGAAAGCGCCGGAGGTCCGACCGATCTCGAGGGCATTGCCGCGGCCGTATGTCGGCCAGCGCGCCGATTCATCCGAGAGGATGTTTTGAAGCAGGTAGGCCAATGGCGCGCTCAGGACGGCTCTCGTCTTCTGGCGGAAAGCGTACAGCACGGTCCCGTCGGGGCCGACGACACTGCGCAGGATGGTCGGGGCGATGGCCTGGGACTCTCCGGGCGAGTCGGCGCCTGCCACCAGCCCGTCGTTGGCCACCGCGACGTACGAGAAGCTCAAGTCCGCCAGCGTGACGGAAATTTCGCCGCTGCGAAGACTCTCCAGAGCCGCGGCATCGGAGGCGTCGACGGTGCGGATGCCCATCTGCTGCGCCGTCCGCGCGACGGTGACTCCACCACTCAAGTCGAAGGTGCGCGCCGCCGCGGCGCGATATCCATTCGCCAGAGCTGTGCGCATGCGAATCGGCCCGTGAACGGCGCCGGGTTCTCCGTCAATCGGTGCATCGATGACCATCGTGGCAGGCGTGTAGCCTTTGGAGAACGCCGTCAGATAAATGAATGGCGCCAGCGCGTTTCCGGCGGGCTTGATCTCTTCCACGGCTCCGCTGACGGCGAGGATCTCACCGGTCGTTGGATCCAGCACGATGGCTGCCCCCTCCGGTGGATCGAGGCTCTCGACCGCTCGGCCCGGCCGCAGAAGCGGCAGGAGGCCGGCGGCCACGCATGTCGAGCCGTCGGCCGCCGCCACGACCAGATCGGGCTCACCCTCGACGATGCGCGCCAGCTGCGTGCGGACGACGCAGTCGGTCTGAAGCTGCAGATCGGTATCGAGCGTCGTGACCACAGTCAGCCCGCCCTGCAGAGCCGGGCCAGGGCCCAATCTCGAACGCAGTTCCCTCCACGCGTGCGCGACGAATCCCAGGCTATCGAGGCCGCGGGCGGAGGCTTCGCCGCGGATGGTCACTTTCGCTTCCGCCGCCGCCTTGGCCTGAGCCGCGGAGAGGCTGCCCATCTTCAGCATCACCTCGATGACCGCGCGGCGGTTCGCTTCCGCGGCCGCCGGATCATCCAAGGGATTCAGGCCGGGGTCGGCTGGGATCGATGCCAGCAAAGCGGCTTCCGCCACGGTCAGGTCTTCAGCGTGTTTCCCGAGGTACACCAGGGCCGCGGCGTCGATGCCGAAGGCGAGGTTGCCGAAGTCGGCCGTGTTGAGGAACCATTCGAGGATTTGCTGCTTGGAATACATGCGAGTCGCTTCGCCGGCTAGGAGCACAGAACGGAACAGCCGCGCCTGCGACGGCCGGCGCGCGTCGGCGCCCGTGGTCAGCGTTTGCTCCACCAGCCGCTGGGTCAGCGTCCGCGGCCCGGCCTCGACCGGAACGCCTCGAAGGACGGCGACCAAAGCTTGACTCAGGCTTCCCGGCGGATAGCCTTCATTCGACCAGAAGGTCGGATCGAGGGCGGCCACACTCGCTACGCCCACTTCGGCTGGGAGACTTTCCAGTCTTACCCAACGGCGTTCGGCGGCCAGCGGATGCACGAGTTCGAAGAGCAACACCTGGCCGGAGCGATCGAACAGCCGCGCCGGCCGATGGACCTCCTCGCCTTCGGGTCCCATGATGGCGGCCAACGTGGACACATCGGGCAGATCGGCGGCCGCCACGAGATATCCCGTCCCGAGCGAAGTGAATCCAAGGCCCAGGAGGATGATGGCGCCCGTCGCCGCGATCAGGCTGACATTGCGCGCCGCGCGCAGCCGGGCCGGCCCGCCCCGGTTGCGCCGGCGCCGCCGCAGTCGCAGGGCCACCGAAACCGATCGCATGCCTCGATTCTACTCGCCTCGCAATCCGGCTCCGCTATAATCCTCCGAGCGCTGCGCGCAGCGCTCAGCCTCGCACGACCTGCCGAGGCGCCCTCCATTGAGGTGGCGAACATGAGCCAGCCCCCCGAGCAGCGCATGATCTTGAGCGTGGACGGCGGCGGCATCCGGGGCATCATCCCGCTTGCCTGCCTGGTCCGCCTCGAATCGCGGCTGGGCAAGCCTTGCCGCGAGATCTTCCACATGGTCGCCGGCACATCCACCGGCGCAGTGATCGCGGCCGGCGTCGCCCTGGGTGTCAGCGCGCGCGGGCTGCTGGCGCTTTACCGCGACCTGGCCCGGGAGGCTTTCCAGCGCCTGCCCTGGTGGCAGATTCTTCTCAGCGGGGGAAACCACCGCTACTCCAACGACTACATTGCCCGGACGCTCAACGAAATGGGAGCTCAGGTGCAGCTCAACGAGCTCCCCATCGACGTCCTGATCACGGCCAAGAACACTCGCAGCAGTCGCACGGATTTCTTCGTGCGCGATCAGCCGGGCAATGCGGCCCGCTGGGGGCACCTCAGCCTTCGCGACGCCGTCCTGGCCAGCATCGCCGCTCCGACCTACTTCCCGCCTCACCAGGCGGCGCTTGGGGGCGAGGATTATGTCTGGGTGGATGGCGGAGTGGGGGTGGCGGGGAATCCGTGCTTCCAGGCGGCCGTCGAGGCCCTGCATTTCTCCGACGGAAGGTACACCCCGGGCGCGGTGCGCATGCTGTCGTTCGGCACCGGCCGCTCGCCTCATCCGATCGACGCGCCCCGCGCCAATATCGTCGATTGGGGTCTGTGGATCCTGGGCGAACTGCTGGAGGACGCCGGCGATTGGCAGAGCTACATCACCCGCCGGGAGTACGGCCTGACGGGACGCGTCGACTTTCGCCGCTATCAGCTCGACCTGACGCCCGAAGTGATGGCTTTGCTGGGCGTACCGGTCCCGCCGGAGGTCGATGTGGGACGCATCGACATGGATTCGGTATGGGCCGTGGAGCTGCTCGAACAGATCGGCCGCGCCTTCGCCGACCGCATCGACTTCGACGATCCCGCCGGCCTCGACCTGGGCGCGTCGTCGTATCCCTACGCTCGCCGCCTGCCGTAGGGCGTTCCCCTGAACGCCCCTGCTTTCTAGCCTCCCCGTTCAGGCTGCCTCGACCACCGGACGGTTTCCGAGCGCCGACTCGATCCGGTCGAGCACTTCGGGCGTCAGCCGGTCCTGGAGGTCCCCCGCGCCGAGGTTCTCGTTGAGCTGTTGCAGCGTGGTGGCTCCGGTGATGACACTCGTCACCTGAGGCAGCCGCAGCAGCCACCCGATACACAGCTGGGATTGCGTGACGTGCAGATCCGAAGCGATCTTCGCCAGAGCGCGACTCTTCTCCAGATTCTCGGGCGTCAGGATTTCGTGGAGCCAGTCGTAGTCCTTGCGCGTCAGTCGCGCGGCCGCCGGCCGGCTCTCGTTGTACTTTCCCGACAGCAGCCCGGAACGGAGTGGGCTCCAGGTGACCATGCCGAAGCCGAGCGTGTCGGCGGCGGGAGCCAGTTCGCTCTCGACCACCCGCCGCACCAGCATGTTGTAATGCGGCTGTTCGACCGCCGGCGGCCGGCTCGCCCATCGAATCGCTTCAGCATGCGCTTCGGCGATCTGCGCCGCGCGCCACTCCGATGTGCCCCAGTAGAGGACCTTGCCCTGCTGCACCAGATCGCCCATGGCCAGGACGGTCTCATCCAGGGGCGTCTCCGAGTCGAAGCGGTGGCAGAAATACAGGTCGAGGTATTCGAGGCCCAGGCGTTTGAGCGAGGCATGACACGCTTCGAAGACGTGTTTGCGCGACAGGCCGCGGCCGTTCACTCCGGGCATGCTGGGCCAGAAGACCTTGCTGGAAATCACCAGGGATTCGCGCGGCAGGTCGCGGATGGCCCTGCCCATGACGACCTCCGCCTGGCCGTGCGCGTAGGCGTCGGCATTGTCGAAGAAGTTCACCCCGGACTCGTACGCCCGATGGATGAGCGCCGACGCGGTGGCTTCATCGATCTGCCCCCCGAAGGTGATCCACGCGCCGAGTGAGATCTCGCTCAGCTTCAGCCCGGTGCGTCCCATACGTCGGTAGTTCATGGCCGCCTCGATGTGCTTCGGTCTGGATTCTACAGCGAGCGTCCCCCGCGCGGCGCTTCGATCCGGCGTGCTATACTCGCCGCCGACCGGGTGAGGACCTTGAGAGGAGCGTCGCCGTCATGCCGCAGAGCATGAAAGCGGTCGTGAAAGCCCACGCGGCCGCGGGTTTGGAAGTCCGACAGGTCCCGATCCCCGAAATGGGCCCGAACGACGTGCTGGTGCGAGTCCGCGCCGCCTCGATTTGCGGCACCGACCTTCACATCTATCGCTGGGATCCATGGGCCGCAGGTCGCGTGCGGCCGCCCGTGATCGTCGGGCATGAAGTCTGCGGCGAAGTCGTCGACCGCGGCGCGATGGTCTCGACCCCGGCCCCGGGCGATTTCGTCTCCCTCGAGTCGCATGTGGTGTGCAACACCTGCGCCTTCTGCCGCACCGGTCAGGGGCACATCTGCGAAAACACGCGCCTCATCGGCGTGGATCGCGACGGTGGGTTCGCCGAGTACATCGCCATTCCCGCGCAGAACGCCTGGCCGAACCCGCCCGACCTGCCCCTGGAGATCGCCGTTCTGCAGGAGAACTTCGGCAACGCCGTCCACACCGCCTTCGCCTTCGATCTGAGGGCCAAGAAGGTCCTGGTCACCGGGTGCGGGCCGGTGGGCCTGATGACCATCGCCGTGGCGCGGGCCATCGGCGCACGCGCCATCTACGCCACCGACGTCAGCCGGTATCGGATCGAATTCGCCGGGCGCATGGGCGCCGATCTGGCGCTCCACGCGACGGAAGACCCGGTCCTGGAAGCCGTTCGTCAGGCAACCGACGGCGAGGGTGTGGACGTGCTGCTCGAGATGTCCGGCGCCCCTTCGGCCATCGACCAGGGCTTCCAATTGCTCAAGCCGGGCGGGGACGCCGCCCTGCTGGGCGTCGCCCCGGGACCGTTCACCTTCGACTGGAATCGCCACATCGTCTTCAAGGCCGCCCACGTGCAGGGAATCTACGGGCGCCGGCTGTGGCAGACGTGGTATCAGGCGCGCGGCCTGATCCGTTCCCGGGCCGTGGACCTTTCTCCCATGGTCACCGACCGGTTTCGATTGGAGGATTTCGATGCCGCCTTCCAGCGCATGGCCTCGGGCGATTCCGGGAAGGTCATGCTCACACCGTAGGCGGAGGAGCCAGCATCCATGAAGGTCGACCGACATTCCACGGCGTTCCTGGCCTCCCTCGCGCTGATCACTCTCGCCTGCGACGCGGCCGCGGACTTCCTCTCGAGGCCGGAGGCATCCCGCGCGCCTTCGGCAACCGCGGCGGAAACCGATACAGCTTCCACCGTAGAAGCCACCCAGGCGGCCGAAGTCACTCCACGCCGCCTCGAATTCACCCCCACCCCGACCTCGTTCACGGTGGGCCCGGACGATCCGCGCGCTCAGATCGACCTGGCCCATCCCGACCACGTCGACTACTTCGACAACCCCGACGCCTGGTTCGACTATGACACGCCCGGCCGAGCGATGTACGTCGTCCAGGACGGCCGACTCCAGGCCAAGGACTACGAGCCGGAGGAAATCTTCACCTGGTGGAGCACCACCGACCGCGCCTCGGGCAATCTGTACACCGAGATCACGGCCACCAACGGTGACTGCATCGGCAAGGACTCGGTCGGCCTGGCCATGCGCGTCGATCGCGACAGTGCCGCCGGCGGTTACTCCCTCGAGCTCTCCTGCGACGGATCGTGGCGGTTCCGGCTGCATCAGATCGGAGGCGATCAGGTCGAGCTGGTCGACTGGACGCCTTCGGAGGCCATCGCTCAAGGGCCGGGCGCGTCGAACCGAATCGGAATCTGGGGCTACCAGGCCCGTTTCATTCTCTTCGTGAACGACGAGGAGGTCGGTCAATACTGGGACATGAACTACCGGCACTCCTACGGCACGTTCGCCGCGTACGTGCGCGCCTCCCAGACCTACGATCTGACGGCCACGTTCGACAACTTCGCCTTCTGGAACATCGACTTCCTGCCCTGATGCGCGCACGCTGGCTCGCCCTCCTGGCTGGATGGACGCTCGCCGGCTGCAGCCGACCGGCCGAGATGCCCTCCTCCTTCGACCTGGCCACGCGCCTGGCGGCGAGCCTGACGGCGCTCCCTTCACCGCTGGCCACGGCCACGCTTCCCCCCAGCCAGACCGCTCCGCCATCGGCCACGCCCTCCGTGACTCCTTCTCCGGTGCCCAGTGATACGCCGACCACAGGCCCTTCACCCACGGAGACACTGCCGGCACTGCCACCCGACGACCCGCGGACCGGCCTCGATCTCCGCACGCCGGATTACCGCGACGGGTTCGCGGCGCGCTTCACCTGGGGAGAACAGGCCCACGCCGGCGCCGTCACCACCTGGGAAGACGAACGCTTGAAAGCCGTCGACACGCTGGCCGATGCCAACGCGTGGTGGACCACGACCGGCCCCAACGCCGTGGCCGCAGACTTCTACGCGGAAATTACCGCCAGCATGGGAGCGTGCAGCGGCCGGGACGCTGCCGGGTTCGCTGTGCGCGTCGATCTCAGCAGCGGATACGCTCTCGAGGTTTCGTGCGACGGTGCGTATCGAGTGCGCAAATTCACGACCGGATTCGTCGACGTGCTGCGGGACTGGACCAGCGCCGAGGCGATCGTCCAGGGCCCCGAAGCCGTCAACCGCCTGGGGTTCATGGCTCAGGGCGCCAACCTGTATGTCTTCGCCAACAACCTTCGACTGGGCGAAGTCATCAAGGACACGTCGCGCTTCGCCGGATCGTTCGGACTCTACGCCATGGCGTTCGACACCCCCGGCCTGGCCGTCTATTTCGACGACTTCGAACTGTGGTACGTCACCAACTGAGTCGAAACCGCGGCGGTCGTCTCGCCGCCGCGTGCTGGATGCTCCTGGCGGGGACGGTCGGGGGCTGCGCGGTCACCCCGCCGTCGCCGACTCCCACCTCCACTCCACTCCCTCCAACCGCCACGGTCGCCTTTCCGACTCTCGTGCCGACCCAGACGGCCACACCCGGCGCCTCAGCCACCCCGGCCCCCAACGTCGACGCCGAGCGAGGGCAGCTGCTCCTGACCGATTCGTTCGACGACCGGGAGGTCTGGCTCGTCTCCGAATCGCAGAGCGGCGGATCGAGCGTCGGGGGCGGAAGGCTGTCGATCTCGGTTCGCGAACGCCGCGCGTATCATTTCGTCACACGAAGCCGCGACTTCTTCGGAGACGCACTCGTGGAGGTCGATGTCTACACGGAGCTGTGCGAGCCCGGCGACGAGTTCGGCCTGATGTTCCGAGTCAACAGCCTGGGAGAGCATTATCGTTTCGTCATCGGATGCGACGGCGCGGCGCGCGCCAGCCGCGCCCTCCAGGATGGTTCCCGGGGCCTGACGCTGTGGGTCTCCAGCCCGGCCATCCTGCCGCTCTCGCCCGTCCGCAATCACCTGGCGCTTCTCGCCCGAGGCGACACGTTCCACTTCTTCGTCAACGACGTCGAGCTTTTCACCGTCCGCGATGTCACGTTGACCTCCGGCCTGTTGGGACTGATGGCGCGCGCCGGCCCGGGCGGTCAGGTGTCCGTTTCCTTCGACGATCTCACCGTGTATGCCCTGCGCCCTTTGGGGCCGCCGACCGCCACGCCTCGTCCCACACCGATCCCCTGAGGCTCTGATGCCGCGCCGTGTCACCAACCGCCTGAACGACCTCAGCGCCAAGGACTGGCTCAAGTTCCAGAAGTCATGGTTCGTTCACAACCCTCCTCCCCGAGAAGCGGGCGTTCTGCGGCATCCGGCCAAGTTTCCGGAAGGCCTGGCGGCCGAGTTCATCGCGTTCTTCACCCATCGCGGCGACTGGGTGCTGGATCCGATGGTCGGCACGGGCTCAACCGTTGTGGCCAGCCTGGTTTCCGGGCGGGCTGCGGTCGGAGTCGAGCTGCATCCGGCGTATGCAGCCATCGCGCGCCAGCGGATGAACGAGGTGCGCGACAGCCTGGGCCCCGCCGCGCCCCAGGCGTTGATCCTCGAGGAGGACGCGGCGCGACTCGGCGAGTACGCCCTGCCCACGTTCGACTACGTTTTCACCTCGCCGCCCTACTGGGACATGCTTCACGCCCGAGGCGCTGACACGCAACGGCGACGGCGTGCCACCCCGGACCTGGACGTCATCTACTCCGATCATCCGCAGGACCTGGGGAATGTCCGCGAGTATGAAGTCTTTCTCGACCGGCTGGCCGCAATCTACGCCGGCCTCGCCCCGAGGCTCGCGCCGGGGGCATACCTCACCATCATCGTCAAGAACGTGAAGAAGGGCGGCCGCATCTATCCCCTGGCCTGGGACCTCGCCCGAAAACTGAGCACGATCTACACCCTGAAAGACGAGAAGATCTGGTGCCAGGACAACATCCGCCTCGCCCCGTACGGCTTCGGAAACGCCTGGGTCAGCAACACCTTTCACCACTACTGTCTGCAGTTCCGTCACGAGCCCTGAGGCGGTTGCGCGGCCGCCCAATCCCCGGTATCCTTTGGGCGCGCACGATCCCCGCTCCGCGTTCACATTGAGATCTCAGCATGTACCTGGCCATTGAAGGCGTCATCGGCGTGGGCAAGACCACCCTGGCGCGCCTCCTTCAACCGATGTTCGACGCCGAGGTTCTCTTCGAAGCCTTCGAGGAAAATCCTTTTCTCTCGGATTTCTATGCCGACCGCCGGCGCTACGCCTTTCAAACTCAGATCTTCTTTCTGCTGAGCCGCTACCACCAACAGCGGGACGCTGTGCCTCAGGCGCTCGAGCGCGGCAACCTGATTGCTGACTACACCTTCGAAAAGGACGCCCTCTTCGCCAGGCTGAATCTGGGCGGGGACGAACTGAATACCTACTTTCGTCTGCACGCCGCGCTTGCCGAGCGTCTGCAGGTTCCCGATCTCACCGTGTATTTGAAGGTCACCACGCCCACCGCCCTCCACCGCATTTCTTCCCGCGATCGGCCCTACGAACGCAACATGGACGCCGACTACATCGATCAGCTGAACCGAACGTACGAGGAGCATTTCTCGAATCCGCACGGGCCGACGCTCACGGTGGATACCACGCCGCTCGACTTCGTCCGCAACCCGGAAGACCTTGCAGAGGTGGCCAGGCGCATTCGGGACGCGTTGGGCATCCCGCCGTTCCAACCTGAGCTTCCGTTCCCGGGCCGCGCCGCGGGCTAACCCACATGTCGCAAGATCAGGCATCGGAGATTCCCGAGTGAGGGTCGAGCGCCAGCGGCTGGTCGAGCTCGCCCGGCGCGAGGTCGAGACCCGAGTCGAGAAGAACGGGCTTCTCGCCGCCTACCTCATCGGTTCCGTCGTCTCGGGGGAGCCCGTCCTCGGCGGCTCGGCCGACATCGACCTGGTCCTCATCCACGAAAATCCGCCGACGCCGGAGCGAGAGATCGTGCCTCTCTCGGAAGATGTTCATTTCGATATCGCACACCACGGGCGCGCGCGCTATGCCCTGCCTCGCCAGCTGCGCGTCGATCCCTGGCTGGGACCGGCCGTCTATGCGCCGTTGTCCCTCTTCGATCGCGACCATCTTTTCGAGTGGGCTCAGGCCGGGGCGCGCGGCCAGTATCCGCGCGCTGATTTCGCGCGTCAGCGCGCCTCCAGCCTGTTGGACTCGGCCCGGCATCTTCGCGACAGTCTCGCCACCACCAGCTATTGGCCCTCGACGTACGTCGGAGCGGTTCTGACCGGCGCCAACGCCATCGCCAGCCTGGCCGCCCCTCCAGCCTGCGGCCGGCGCGCCATGCTCTTGCTGGAGGCCCGCCTGGCGCAGGCCGGCCACTCCGAGATCTACTCCGCCGTTCTCGAACTCATCGGCGCAGCCGGGCTTCAATCTCGGACTGCGCCCGATCACGTCGGCGCGTGGGCTCGGGCCTACGACGTCTGCGCCCGGATCACCGGCGAGCCGCTCCTCTCGCGACATCGCCGCGCTTATCACCTCAAAGGTTTTCAGGCCCTTCTCGAAGAAGGCGCACCTCAAGCCCTTCTGCCCGGTCTGCTGCAAACATGGGACCGCGTGATGGGGACATTGGAGACCTTCGAGCTTGCGGCGAATCACCGCGACGACTGGCAGGCCGCCCTCTCCGCTTTGGGCCTGTCGGCGGACTCAACCGCCGCCCGCACGGCGGCGTTGGAAGACTACCTGGATCACATCGAGATTACCCTCGAAGCCTGGGGGAGGGAACATGGCGCCTGAGAAGTCCGCTCCGGCCATCGCCTCCAAGCGATTCGTCGCCGTCGCCGGCAACATCGGCGTGGGCAAGTCCACTCTGGTCGGTTTGCTTTCCCGCCGGCTCGGCTGGCAGCCTTTCTATGAACCGGTGGGCGAGAACCCGTACCTGGCCGACTTTTACGGCGACATGCGAGCCTGGTCGTTCCACTCGCAAATCTTCTTTCTAACCCGCCGCCTGCGCAGCCACCGGCAACTTTGCGACCATCCCACCTCGGCCATCCAGGACCGCAGCGTGTATGAAGATGCCGAAGTCTTCGCCTACAACCTCTACCTTCAGGGCCACATGGCCGATCGCGACTACGCCAGCTATCGGGAGCTGTACACCGTCCTCACCGAATTCCTTCCCGCTCCGGATCTCGTCGTTTATTTGCGGGCCTCGGTCGACACGCTGCGTCAACGCATCACCCATCGCGGGCGAGCATACGAGCAGGACATCCAGCCCGAATACCTCGAACGGCTGAACTCGCTCTACGAAGCCTGGACCGAGCATTTCACCCTGTGCCCCATCCTCACCGTGCCAGCTGATGATCTGGACTACGTTTCTTACGACAGCCATCTGGATCTGATCGTGTCCAAGATCCACGAGAAGCTGACCGGCAAAGAAGAAGTCCTCTTCGGAGCAGACGAAGTCGCCCGGGTGAACGGTCGCACAGGGTAGGACCGCTGTCGGGCCTGGTACCCGTCAGAAATCTGTATCCACCGACCTCCTTGTTGACCGCATGCGAATCCGGTACAATCTCGACTGATTTAGTCGGATCGGGTCTCTGCATTCCGCATCCGTCGCCAAAGGGGAGGGCCCGGTGGACGTTATCAAGGTATCAGCCGGTTCCCGTACGTCGTCCGTCGCAGGCGCTATCGCCGGTGTGGTTCGAGAGCACAAGCGGGCCGAAGTTCAGGCCATCGGCGCGGGCGCGGTGAACCAGGCGGTCAAGGCCACCGCCATCGCCCGAGGCTATCTTCAAGAAGACGGCATCGACGTGGTGTGCATACCGGAGTTCACTTCGGTTGACATCGAAGGCAAGGAGCGCACCGCTATTCGGCTCGTCGTCGAGCCACGCTGACGATCGTTCTGGACTTGAAAACAGGCGCCGCCCTGCTCCAGGGGCGGCGTCGATTCTTCCGCCGTGGCGCTCTATCGCGAAGCTATCGGCCGCGCAAACGCGGCAGATCGAGCATGAGCGTCTCGAGGGCCAGTCGCTGGTTGGCGTGACGCGCCAGGCCGGCCAGCGTGCGCTCGACGGCAAGCGCCGCCTGGCGCGCCTGCCGCGGGCCAATCTCCTGGGCAAGCCTCTCGACTTCCGCGCGTCGATCGACGTTCGCAATCCTCGCCTCCGCTCCATACGCGACCAGCAGCACGTCCCGCCAGAATGACAACCAGGTCTCCAGCGCATCTTTGGTCCTGTTGTCATCCTGTTGGAGTCTCTCCGCCGCGGCGAAGCGCTCGGCGCGCGATGCCGTGAGCAGAGACCGCAATTCGGTAAGGGCTTGCTGCCTGCCTTCCATGGCCGGCGGCGAATTGTGCGCCTCGAGCGCCCAGCCCGGGCGGCCGGAAGCCAGCCCCGCCAGAAGACGAGCCTGTTCGTCAGAGGCTCCGGCCTTCAGGAGAGCGGTCTCGATCGCCTCTGTCTCCACTGGACGCAGGGTCACGACTTCGCAGCGCGAGGCAATCGTCGGAAGGACCGATTCAGCCGAAGGGGCTGTCAGAATCAGCACGGTCTCGCCTGCCGGTTCCTCGAGCGTCTTCAGCAGCGCATTGGAGGCCCCGTCGCTCGCCTCATGGAAATCGGCAAGGATGGCCACACGCCGGCCGGCTTCGAGCGGCGACAGAGAAATCTGACGTTGCAGCTCCCGCACCTGCTCGATGGCGATCTCGCTCTTGCCCTCCGCTCGCGTCACGATGTGCAGATCTGGGTGACCCGTTCCGCGCACCTGCCGGCACGCTCGGCAGCGACCGCAAGCGATTTCGTCTCCAGCCGGCTCCAGGCACATCAAAGCCTGAGCGTAGTGCAGGGCCAGCGTCCGCTTGCCAATCCCCGGCGGCCCTGTGAACAAGTAGGCATGACGCACGTGCCTCGTCTGTATGTGACGGCACAGCAAGCTGACCGCCCACTCGTGACCGATCAGATCCCAGGGCATGGCGCGATTGTAGCCCAGCCGACCCTGCGGCGTGATATGCTTCGGCCGATATGGACGCCCTTTCCACGACCCTGACGGCCGACAGCAGACCGCGATTCCTCCTTCGCGATCTGCCGGTCTATGGCGACCGCTGCCTGGCGCCCATGGACGGGCTTACCGACTGGCCCTTCCGCTCGCTGTGCCGCGCCTTTGGCTCGGCCCTGAGCTACACATCCTTCGTCAGCGCGATCGATATCCTTGCCGGACGAGACAAGGCCTTCGAGGCCCTTCGCTTCAGCCCCGACGAGCGCCCGGTGATCGCCCAGCTTTTCGACGACGACGAGGACCGGCTGCTGGATGCGGCTCTCAGGGTGCAGGCCCTCCGCCCGGATGTCATCGACGTCAACATGGGCTGTTCGGCCCGCTGCGTGTCCGGCCGCGGCGCCGGGGCCGGCCTGTTGCAAGACCCGGTCAAGATCGGCCGCATCATCGCCCGCTTGACGTCGGCGCTTGGTGTGCCCGTCACGGCGAAGATCCGATTGGGCTGGGACGACACGGCGCGCAACTATCTGGTGGTGGCCCGCGCCATCGAAGAAAACGGTGGCGCGCTGCTGGCTGTCCATGGGAGGACGCGCGCTCAGGGCTACACCGGCGAGGCCGACTGGGAGGCCATTGCGCAGGTCAAGGCCCACGCAGGCATTCCCGTCCTGGGAAACGGTGATATTCGGACACCGGAGCAGGCTCTGCGGCGGCTGGCGGATTCAGGTTGCGACGGCATCATGATCGGCAGGGCGGCCCTCGGCAACCCGTGGATCTTCCAGGGGCGCGACCGCAGCCACGTCCCGCTGGCCGAAGTCGCTCCAGTCATCGAGGACCACCTGGGCCGTATGCTGGCGTTCCACGGTGCCGACCGGGGCTTGTTGCTTTTCCGAAAGCACCTGGCGCGGTATCTGGACCTCATCGATCTCGACCCCGACCAGCGGGCAGCCTGCCTGACCGAGACACAGCTTGCCGCGCTTGCGGCACGCTTGCGCGGCGCAGGCCTGGATATCGGATTCGATGGGATCACGGAAGCCCGCAATTTCGGTCAGACAACGATGGTGGCAGCATGAAACACGGACGCCGGAAGCCGTCAGCCGTAATGGGTTTTTCGCACTGATGCTCAACTCGACTCTCATCTCGCGGGTCCGCCGAAACCATGGATTGGAACATGCCACCATTCACGTGCTTACCGCGCGCTACCCACGGACGATGTTCGTCGGCCGGTCTGACTTCTCGGGGTTCTACCTTCTGGGCGATGTTCCCGGCGAGGCCGTGGCTCAGGCGGCGCGTGAGGCGCTCGAGCGACTTCGCGCCGGTGAACGCCGGCTGGCCATCCACCCCAACTGCGGCACCAATCTGTTGACTGCCAGCCTGTTGGCCGGCACGGCTGCGTACATGACGATTTCCGGATCACCATTTCGCGGCTGGCGGGATCGCTTCGATCGCCTGCCGATGGCCATTCTGGCCACTCTGGTGGGGCTTATCGTGGCTCAGCCTCTGGGGATGTTCTTTCAGTATCGACTCACGACCGAGGGAAATCCCCGCGGCCTGGAGATTCTCTCCGTACGCTCCTGGCAGAGCGGGGCGACACGTTTGCACCGCATCCGAACGTACGGGTGACATGTCCCCGGCTGCCCCCTCCGTCTACATCCTCCACGGTGAAGACGATCTCGCCATCACCGAGTTTCTCAGCCGCCTGACCGAGAAGCTCGGCGATCCTTCAACCGCCCAGTTGAATCTGCTGGAAGTCTCCGGCGACCAGACCGACCCGGCGTCCATCGAGGCTGCCTGCATGGCGGCTCCGTTCCTCGCGCCGCGTCGCCTGGTGATTGTCCGCCCGGTCGGCAAGTTGGCCACGCCCTTTTCGCGTCTCTCCCCACTATTGGAAAGGGTGCCGCCCTCCACGGGGCTGGTGCTGGTCGAAGCCAAGGCTCTGGCGACAAGTTCGCCCCTTTTGAAGTGGGCCGCCGAGCATCCGCAACGGGCTTACGTGCGCGCTTTCGAGCCGCCGCGGGGCGCGGCGCTGCATCGATGGATCTCTCAGCGCGCCGAGGAAATGGGCGGCCAGATCCAGCCCGCCGCCGCGGCCTTGCTCGCTGAAGCCGTGGCCGGCGACGGCCGAACGGCCTCCCAGGAGTTGGGCAAACTGCTGGATTACGTCGATCGAGCCCGGGCGATCACCACCGGCGACGTCGAACAGCTGACGCCGGTGCGCGGCCAGACGGACATCTTCGCGATGGTCGATGCGCTCGGGCACCGCAACGGCCGCCAGGCGATGCAGCATCTGCATCGATTGCTCGACCACGAGGAGCCTCGTTACATCTTCGCCATGGTCATCCGGCAATTCCGCCTGTTGATCTTGGCCCGGGAGGCGCTCGACGCCGGGCAATCACCCCGACAGTCGCTGGGGGTGGCGCCGTTCGTGGCGGAAAAGATCGCCGCCCAGGCGGTCAATTTCCCCCTGCCCCGCCTGGAAGCCATCTATCACGACTTGCTCGACATCGACATCGGCAGCAAGCGCGGCCAGGTCGACCTGGAGGTCGCGCTCGACACCCTGGTCGCGACCCTGGCGCGCTAGACCTCCACCGCCGCCGTTTCGCCGATCCCAATCCACAGGTGCTCGCGCAGCACGGCGCGATTCGTGCGCAGCTCGATGCCCTCCAGCCGCGCCGGCAAGGCTTCGCCGGCGGTCGTGGGGTGCATCAGGCACAGCGTCGGCGTCCTTCCGTATTTCTGCGCGTAGTAGGCGGCCGCCCGGGCGATGCGTTCCGGCAGCCCGCGCCGCGCATCATCGTCGAACCACAGCATCCCGATGTTCATGGTCGAGAGCCTCGCGAGTGAAGGATGCGTTCCATTCGCCACAAGCCGCGGCCCGCGTCCTCGGAGATTTCACATCTCAACCCGGAGGCGGTGTGGACCCGGTATACCGGCCGTCGGCTCTTGGCCGCGGGTGCTCTGCGCCGCGCTTCCCAAGATCGGATGACGTGCCGCTGGCCGCGCCAGAAGAACTCCGAGGGCGGCGCGCCTTCCTCGTGCCTGATGTGTACAGGTTCCCCCGCACCGATCACGCCTCACCTCCGCGGTTGTCCTGAGAAGAATCCCACCGAGAGCCGGCCGACGGAGAACCACGCGGGATGGATCTTCCCAACCTTCGATACCCTCCCCGTTCGCCCCGAATCCAGCGGACGGCCAGGTCTAGATCGCGCACGCCGAAGTGCGCCGCGTGAAAGACCGGGCCCTCGGAAGACGAGCGAAAACGAAACCAGCCGGGGCCGTGCCCGTCGAGGGCCTCCAGAAGGCGCGTGCGGGCTCCCCAGGGAATCCCTGCCTCCGCACGGCCGGCGGCCGCGACAACATGAATCCCACACAACGGCCCTAATCGCAGCACGTCCTCCAGGCGGGCCGACCGGCTGTGGTGGAACCGGCCCCGGTTGTCTTCGAAGGCTTCCAGAAACAGGACGATCTCAGGTGGATGGCCCGGCCGGATAAGTCGCCGCCGGGCTTCATCACTCAGCCAGGCGAGGAGTTCCTCAGCATCTTGGGGCGTCTCACACAGGCCGGCCATGGCATGCGGCAAAGCCTCGACCACGCGCAACTCGCGCCCCGTCAGGTCAATGGCCGCCACCTGGACTTCGGCCGGCGTCGCCCGCAGAGCCAGAGAAAGCATCATCGTCCTCAACAGCTCGGACTTGCCCGTCCCCCTGCTGCCTACGATGAGGACATGGGCACTGCGCCCGTCACGCAAGTTCGCCCACACCGACTTCCCGCGCTCGTCGATCCCCAGAAGCGCCGTTGGGCCCCCCTCGGGGCGAGTTCCTGAAAAGAGCGCTCGGACAGGACCGCCGCCTTCTGGAAAGGCGATGGTCGAAGGCCCCGATCGATCGGCGATCCGCCTACCTCGCGTTATGTGCGGCATAGCCCACCTCACGCTCATCCGAGCCTCCCTCGGCGGATAGAACTAGCGTTCTATTTCCATCATATCGAACAAATGTTCGCATGTC
>DASSGB010000108.1:0-15470 GCA_035693825.1 Anaerolineales bacterium
CGGTCTGCAGATCGGGCTGAACGGCAACCGCCTCACCAAGGGCGTCCGAGACCTCGCCTTCGGTCAGGAGCGAGCACAAGTCAAGCTCGACCGGCTCTGGAGGCGGCGTGGCCGTCGGTGTAGATGCGGGCGCCGAGGGACGGGCGATCGCGCAACCCAGAAGGACAAGAGCGGCGGGGATGGCGTGCAGCAAGCGGCTTCGAATAGCCACGGAGTCCTCCGGTGCCAAACCGCAGGGGTATGCTACTTGGCGGCGAGAGGTTGCGCAAGCGAGCCCGGCACCCTGCGTCACCAACTACCTACCCGGAGGATCCGACTCCAGGTGAAACGAACAGGCTCCGCTTCCGTTTCTAATGCCGAGTACTTCAGTCCTATTCGTTATGTTATGCCCCAAACGCAGGCGGGGTGCCCCGGAAAAATGCCCACCTAGCTCTGGGCGGACCGTTGCCGAATCAACTGGCTCCTGGGCCGGTTCCATGGAAAAAGGTGACCACGCCCCCAATACACATATGGCAACGATCGGCCGATGGACGACCATCGGTGCACGATGCGCAGCCGGGTTTCACCAAGATCGCCAAAGGATTCTTACGGAGGGAAGGAATGCTTCGAAGGAAATCTCCATCGTGGGGGCTAGCGCTGCTCCCCATTGTCGTCCTGGCGCTGATCCTGGCGCCGGTCTCAGTTTTCGCTCAATCGAAGACCATTGATGGTGTGACCCTTGTCGCGCCGGACAACCAGTCGGAATGCCCGCCCGACAATCAGATCATCATCAGCGGGGTAGGGGTGGGGGTAGGCGTCCGGTACGACTTCTTTGACGCCACGACCTCAACCTTCGTCCACCTGGGTGGAGGCACGGTGATTTCCACCGGTGTCGATATCTATCTGGCTTTCCCTTACCCTGCCGCCGTGGACGGTAGGACCTTTGCCGTCTTCATCGACACGACGGGCGCCAGCGGTGCACGTGTGGTGATCGGAAGCAAGTGGCTGGTGGACTGCCCCGCAGCCACAGCCACTCCGACCGACACATTCACGCCGACCCCGTCCGACACACCGACGGCAACGCCCACCGATACTCCGACTCCGACGGCCACCGATACACCGACCAACACTCCGACTCCGACGGTCACGGACACGCCGACCAATACGCCGACCGAACCGGCCACCGACACACCTACGGCCACGCCTGCCCTCTTCGGTTGCACGCCTGGCTTCTGGAAGGTGGACCAGCACTTTGACTCGTGGGTCGGCTACAGTCCGAGTGACGACTTCGAGTCGGTCTTCGGCGTCGACGCCTCCTTCGATCCCCACACGCTCCTGGACGCGAGCTGGCTGCAAGGGGGCGGTGAGTTCGCTCTGGCGCGCCACGCGGTGGCGGCGCTGCTGAACTCCACCAGCCCGGACGTTGACTACCCCTACTCGACGGCGCAGGTCATCGCCATGGTCCAGAACGCTTACGCGACGGGCGACTTCGAGTCGGCGAAGAACCTGCTGGCATGGGGCAACGAGTTGGGCTGCCCGCTCGACTGAAAGTTCTAACTCTCTGGTAGTGAAAGCCGAAACCCGGTTTGCGCAGCAAACCGGGTTTCGCGTTTTCGTCTGAGATGATCACGGTTCAGGTTCGAACTGGACTTCGGCGCTCATGCCGGCCCGCAGGCCCGGCGGGGTGGATTCGAGTTCGACAACGGTCTTGTAGACCACGTCCCCGCCGAGAAGGTCAGCAACGGGGGAAATGGACTGCACGCTGGCCGGCACCTCGATCCCAAGGGCCTCGATGAAGACCGTGGCGGCCTGGCGGACTTCGACCGAGGCAACATCCCTCTCGCTCAGATCGGTGGTTTCGACCTGAAGGTTGAGGACGTCGCTGACCACGACAACCACCAGCCCCGGGGTGGCGTATTCGCCGGGAGAGATTTCAAGGCCGACGATCTCGCCATCGATGGGCGACACCAGCCGCGTTGAATCGAGAGCCGCCTGGGCCGCTGTCACCGCATCGCGCGCGGCCTCGAGCCCGGCCAGCCCGGCGCCCGAAGCCTCCTGTGGGATGGGTTTTCCCTGCAGCGCGGCCAGGTGCCATTCGGCCTCCTGGACCGCGGTGGTGGCGGCATGCAGGTTGGCGTAGGTAAGGGCAACGTCGATTTCCGATGGTTGCCCCGTGTACCAGTTGTATCTGCCAACCAGCGTGTTGAGATTCATCTGGGCGTCGGTCATCCGGACCAGAGCGCGCGCCTTGCCGGGATCATTGTCGGGCAAGTCCTCGACGTGGTTGTAGGCCCGTGTGGCATCCGCCAGCTCGCGGCGCGCCAGGGTGATCTCCCCCTGGAGATTCTGGATGAAGGCCTCGGTCGCACGTGGATAGGTCAGCGAGTTGACCTTCTTCTGGGCCGTGTCCTGCGCCTGCTGCGCGGTAGCCAGCGCCTGCTCGGCGGCGGCGATCGCCGCCGCAGACGTCATTTCTCGCAGAGTGCGCTGCGCGCGGTCCAGTTCGAGCTGCGCCGTCGTCGCATCCAGCTCCAGCAGGGCCTGGCTGCGGCGCACCTCATCTCCGAGCGCCACGTGGATCCCCTCGACGATTCCGGGGACCGAAAAGGCCAGCTGAACCTCCCGGCCGGCCACCACGCGGCCCGAAGCGGTCACCCCGGCGCGGCTGGCGCCGGGTGCCTGCGTACCGCCGCCTTCGAGAACGACCGTGGGCAGGGGAGTTTCCGCTGCAAGAGGGCCGCACGCGGTCGCCGTCGCCAGGATCAAGACTGCCGCCAGATGCCTGGGATTCATCCTCGCACCTAGACTTTCTTCGCCCCTGCGTCATGGTTGACGACGAGGCCGTCCTGGAGCGTGACGATCCTTCGCGCGAACTTGACGACGCGCGGATCGTGAGTGGCGAAGACGAACGTCACGCCCGTTTCCTGGTTGAGGCGGGTCATGGTGTTCATGACCTGTTCGCCGTTGGCGGTGTCCAGATTGGCCGTCGGTTCGTCGGCCAGGATGAGGGACGGCCCGGAAGCCAGGGCCCGCGCCACCGCCACGCGCTGCTGCTCCCCGCCGCTCAGTTGATCCGGGCGATGGCCGGCCCGATCGGCGAGGCCGACCGACTGAAGAAGCTGCTCGACGCGCTCCCGTCGCTCGGCCGCGCCCTTTCCCGACAGCAAGAGCGGCAGTTCGATGTTTTCGTAGGCGGTCAGAGTCGGGATCAAGGCGAAGAACTGGAAGACGAAGCCGATCGTCGAGCGCCGCATGTCGGCCCGCTGGTCTCGATTGAGACGGCTGACGTCCTGCCCGTTGAGGAACACGCGGCCGGTCGTCGGCTGATCGAGGCAGCCGATCAGCTGCAGGAGCGTCGTCTTGCCGGAACCCGAGGGCCCGACGAGTGCGGTGAATTCGCCGCTCTCGATCGTCAGGCTGACGCCGCGCAGGGCCTGCGTCTCGACTTTTCCCACGGTGTACACACGCGTGACGTTGTCGATCTTGGCGACTTCCATGAGCAAGGCTCCTTTACTTCTCGGCGCGCAGGGCGGCCACAGGTTCCATGCGCGAGGCCAACACGGCAGGATACAGGCCGGCCAGGAGGGTGACGAGGAAAGACATCAGCGTCAGATTGAGGGTGTCCTTCAGCGTGAGCTGGGTGTAGATCTTCTCGCGGAAGAGCATGCCGGTGATGCCGAAGTTCTCAATCCCGAGAGGGAATCCGTAGCGCGTGGTGTACGCGACGACGATGCCGCCGAGGATCAGCCCCAGCGCAATCCCGCCCACGGCCAGCAGGCTCGATTCAGCCAAAAAGATCGCCATCACCCGTCGCCCGCGCATCCCGATGGCCGAAAGAATGCCGATCTCGCGGGTTCGCTCATAGACCGACATGATCTGGGTATTGACGATGACCGTGGCGGCAATCCCCAGCACGATCAGGTAAAAGAAGACCATGTAGCCGGATGACAGTTGTTCGGTCTGAACCAGCAATTGGTTCAGGTCGCGCCAGGTCAGCACGGCGAAGCCCGGGCCCTGGAGCGCCGCCACCACCGCCTCGGTCTGGGAGGTGTCCTTCAGCAGGATGAAGATCGAACTGGCGCGATCCTCGGCGCCGGTGATGGCCTGCGCCTTGGCCAGCGGCAGCAAGACCGTCAGCCCGTCGAACCCGCTGGTGCCTGTGCTGTAGATGCCTCGGACGGTGAAGACCTGCTCGTCGACATTGCCGTCGGAAGTGTTCACCGACAGGCTGATCTGATCGCCCGATGAGATGTCCAGCCGGCGAGCCAGCGACCAGCCGATCAGCACTCCTTCGCGGTCATCGGCCGACAGGAATTCTCCCTCGCGCATTCCGTCCGTGTACGGCGCGTTCGCCTCCGACAGGGGATCGATGCCTACCACGCGCACGCCGGCGGATTCGTCGCTGGTGGTCACGAACCCGCTGGCGTACAGCCTGGGCGTGGCCACCCGCACCGGGCCGATCGACGCCACCTGCGACGCGACCTTGCCGGGGTTCTCGATCAAGTCCTCCCAATTCAGACTCGTCTTGGCCTCGTCGTAAGTGTCCGACCGGACCTGAAGGTGGCCCGATTGGAGTCGAATGGCCAGGTCGATGGCATCGCCCATCTCGCCCTGGATGACCGAGGCCATCATCAGAAGCAGCGCCAGGGCCAAGCCCATGGCCAGGGCGGAGAAGAACGACCGCCGACGGTTCCGCCCAAGGTTGCGATACGCGAGTTTCAGCAGCTGGATCATCGGAGACCTCAGACGTAGTGCAAAGCTTCGGCGGGATCGCGCAGGGCCGCTTCGCGCGCCGGGATGACTGCGGCCAGGGCGGCGATGATCGCCACGGTCAATGCCCGGGTCAGCAGTCGTCCCGTGCCCCAGCTCGGGTACACCTTGTCGGTGATCAAGGCCGTGTAGGAAGTCATCCCCGAGAACGCGGTGAAATCCAGGCCCGCGGCCTTCATCATCCCGTTGAACGCCAGGCCGAGCACGATGCCCAGCCCCACGCCCACCACTCCGATGAGCGTCCCCTCGAGGATGAACAGAAGCGAAATCTGGCGGGGCTTGAGGCCCAGCGCACCGAGGACGCCGATCTCCCGCGTGCGCTCGTACACGGCCATCAGCAATAGGTTGAGAATCCCGATGCCGGCGATGCACAGGATGATGACGCTGAAGATATCCATCGCCCGGCCCTTGGAGGCCAGCGCGTACTGAAGTTCGGGGTAGTTGTCCGTGAAGGCGGCTATCTCGTACCCCGCGAGACCGGGCGCCAGGTCTTCGATGACCTGCTCCTCGTTCCCGACCCGGTCCAGAAAGATCGCGACCTCCGTGACTTGCCCGGGCAAGTCGTACAGAGTCTGCGCCTCGCCCAGCGAAATGGTGACGGACAGCTTCTCGATGTCGGGAATGCCGAGGTCGTAGATCCCGATGACGGTCATCGTCCGACGACGCATCTGCTCGTGGGCGCCGCGCCCGGTCAGGGTGATACGATCGCCGACGGTGACGCCCATGGCCTCGGCCAGGCCCTGGCCGATCAGAACCGAGTCGCGGTCCTCCGATTCGAGGCCGCGACCGGCGATCACGTTCTGCCCGGCCAGGTTGACGGCTTGCTCGACCTCGGGCTCGATGGCGGTGATCCCTACGGCGAAGGCGCCCTCGTGGCTGCTGGCGAGCCCGCCGGTGTTGATTCGGCGCGAGGCGGCCACCACGCCCGGATAGCTGCGGACCACCTCCAGCACCTGTGCCGCGTCCGTCAATGGCAGGAGGGGCGTCCGGCTTGCGCTGGATGCGTAGCCCTCGGCGTGCACCTGGATGTTTCCGCCGAGGACTTTGATGGCGTTTCCGTAAATCGCCTGATTGAACCCGTCCACGAGCCCGTCGTACATCATCATCATCGACAGGCCGAAGCCCATCGCCAGGACGATGATGATGGTGCGTCTGCGGTGACGCCAGATGTTCCGCCAGGCCAACCGAAGGTACAGCTTCATAGGCTCCACTCCATCGCCAATCCCGTGGGCGGGGAACACAACGCGTCGAGATCAGCCAAACCAGGCCTCCATCGTCTGCGTGTCGACCAGGACCAGCGAGTCGCGCGGGGCGCCCAGGGCGCGCTCGAGGGCATCGGTGTACGCGCCCACCATGGCCTTGGCCTGTTCCCGAGAGGCTTCGTTCGTCTCGCTGGAAAGGAGAAGGCCGGCCAACGCGTCGCCCAGGTCGTAGAAGAGCCCGTAAAGAACGTGGGCCACCTGATCAGGGTAGCGGGTCGAGAATGTGCCTTCTTCGATCCCCTGCCGGACCAGACGGCAGAGCATGGGTGTCATCCAGACCAGGGTGTCGCGGCGGAGTTTCTGCCGCACCAACGCATTGTCGTCGTCGTACCAGATCCGCAGAAGGGACAACAGGGTTCCTTTGCGAACCGACTTCCATCGTGCGATCGCGTCGAACCAGTGCAGCAGCTTGTCCAAGGCAGACAGGCGCTGGTTTTCCACGATGGGAGCCAGAACGGCCTCTGCTTCTTCTCGCATGCGCGTGATCATGGCCTCGAGAAGTTCGCTCTTGGATCGGAAGTAGTGGTAGAAGGCGCCTTTGGACATCTTCAGCTCGGTCAGCAGGTCGCCGATGGTCATCTCGTCGAAGCCCCGCGTGACCACGATCCGATAAGCGGCGTCCAGGATCTCGTTGCGCTTGGCGGAGTGCTCGGCTGGTTTGATGATCCGGGCCATAGGATAAACCGACCGCCGGTTTAATATTCCGACAGAGCATAGAATTCCCCGGCACGTGGCTGTAGTGCCGTTTGTCATTTCCGCGGAGGGGACTAGTTTCGGGGGACAGCCGGGCCGAGCGTTGGCCCTGAGCCAGACGAAATTCAGATTAGAATGGTCGACTACAGCAGGGCGACCTTCAAGCCAGCCAAAGGAGACAGAGATAGATGAGCGCGGTACGCGTCATGGTCGGCACCCGGAAGGGCGCGTTCCTTCTGACCTCGGACGGCAAACGAAAAGAGTGGAAGGTCGACGGGCCCCATTTCGGAGGACTGGAGATCTTTCATGTGAAAGGCTCGCCCGTCGATCCGAATCGCATCTACGCCTCACAATCCAGCGACTGGTTCGGCCAGGTAGTCCACCGCTCGGATGACGGCGGAAGGACCTGGCAGACGGTCGGCAACGAATTCCGGTACAGCGGTGAGCCGGGGACACATCAGTGGTACGACGGCACCCCGCATCCGTGGGAGTTCAAACGAGTCTGGCACTTCGAGCCCTCTCTCACTGATGCCGACGTCGTCTACGCCGGCGTCGAGGATGCCGCCCTGTTCCGTTCCGCCGACGGAGGGACCACCTGGCAGGAACTTCCCGGGATGCGCGGCCACGCTTCGGGTGACCAGTGGGCGCCGGGCGCGGGTGGGATGTGCCTGCACACCATCCAGCTCGACCCCAACGATCCGAAACGAATGTTCGTCGCCATCTCGGCCGCCGGCGTCTTCCGCACCGATGACGGCGGGCAGACCTGGAAGCCCAACAACCGCGGCCTGAAATCCGACTTCATGCCCGACCCGGCGGCCGAGGTCGGTCACTGCGTCCACCGAATCGCCATGCACCCCTCGCGTCCGAAGACGCTGTTCATGCAGAAGCATTGGGATGTGATGCGCACGGACGACGGCGGGGAATCATGGCAGGAGGTCAGTGGAAATCTGCCCTCCGACTTTGGCTTCGTCATCGACGTTCACGCCCACGAGCCGGAGACGATCTTCGTCGTGCCCATCAAGAGCGATTCGGAGCACTACCCGCCCGACGGGAAACTGCGCGTCTACCGGAGCCGCACCGGCGGAAACGAGTGGCAGGCGCTGACCAAGGGGCTCCCGCAGAGCGATTGCTACGTCAACGTGCTGCGCGAAGCCATGGATGTCGATTCCCTCGACCCGTGCGGCGTCTATTTCGGCACAACCGGCGGCCAGGTGTACGCCTCGGCCAACGGCGGGGACGAGTGGGCGCCGATCGTGCGCGATCTGCCCGCCGTGCTGTCGGTCGAGGTCCAATCTCTGCCGTGACGGCGCGGACTTCGTCGCCGGCGAACAGGGAAGGTCGAGGATGATCCGCGTCATCCTTCCGCATCACCTGCGGAATCTGGCCGGCGTCGGCAAGGAAGTGACCGTCCACGTGGAGGGACCGGCCACGCCGCGCAGCGTGCTCGAAGCGCTGGAGGCGGCGTATCCAATGCTGCGCGGGACGATTCGCGATCACGCAACGAAGGAACGCCGGCCCTTGCTGCGATACTTCGCTGCGGGGGAGGACCTTTCGCACGAGTCGCCGGACACGCCGCTGCCGCAGGCCGTCGCCTCGGGGCGAGAGCCCTTCCGCATCATCGGAGCGATTGCGGGCGGCTAGACGATCTCGTCGAATTCACCCTCAACCCCGGCCCCTCTCCCGCGGAGCGGGAGAGGGGTGAATGGGGGGTCTCGATGAATACTGGCAGGGGCGGCTCGCCGAGCCGCCCCTGCATTTTCCCTTGCTTGTATCCGGAGGTACAGGAATCGCTCGAGCGGATACATCCTGTGGGATTCCCTGTCAGGCTTGATTAGA
Source organism: Anaerolineales bacterium (assembly GCA_035693825.1). Classification (GTDB taxonomy): domain Bacteria; phylum Chloroflexota; class Anaerolineae; order Anaerolineales; family E44-bin32; genus MGOM01. The sequence continues at coordinate 8,541 of DASSGB010000108.1, forward strand.
GAATCGTGAATGCGGTCGGGCCACAGGGGGCCGAGACGAAACGGCCTAGCGCGCGTGCCGTTGACACCCCCGAGCATCTCCTTCGAGATCGTTATGTCCGATGGCGGGCCGCGATGTCCGAAAGCTGTGGATGCGGTCCGGTGGTGAATGCAGCCGTGTCTACTCCGGGCCTTGAGGGCCCTGTGGATGATGAAGCCACGTGATGAGCACCGGCCGTCACCGGAAACTTCGGCAGAGGACCTCGACGGAGGAGCCAAACCTGAAATGGAACGCGAAAGTTCCAACGGAGGGAAACGATGCATCCGAAGAAGATCGCGATCGGGGGTCTGACAGTCATTCCCCTTGTCGCCCTGGCCCTGACCCTGGCTCCCCTCACGGCGTTCGCCCAATCGGTGACGGTCGACGGAGTCACGCTCACGACGCCCGACGATCAGCTCGCGTGTCCCCCCAACGGGGAAGTCGTCATCGGCGGCGTGGCCGCGGACGTGAACATCACGTACGACTTCTTCGACGTGACCGACCCGACGTACGTCCATCTGGGCGGCCAGACGGTCGTGTCGACCGGTGCGGATCTGGTGCTGGCCTTCCCGTACCCCGCGGAAGTTGAGGACAAGAGCTTCGCGGTGTTCGTGAGCACGATCGGGACCAGCCTGGAGCGCGCCGTGCTCGGCAGCAGCTGGCTGGTGAACTGCGAAGAGCCGACCGAGACACCGACGCAGACACCCACCGAGACGGTCACTCCGACCGACACGCCGACCGTGATGCCCTCGGAAACGCCCACGGCAACGCCTGTGGTCCTCCAGGGTTGCGGGCCCGGCTACTGGAAGCAGGAACACCACTTCGACTCGTGGGTCGGCTATGCTCCCACGGACGACTATGAAGTCGTCTTTGCGGTCGATGCTTCCTTCGACCCGAGCACTCTCCTGGACGCGGCCTGGCTGAGGGGCGGGGGTGAGTTCGCCCTGGCCCGCCAGGCTGTGGCCGCCTTGCTGAACTCGGCCAACCCGGACGTGGACTACGCCTACACTACCGCGGAAGTGATCGCGATGGTCCAGGACGCCTACGCCACGGGAGACTTCGAGTCGGTCAAGGACACGCTGGAAGGTGCCAACGAGAGCGGCTGCCCGCTCAACTGACGCAGCCTCGCAGGCAACACGAACTTGCGGGAGCCTGGGAAACCAGGCTCCCGCAAGTCCTATCCAGCCGCCGGTCGGGCCGGCCTGCCGCGACCTATCTCCACTCTTGACCGAACTGCGGCGGGCGCGATAATCCAGCGCCTGGCAAGCTATTCGCTGCGGCACGGGAGAATCGGAGGCCCGCATGGAGCAGGGCGGATGGACGCAGATCGGCTTCGAGTCGCGCGACGGAGTGGCCCAACTGACTCTCCGTCGGCCTCCGGCCAACATCCTGAACCTCCAGACTCTCCACGAACTCGACCGCGCGACGAGCGCCGCTTCCGGAGATGGGTCTCTGAAGCTGCTCGTTCTCAAAGCCGAGGGAAAGCACTTCTGCGCCGGCGTGGACGTCGCCGACCACACGCCCGAGCGCGTCGGCGAAATGATCCCTGCGTTCGATCGCGTCTGTCGACGTCTGGCCGAGCTGCCTTGTGTCACGCTGGCCGTCGTGCAGGGGAATGCTCTTGGGGGAGGCTGCGAGCTGGTGGCGTGCTGCGACGTGGCCTTGATGGCTCGCGGGGCGCGGATCGGTCAACCCGAAATCCAGCTGGCCGCCATCGCGCCCATTGCCGCTCTGCGGCTCCCTTCTCTTGTCGGGCCGCGCTGGGCGGCGAGACTGCTCTACACCGGTGAGGCGATCGACGCCGATCAAGCCGCGGCGATCGGCCTTGTTACCGAGGCCCTCCCGGCCGAAGAACTGGCGAAGGCCGAAGAAGCGTGGGTCGAACGCCTCAGCGCCCTGAGCGCTCCTGCGCTTCGGCTGACGAAGCGAGCATTGCTGCTGGGGATGAAAAGCCTGGCCGAGCAGTTACCGGAGATGGAGAGACTCTACTTGCAGGACCTCATGTCCTCCGAGGACGCGCGCGAGGGCCTGCAGGCCTTCCTGGAAAAGCGCAAACCCGTCTGGCGCAATCGGTGACGCAGCAATCGAGACGCTAAGGGCGTTCGTTTGATCGCCCCCGAGTGCGTGCCCCCATAGGATTGCATGTAGGGCGAAGCACGCTTCGCTCCCCCATAGGATTGCTTGTAGGGATGAAGCACGCTTCGCTCCCCCATAGGATTGCTTTTAGGGGCGAAGCACGCTTCGCCCCTACCCCCTGACCGAAGAATCCCCGTCGAACGTCCTGTCTTCGAAGGCTTCGGCCGCTCGGCGCAGGCCGTCCGGGATGGGGGCCGGATCGAAACCACCGCTTGAAACCACGATGGCGACGATGTGACCGTCCGCCACGAGGCGATCCTCCGGCTCGGCGCGCGCTTCGAACTCGAATCGCAGGCTTCGCCGCCCCATGTGGCCCAGGCGAGTGTAGATGCGCAAGGTTTCCGGCCATCGCGCCGGCGAGCGGTAGTTGCAGTGCGATTCGGCGTAGATCAGATCGGAGTGGTCCGCCAGCAGCTGCGTGTAGGAGTAGCCGATGGCGTCCATGTATTCCGTGAGGCCGACGTCGAAATAGAAGTAGAACTGGCCGAAGTTGACGTGCCCTTGCAGATCGGTCTCGTTGAAACGAACCTTCAAGGGAGTGAAGAACCGGAACCCGGATCGGTCTGACCATCGGGCTTGCGCCGCAGGTCTCGAAGTGCCCGTCATTCCTCGACTGGCCGCCGGGTGTAGATCAACGAAAACTGGAACAGCAGCATCAGACGGCAATCGGAGCAACCCTCGGGCAGGTCGCGCAGTCGCAGCGGCTCGAGTCGAACCTCGAATCCCAGCCGCCGATACAGACCTACAACTTCGTCAGCGCGCTGGCGGTCGGTGACAAACCTCGCCGCCCAACCCTCCTCGACCAGTTTGGGATCGGCTGCGGAGGCGCTTTCCCATCGGGCGCGAACCTGCTCTTCGGATAGAAGTCGTTCCAACTCGGGCGAATTCATCAACCGGCTCGCGGCAAGGCCGTGGCGGCCTCCACCTGCGGCTCCGCAAGTTTCCGCAGTCGGCGGAGACCCAGTGCGGCCGCGCCTAGCGCCCCGACAAACTGCACCAGATCGCCTTCGGGGAGGTTGACCTCCAGGTCGAGCTTGCTGCGCACGATTCGCGCCATGCTTTCGAAACGCAAGATGCCGCCGGCCAGGGTGACCTCCGGCTGCATCTGCACTCGTTTCATGAGCTGTACCGAGCGATCCACCAGGGACACGATGGCGCCGTGCATGATGTCGGCCGGAGGGCTTCCGTGCGACAGGTGATTGATGACCTCCGATTCGGCGAAGACCGCGCACACCCCGGATATCGCCACCGGCTCTTTGGAGGTGGCCACCAGCGGGCCGATTTCTTCCGTGGTGTAGCCCATGTACCGCGCCGTCTTCTCGAGAAAGGCGCCGGTGCCCGCTGCGCACTTGTCGTTCAATCGGAAGGATTTGACGCGCGCCTCGTCGTCGAGCCGCAAGGCCTTCATCGTCTGGCCGCCGATATCCAGGACGGTGCGCGTGCCGGGAAACAGCCATCGGCTGCCTCGGGCGTCGGCGGTGAGATCGGTGACCTGGACGTCGCGCCAGGACACCTGATAGCGGCCGTAGCCGGTGGTGACGACATATTCCACGCGGTCCCTGGTCACGCCCGCCTGCTCCAGGGCCGATTGCAGCGCCCGCTCGGCGGCCTGTTCCAGTTTGAATCCGGTGCGAACCATGGCGCGTCCGAGCAAGCGATCTGCATCTCCCAGCAGGACGGCTTTGGTGTAGGTCGAGCCGACGTCGAGGCCCAGGACGACGGTCACACCGGCACCTCCCTGGGCGCGGTCGGCAGGCGGCTGCCCAAGACGTGATCGAGAGCGAAGAGCGCCGCCCCGATGGCGCCCATGAAATGCGAATCCGTGCTGACGTTGACCGAGAGCCCCAGGGCCTGGTTGAGGACTTCGATCATGCCGATGTTCTTGGCCACGCCGCCGGTGAAGGTCAGCTCGGATTCGATGCCGACGCGTCGCAGGAGACCCACCGAGCGCGAGGCGATCGACTGGTGCACGCCGAGCAGGATGTCTTCGACCTTCTTTCCTTTGCCGAGCCAGGACAAGACCTCCGACTCGGCGAAAACGGTGCAGGTCGTGCTGATACGGACGGGTCGCTCGGCCTGAAGGGCGGTGGCGCCGAGATCGGACAAGGGGATCTCGAGAGCCGTGGCGGCCGCGCCCAGAAACCGCCCCGTGCCGGCGGCGCATTTGTCGTTCATGCAGAAGTCGAGAATCTCGCCCGTCGGGCCGACGCGGATGGCTTTCGTGTCCTGCCCGCCCATGTCGAGGACTGTCCGTGTGTGCGGGAACATGTGGACCGCCCCCCGCCCGTGGCAGGAGATTTCGGTCACCTGGGTGTTGCCGAAGGTGACGCGGTAGCGACCGTAGCCCGTCCCGACCACGTAGGCGACTTCCTGCTCCTCGACCCCGCTCTGCTTCAGGGATTCGAGGAAGGCGTTCTCGGCGGCACTGACGACGTTGGCCCCGGTGTCGATCAGGGCGCGGGCGACGATCTCGCCCTGCTCGTTCAGCACGACGGCTTTGGTCTGTGTCGATCCGACGTCGACGCCTGCGGCGAACGACATGACCGCCTCTACCCGACCGCCCGCTGAAGTCTGCGGGAGTTCAGTCCTTCGAAGAAGGCGTCGATCCGATTCTTCATCTGGGCCTCGGAAACCACGCGCTTGTCCATCATGTCGGATTCGATGAACAGCGAGGGCACGTCGGTGGCCTGCATGAAAGCCCGGCGGTTATCGGCCATGCCGGTCGAGGTCGTGCGGCAGCTCTTGATCGGATGGTAGACCACCCCATCGATCTGGAAACGGTCCACCATTTCGGCCAGGGCCTTGTCCTGAAAGAACATGCTGTCCATGGCGTCTCGGACGCTGATCAGAACACCTTCTGCCAGGCTGTCGAGCGGTCGGGAAAGGTCGTACTCAAAGCCGAGGTTGCTGCCGCCGCTGGCGAACCACAGGTAGGTCGAAGCGACGAACACGCCTCCCCACTCGGAGAAAAGCTCGTTGAAACGGCGGAAGATCGGATAACAGGGAACGCCCACGAACACCAGGCGGTGCTTCTCCTCGGGGATGGTCCCGATGCCGTGGGTCGCCTTGTATTCCATCTCCTGGGCCAGTTCTTCGAAGTAGCGGGCTCCTTCCGGAGTGCCGCGGAAGGTGTTGGCTACTCCCAGGTAGATCGTGCCATCCGTGACGGCGTTGAAGACGCCAGGCCGGCTGGCGTTGAGCTCGAGAGCCCGCCGCCAGCCGCGCACCATGGTGTTGGTATGGCCGAGCACTTCGCGCAGCCGGTCCAGGTCGAAACGGCGGCCGGTCTGCTCTTCGCAAACGTGGATGAGCTCGTCGATTTGCGCCGCGACGTAGCGTTTGTCGTCTTCGAAGTCCGGATCGCCGGGCCAGGTTTGACCGCCGGCCCGCCGCGTGCCCGGGATGTCGAGGGTGAAGACCGGCATCGAGTACATGCGTTCCCAGATCTCGGCCCATTTGATGTAGGTGTTGCAGGCGTTGGTGAGCACCGCCAGGCCGGGTGGGGGGATGCGGCCCATGGGATGCTCGCCCTTGCGCAGCTGCAGGGCGAAGTCGGCCTTGACGTAGCCGCAGATATCGGGCGAGTAGCCGTAATCTTCCGCCTGGTTGAGATACTCGTGCGCCGTGCGCCGGACCGCCGTCTGCAGAGCATGGATCTCGGGAAGAACGATGGGATAGTCGAAGACGCGCAGGACTTCCGCCAGGCTGCCCATGACGAAGACGTAGGCTGCGTGCCCACCGGAGGCCGAAACGTCGGTCAGCCCTTGAAACCATTCGCGAAAGAGCCGGCCCCCGTCTTGGGCTGCCCGGCCGACGATGGTGGCGGCGTCCTGGGTTGTCTCGGTCATACGGCCTCGATCCGCATCCTGCCTAGTAGAAGAGAATGTTCTCGGCGAAGGTTTCCAACTGCGTCTGAAGCTGGTCGAAGCTCGTCATGCGTTCTTCGAACTCGGTCACGAAGTACGGCAGGCCGGCGCTGTCGAGCGCCTTGGCGTAGGCGACCTGTTCCTCCAACCCCGGCTCGCACATCTTGGCCGCGGCAAGGACGGCCGCGCTCGCGCCCGAGGCGCGGATGCGCTCCAGGAGCATCTCCTCCTTCGGCTTTCGCAGGTCGTGTTGCACCGGGCTGTAGGAGGATTGCTCGATGTAGGCCGTGGCCAGATTTCGCAACGGGTCGCCGTCGAGGGGTACGTCCTCGATGATCCAGCGCAGGCCGATCAGCAGATCGTCGTCGACCACGTAACATGTCTGGCCGAGCGACATGAGCAGATCGAGCGGGGGCTGCTCACAGAAGCCGCCTTCGAAAACAACTCGGATCTTGTCCTGCGGCCGCGCGGGACGCTCCGGAAGGCGCGGCAGGACCCACTGCAACAGCTCGTTGTGTTCACGGCGCGGCACAAGCCCGCCGATGGCGGTCAGCACGTAGGCTTCGTCGACGGAGAGGAGCCACGGAGTCTCCCGCTTGACGGTGTAGAGTTGGCGCAGCAGGCTGCGGTTCTCGTTGAAGACGGCGACCGAAGCGCGCAGCTCATCGTCGCCAATGCTCTTGCCGCTGATGCTTTCCAACACGCGGCGCAGGCGGTCGTACTCGTGGCGCAGATACTCCGGCGCGTGGCGAGAGTTGGCGTTCTGGGGGAGATACAGGATTTCGCACGGATAGGCCACATTGCGGCCCCACACGGCCGCCAGGTTCCGGGCGGCGTCGCAGATCGGGTGGCTGACGAGCAGATCCATCTCGACCGTGCCCGACAAGGCAAGCTCGAGGGAGGTCTTCAA
>DASSGB010000109.1:0-26538 GCA_035693825.1 Anaerolineales bacterium
CAACGTCCTGCGTCGTCGTGGGCCGGCCGACGGTGACGCGCAGCGAGCCCAGCGCCCATTCCGGCTCGAACCCCAGCGCAAGCACGACCTCGGACGGCTCCGGGTCGCCGGTCTTGCAGGCCGAGCCGGTAGAGCAGGCAAATCCGGCCCGATCCAAGGCCGCGACCAGAAGGTTGCCGTCCACGCCATGGATTGCGAACGAGGCATGGTTGGGTAGCCGTTCAACCGGGTGGCCGGTGACGAGGACGTTCGGCCCGGCCTCGGGTACGTGCGCCAGCAGATGGTCGCGCAGACTGGTGCGGGCGGGGCTGCCAACCTCGGCCTGTGCTAGCCTGAGCGCTTCGGCGCAGCCGACGATGAGCGGCACACTCTGAGTGCCGGCGCGCACGCCGTGCTCCTGCTGGCCTCCGGTGGACTGCGGTTGAACCGGGCTGTCTCGCCGGCGGTAGAGGACCCCGACGCCCTTAGGGCCGTAGAACTTGTGGGCACCAAGCGACAACAGGTCGACTTGGATTTCGTCCACATCGATAGCGAGATGGGCCGCGGCCTGCACCGCGTCGGTGTGGAAAACCACGCCGCGCTCGCGACAGATTCGAGCGATGTCGGCGACAGGGTTGATCGTCCCGATCTCGTTGTTGCCGTAGATGACGGACACGACGGCCGTCGAAGGCCGGAGGCGCTTGCGGACTTCCTCCGGATCGACGCGGCCGGTGCCGTCGACAGGCAGGATCTCCAGCGTGAAGCCGAAATGCCGAGCCAGGTCTCGCGCCGTCTGGAGCACGGCGTGGTGTTCAACCGCCGAGACGAGGAGGTGATCGGCGCCTCGCGTTCGCGCTGCGGCGTGCGCCGAGCCGCGCACAGCCAGGTTGTCGCTCTCCGTGCCGCCGCTGGTGAAGATGATCTCGTCGGGCGATGCGTGCAGCAGGCCGGCGATCGTTTCGCGAGCCGATTCGACCGCGGCCTCGGCCCGCTGGCCGGCCATGTGGAGCGACGACGGATTGGCGAATTCGCTTGAGAAATACGGCGTCATCGCCGCCAGGACCGCAGGGTCGAGGGGTGTGCTCGCAGCATAGTCGAGGTAAACGTAGCCGTCGTGCGCCATGCTCGGGATTCTAACAGGCGCGAGAACAGAACCCACGGTGCCCGGCCGACGCGCCTCGGCGTTGGTTCACCGACCGACTGCTGACGGGCCCAAGCCGAGGCGGATCGTTATAATGGCGCCGCGGTCGGGAGGAGGCTGGGACGATGGAGACAAGGATCGAACGGGTTCATGGGCGAGAGGTCCTCGATTCCCGCGGCAATCCGACCGTCGAGGTGGAAGTCGGTCTGTTTGACGGCAGCCTGGGGGTGGCCAAGGTGCCGTCGGGAGCGTCGACGGGCGTACACGAGGCGCTTGAGCTGAGGGACGGTGACGCGAATCGTTATGGGGGAAAGGGCGTGCTCCGAGCCGTCGAAAACGTGCGGACCGAGATCGCCGAGGTGCTGGTGGGAATGGATGCGCTCGATCAGCACGCCGTGGATGCCGCGCTGATCGACCTCGACGGCACGCCCAACAAGGGGCGCCTGGGCGCCAACGCCATCCTGGGCGCGAGCCTCGCCTGCGCGAGGGCGGCTGCCGATTCGCGCGGGCTGCCTCTCTACCGCTACCTGGGAGGCGCAGGAGCGCGGCTGCTGCCCGTGCCGATGATGAACATCCTCAACGGAGGCGCGCACGCCGGCTGGCAGTCGACGGACGCGCAGGAATTCATGGTGATGCCCGTGGGCGCGCCCACCTTCGCCGAGGGCCTGCGCTGGTGCGTCGAGATCTATCAGTCGCTCAAAGGTGTGCTGAAGGCCCACGGTTACGCCACTCTCGTGGGTGACGAGGGCGGATTCGCCCCGGCCCTGAAGTCGAACCATGAAGCGGTCGAGGTGATCCTGGAGGCGATCGCCAAGGCGGGCTACAAGCCCGGCGTGGACATCGTCATCGCTCTCGACCCCGCCGCCTCCGAGCTCTTCGATGAGAAGACGGGCAAGTATCGGTTGCGCAAGGAGGGCCGGGAACTGAGCGGGCAGGAAATGCTACAGTTCTGGTCCTCGTGGGTCGAGGCCTATCCCATCGCCTCGATCGAAGACGGACTGGCGCAGGACGATTGGACGACCTGGAAAGAGATGACGCGCACGCTTGGAGACCGCGTGCAGCTTGTCGGCGACGACTTGCTCGTGACCAACACGGAACGAGTCCGGCGCGCCATCCGCGAGAACGCCTGCAACGCCCTCCTGGTCAAGCTCAATCAAATCGGGACGCTGACGGAAACCCTCGAGGCCGTGGCCCTCTGCCAAAAGGCAGGCTGGAAGGCCATCGTTTCGCACCGCTCGGGCGAGACGGAGGACACGACCATCGCCGACCTGGCGGTCGCGCTCCAGCTCGGGCAGATCAAAACGGGTGCCCCGGCCCGCTCCGATCGTGTGGCGAAATTCAACCAACTCCTTAGAATCGAGGAAGACCTGGGAGATGCCGCGACCTACGCCGGTTGGAGCGCCCTGCCGGCGGGAGTCCAGCGGCGGTTCGCGACCTAGACCTGGATCGAGGCGAAGCCGGTTCGCCTTACTCGGCGCGTTCCGCCGCCGTCTGAGGCTGGGCGGCCTGGCCGCAGTAAGGGCATATGTTCCACGGGAGCTCGAGCAGCCTGCCGCACCTGCCGCAGGGCTTGCGCAGCCGGGTGTGGCAATGGGGGCAAAGCTGCCATTCGCTGTGGACGCGGCGTCCGCATCCCGGACAGAAGGGTTGTTCCTCGATGTCGCTGAGGAGGGCTTCCTCCTCTAGCGTGTCCTGGTATTCCTCTTCGATGGTTTGGGGCGGCCTCAGGATCAGGTAGACGATCAGGCCGGGCAGGCTGAGAAGAAGAACAACCAGCGGGGCAAGAATGCGCACGATGCGATCGTGACTTCGGCGACGGATGTCGCGCCAGGTCCAGAAGACGAGGCTCAGCCATAAAGCCGCCAGGAACGCGCCGAACGCGGCCGTGAGGTAAAGGACGAGGGGCTCGAGGGCGTCAAAGAGATCGGCCGGGTTCATGGGCGGGTTGTCGGCGCGGATTATAGCACGCCGAATTCGCGGTCCGCCGTGGCAAGGGAGGCAAGGCGCGCCTCCGGTTTGTGGCAAGGACCTTGCATCGGAAAGGGGGATGAATGACCGCCGGCAGGGGGTATCGGATTGCCGATCTTCTCCGCACAGAGCGTCCTAGAGAAAGGCTGGCGGCGCACGGGCCTCAGGCCCTGCGAGACGCGGAGCTATTGGCCATCTTGCTGAGGTCGGGGATACCGGGGATGAGTGCTCTCCAGCTCGCCGACTCACTGCTGAGTGAATCCAACGGCCTCGCCGGGCTGCAGCAAATGCCATACGAGACGCTCTGTCGGCGTCGCGGGCTGGGGCCGGCGAAAGCCGCGCAACTCCTCTCGGCGGTCGAAATCGGCCGGCGACTGGCGGAGACCATGCCGGGCGGGCCGCAGGCGGCGATCCAATCGCCGGAGGACGTGTATCAGCTGGTCAAGTATGAAATGCAATCGCTGCCGCAGGAGCACCTGCGAGTGCTGCTCCTCGACACACGCAACAGGCTGATTCGCGAATGCGAGGTGTACGTGGGATCGCTCAACACGTCGCTGGTGCGAATCGGCGAGGTCTTCCGCGAGGCGATACAGCGCGGCGCGGCCTCGATGATCGTCGTCCACAACCATCCCAGCGGGGATCCCACGCCGAGCCCCGAAGACGTGGCGGTGACGCGGGCGCTCTCCCAGGCGGGAGAGCTGCTCGATATCGAAGTGCTGGATCACGTGGTGATCGGGCGCGGCGGGTATACCTCGCTCAAGGCCAAAGGACTGGGTTTCGGGTAGGGCGGCGTGGAGCACCAGATCATTCTTCTCCCGCGAACGGATTACTGGGTATGGCTTCAGGCCTGCCGTGACTATGTCCTGAAGTTCGGCGCCAGCCTGACGGACGATCCCGGCACGGCGGCGCGGTTTATGGCCCCGCGCCAGGTCATCACTTTTCCGTCCCAAAAGGGAGCTTTTCCGGAGCTTGGCGACGCCGAGCGCTGGTTTCAATCGCAATACCCCGGAATTCGACTCGACGTCGTGGAAGCCAATAAGCCCAAGAGGATGCGCAAGGAGCTCCAACAGCGTGTCGCCGACAACGATCGCTACGGAGCTCGACGACGCCCGTTCTATCTACTCTGGCCGACCGACTATCCCGTGGTCACTCAGACCTACGGCGCCAACCCGCAGATCTACCGGCGCTTTGCGCTTCCAGGTCATGAGGGGCTTGACTTCCGCGCGCTGACCAACACCAACGTCTATGCCTGCGCCGATGGCGAAGTGTACGAGGTCCACCCGGGAGCGCGTGATCACGCTTACGGAGTCCACGTCCGCATCCAGCATCGCGATGGATACAAGACCGTCTACGCTCACCTGGCGCGCGCCCTGGTTCGAAAAGGTGATCGGGTCGAGGCGGGCCAAATTGTCGGTAAGGCAGACTCGACCGGGAATTCCAGCGCCTCCCATTTGCACCTGACCCTGAAGCGGGACGGCGCGACCGCCCGCCGCGAAACCAAGTATCCAAAAGACATCATCGATCCGACTCCGTATCTGGTCTGGCCGGCCCAGTCGTGGATCAAGCGAGCGCCGGAGGCCAAGGGGGAGGGCGAACCCATTTGGGAGGCGGGCCGCTGTCTGGTGGGTGTGCGCGGCACATCCGCCTCGAAGATGGGACAGGCGGAGTTGGAGGCCGTCCGGCTCGGTCGAGCGGAGGCGGTGTTGCTTGCGCCGGACGTCGACGAAGAGACGATTGCTGCCCTGCGCGCGATCCGGCCAGGCATGTTCATGCTTGCCCGCCTCACGATCGACACTGCACGCGAAACCCACAGCCCGCAGGCCGCGGCCAAGGAGTTCGAGCCCATCGTTCGACGGTTAGTAGCCGCAGGGGTGAGGGAGTTCGAGATTCACAGTGAGCCCAACCTTGTGTTCGGGGGGTTGGGTCATCTCTGGAAGGACGGCGCGGCCTTCGCGCGATGGTTCCTGGACATCGTGCATTCGCTGCGCGCGAGCGTGCCGGAGGCGCGCTTCGGCTTCCCGATGCTTTCGCCGGGCGAGTCGATCCAGGGTAAGCGCCAATCCATGATTTCGTTTCTCGCCGAGGCGGAGGAAGCCGTCCTCGAAGCCGATTGGATCGGGGTAGGATGCTTCTGGTCCTCGACCGAAGCTATGGATCTTCCCTCGGAAGGGCGCGCTTACGAGCACTACCGCGCGCACTTTCCGGAAAAGCTGCTGATGGTGACCGGCCTCGGCCCGGCCTTCCCCGGGCTTTCGGAGGCTGAGGTCAGTCGCGAAGTCTTGTCCTTTGTGGATCGCCTCCGGGACGAGCCCCGAATCGCCGCAGCGTTTGCCGGGACGGTTACTCCGGGTGACGAGGCCGAGGCACTGGCATGGGTGTCGAGCGCGGGGGAGCCGACGGCCATGGCCCGAGCTTTCGGACGTCGCAAGGCGTGAGGCTTTAGAGCGCCCGCGCGTTGTTGGCTCTAGTGTGTGATACGGAATTCCGTGAATTCACCGGTGGCGGACAGCCAATCGGTGTCGATGCTTTTGACGCGTGCGCCGCGCGGCCCCTGCTGCAGGGCGGCCAACAGGTTCTCCAGCGTGCCGCGTGGGCCTTCGGCGAGGAGCTCGACGGTGCCGTCGATGCGGTTGCGAACCCAGCCGGTCAACTTCAGCGGCCGCGCGATCTCTAGAACAAAGTAACGGAAACCCACCCCCTGGACAAGGCCCGTAATCCGGGCGTGCAGGCGTGAGACTTCTTCCCGCATGGGGACTCCCGCTTACAGAACGGCCAGAAGGACGGTCAGCGAGATCGGGCTGAGCAACGTCGACAGCAGCACGGCACCAGCGACGAAATCGGGGTCGGAATCATAGCGGTTGGCGAGTATCGACGCCAGCACGGCGGTGGGCATTCCGGCTTCGAGAACACCGGCTTGGCGCGCCACGCCGGTCAGGCCGTACACGGCGGCGACGCCCAGCGCGATCAGGGGTGATGCCACAAGGCGGGTGCCGGCCGCCAGGGCCAACAGCGCACGTCGGCTCGCCAGGCGAATATCGGCGGTGTGCATGCCGAGCACGATGAGCATGGAAGGGATCGTCGCGCCTGCCAACAGGTTGATGGGTCTGACGATCGCCACCGGAAGCTCCCACCCGGCCGTGCGTATCAGGAGCGCCACCGGAATGGCGTAAACCGCGGGGACACGCAGAAGCCCCAAGAGGGCCGGGCGCGCGGACTGTCGCCCGACCGCGGCCACGTAAGCTCCCAACGAGTTGGTCAGCATGCTCATGGTCAGGAAGTAGACCGTCGCCCAGGCCAGTCCCTCCTGACCGAAAGCGAACTGCGTCACCGGCAGGCCGAAATTCCCGGCGTTCATGAACCCGATCGACAGAACAAGGGCCGATGTCAATCCGGATTCGAGTCGCAGGAGGCGGGCCAGGAGCCAGCCGATGGCGGCCATGCCGAGGACGACGGTGGCGGAAAAGGCCACCATGAGGAAGATCCCCTGGACCTCGATGTCGGTGTTGTAAAGAAGTGAGAACGCCAGCGCCGGCCAGAAGATGTAGAAGGTCACCCCGGTGACGGGGCGGGGATCCAGACGAAGGACTCTGCGGGCGAAGAACCCGAGGCCGGCGACGATGATGACGGGAAGGATGTTTTCGGCGAATAGCCGAACGAGCTCACTCAAGGAGACTCTTCTTCCTCTCCTTCTTCCGTTTCTTCTTCGTCTTCCTCGTCCTCCGCTTCGCCGTCGAGGTCGAGCAGGGTGAAATCCCTCACCCCATCGACGAACGCCAGCTGGTCGAGCGCATCCTCGACCAGCAAGGCTTCCTCGCCTTCGGCCTCATCGAGCAGTCGGCCAAGAACCTCGGCCGATCGCTTGCCGCCGATCTGTCCGAGCGACCAGATGGCGGCGCGGCGAACTTCGAGGTCGGCATCCTCCAGGAGATCGACGACGTCGCCGACGCTGGAGGAGAGCTCGAGCTCGCCCGCTGCCCGCACGGCCTCGAGCCGCAGGACCGGCGACGGGCTGCGCAGCTCGGCCTGGACCTCCGTCGCCCAGGCCTCATCGGCCGAACGGGACATGGCAAGGAGGGCCGAACGTCTGGAATCTTCGTCGCCCGAGCGGTAAGCCTGGCTGATCAGGAGGGGCACTTCGGGGCGTGAAGAGAAGCCGAGCGACTCGATCGAGCGCAGGCGGATGGTCTGCGCGGCGTGTCGCGCCGCGTTCAGCAGTTCCGACTCGATGTCCTGCAGGAGTCCGGCGGGAAGGCGCTCGACCTCGCCCAGATACACGAAGGCGCCCAGCGCGGAGGCGGCCGCGGCGCGCGCCGCCGCATCCTCGTCGGACCTGAGGATGTGGAGCAGCTGCGGCACGAGGCGCGGGTCTTCACATTCCCACAGATTGTCGATCGCGAGTCGCCGGACTTCGCTGTCGGAATCTTCGAGGGCCATTCGGTCGACGCGGTCGAAGTTGAGCTCAATGTGATCCCTGGCCAGGATGCCGATCTCGCGCAGGATCTCGCGCCGCCTCTCGGGGGTGAGCGAGGTCCATAGTTTCTGGAGTCGCTCGAGTTGGGTCGCGTCGAGGTCCGACAGGAAGGCCAAGTCGGCCGGCGGCACGGACGTGCCCGGAGCGGCCATCGCGGCCAGCAGACTATCGAACGAGGAGCTCATCGGAGGTCGTCCTATCGGGGCAGGACGAGTGGGTCGGTGAAATCCTGGATGTTCACGTAGGCCATCAGGATGAGCAGGAGCAGGAATCCGATGGCATTGGCCAGCCCTTCGTAACGCGGGGCAATCCTTCGACGGAAGAGGGCCTCGTAGGCGACGAACACGAGCCGCCCGCCGTCCAGCGCCGGGAACGGCAGCAGATTGGCGAGCGCCAGGCCGACGCTGATCACGCCGACGAGGTTGAGGGTGACGAACGGGCGCTGCGCGGTGCGGTCGATTTCGCCGGCCCAGACGAGCATATCGTACATGCCCTTCAGGCCGCTCACCCGGGCTTCCTCGGGGTCGATCTGGCCCTGGAGGAGGCGGGTGGGCAAATGGATCAAGTTGTCCACCTGAAGAACGATGGACGCGAATCCGTACTGCGCCGACCGCCACCAGCCGACCTTCAGGATGGGATTCCCGAGCGTGATTCCGATCGGCCCTTCGGTCTCGGGATGCTCGGAGCGAGGGGTGACGGCCAAGGTGAGGCTGTTGCCGTCGCGAAACACATCCATCTGCATCGGTTGGTCGAGACTTGCGGCGACAACGCGCTGAAGCGAGGCGAAGTCGGTAATCGGCTGGTCGTTGGCGGTCGAGATGATATCCCCGGGCCGGAGCCCGGCGGACTCGGCGGGCGATCCGGGCGCGACGCCGGTTATGAGAATTCGGTTGGGGTCAGGCGCGGCGAAACGGAATGCGGAGGTGAAGGCCAGGAAACCAATCACAACGTTGGCGGCGGGCCCGGCCAGGAGGACGATCGTGCGAGATGTCTTCGAGGCGCCCGCCAGTCCGTCAGGCACGGATGGATCATCGTCTCCTGCCGGGCGGACGAACCCTCCCAGCGGGATCAGGTTCACGGTGACGCGCGTGGCCCCAGCCCAGAAGAGCGTGAACAGCCTGGGGGGGAAGCCGATACCGAACTCCTGGACGCGGATTCCGCGGGCGCGCATCGCCACGAAATGTCCGACTTCGTGCCCGGTGATGAGCACGCCCAGAATCAGCAAGAAGAGCAGCAAATCGTTCATCGGTGCGGAGATTATATCATTCGGGATCGTCGAACTCGATTTCGCGCGCGGGACCTCCGGGCGCAGTGTGAATGAGGTCCAGGACGCCGGCGATGGAACGAAGGCGCGTCGTGATCATGTCCTCCGCCTCAGGCAGGCAAAGGACGTGGATGTTTGGCCCGGCGTCCTGGGTGTAGGCCGTCGGAAGGCCCTCGGACCGCCACTGGCGGACGGCGCGCTGGATGGCGAGCGAGACCGGCGTGGAGTACGTCAGAGGCGGGGTAGACGAGGCCATGACCGCATGCATCAGGTCGGAATCCTCCTCGACAATGCCTGCGAGCGAGGTGAAGTCTCGCTGCACGATCGCGTCACGGCACACTGCCAGGCGCCGGGGCGCATCCGCGATTCGCTGGGCCTGGAGAGGACTCCCGGCGGCCAGAGCATGACCTTCGCTGGAGCCGACGGCCTTGGGGCGGCGGCTCACGATCGCGACCACATCGCGGATATCCCAGTGCTCGGGCGGCGCGATTTGGACCGCATACGAGCCGGCGTGATTGCGCCCGGCAAGCCATTCGACATATCCGCCCCACGCGGAGCGGCATGCCGACCCGGAACCCAGCCGTGCAATACGAGACAGCTCCTGGGTGTCGAGTGAAAGACCCGCGGCTCGCGTCGCGGCCAGGGCCAGGGCGGCAAACCCCGAAGCCGACGAGGCCAGCCCGGCACCGGTCGGGAAGGAGTTGCGGCTCTCGACTCTCGCGCGAGCCCCGACACGCGCCAGCTGGCGAATGTGATCGAGGACTCGCACAACTCGCTTTTCAGCCTCGCCGGACAGAGCGTGACCGTCGACGGTGATGGTGTCCTGCCGAAGGTCGGGATCGAACGAGACGCGAGTTCGCGTGTCAAGGCCGCCGAGCGTGAGGGAAATGGATCCATTGGAGGGAAGGCGCAGGTCGGCATTGGCGTTTCCCCAATACTTGATGAAGGCGATGTTCGGGTGGGCCAGGGCGCGGGCAGAACCAGCGGTCATGTTGTCCGAGCGGTTGGGAGTGCGCGAGGCGAGGCTAGGGCCGGTGCTCGGTGAGCCACTTCTCGACGACGGTGGCGAGTTCGGCCTGGGCCTGAGGGTCCGTCGGGAAGTAGGAGGCCTCGGACTCATCCGCCTCCGGGCCGGCGGGGACGGCCATCTGGCGCTCGGTGCCCACGGCCAAGAGCGGCAAGCGGGCGGCGCGCATGGCCTGGAGCGCCGTCCGGTGATGATTCATGCGCGCGTCGAACGGCGTCAGTAGGATTCCGAGAATCTCGAGGTCGGGGTTCATCTCCTGGCGGATCTGGGCCAGCGTCGCCAGGAAAAGCCAGAGGCCTCGGACATGCGTCACATCGGGCTGGGAGGGAACGAGGACGCCATGCGCGGCCGAGAGTGCGTTGACCGTCAGCAAGCTCAGGCTGGAGGGGCAGTCGAGCAGGGCGAGATCGAAATTGGAGGAGACGCTGGCCAGGACCTTGCGCAGAACGATCTCGCGGCCGATTCGGGACGCGAGACCCAGCTCGGTGGAGGCCATGGCCAAATCGGCAGGAGCGAGGAAGAGGTACATGCCGGGGATGACCTCGCGCAACACATCCCACATGGCCACCGGCCCGGGAAGCGCGCCGCCGAGCACCTCCGCCATGCTGGCCCCGGCGGTGCTTTCGACACCGCAAAAAGAAGTCAGGCTGGCCTGAGGATCGAGGTCCAGAAGGAGGACGCGCCACCCGCGTTCGGCCATCACCACGCCCAGGGCGTGCGCGGTCGCGGTCTTGCCTGAGCCGGAACGTGGATTGGCGATGGCGATCGTCCGCACGTGAGTGTCCTGGTCGCGGGTGGAGCCGCCCTGGTGGCGAAATCCGCCGAGGATGGGCCGCGGCCTGCAAGTTTACACCAGGCCGCGCCTATCCGGCGACAGTCAAGCAGTCCTATCCGGTCGTGATAACCGGGGGCAAAAAGGACGAGACGCCCGGGCATCGGGCGTCTCGTCCGTGGGGTGCCAGACGGGTTTCGAACCCGCAACCCCCGCATCCACAGTGCGGTGCTCTGCCATTGAGCTACTGGCACCATGCGGCCGCTGAGGATTTTAGCACGAAGTCAGGTCAGCCCGAGAATACGGGAGGCCAGCGCGGCGGCCTCCGTTCGCGTCACGGTCTGCTGATCGCCGCTTCGCAGGTCCTTGATGGACACCGTGTCGGCCGCGAGTTCCTCCGGTCCGAGAATCGCCGCCAGGGGAATCTTCTGCCGGTCGGCGTACTTGAGCTGGCGCGGCAAGCGATCAGGCTCGGGGTACCACTCGGCGCGCAGGCCACGTGCGCGCAAGTCCGCGGCCAGGGAAAGGGCGCTGGATTTGGCTTCCTCGGCCAACGAGCAGACCAGGACGTCGGCCGGCGGCGTGTCCAAACTCGGCCAGCGCTGCAGATCCTGGAGCAGCAGTCCGAGGACGACGTCCCCCATGGCGAAACCTGTGCCGGGAACGGGATCGCCTCCGACCGCGGCGACGAGATTGTCGTAGCGGCCGCCGCCCAGAATGGCGCGGTAGCGGCCGGCCGTGTCGCGGGCCTCGAACACGATGCCGGTGTAGTAGTCCAGACCTCGGATGACGCTCGGGTCGTAGGCGACATAGTCCTGCATGCCGAGCGCAGCACATGCATCGAAGAAATCGGTCAGCGGTGACGAGGTCCGCCAGGCTTCGCGGTCCTCGAGAAGTTCCTCGAGGGACCGGCGTTGGCTCGAAGACAGGCCAATCTCAGTGCCCTGATCGCGCCATGCGGATTCGCTCATTCGATCCTTTCGATCGACGAGACGAAAGACCTCGAGGCGGCGGTCGGTCTGGATGCCGAGGGCGGCGTACTGCTCTTCGACGAGGCGGCGGTCGTTGACCAGGAGCTGGATGTCCGACGGCGGGAGGCCCACGGAGCGGAACAGCTGGGCGGCGACGGCCGCCAATTCTGCATCGGCCTCGGGCGAGATGACCCCCAGCAGATCGATGTTCCACTGGAAGAATTCGCGTGTACGGCCCTTCTGGGGCCGTTCGTATCGCCAGATCGGGCCGAACGACCACCAGCGGATGGGGCGCGGCAGCGCCCGGCTGCGCGCCGCCACCATACGCGCCAAGGAAGGCGTGAGCTCCGGGCGAAGGGCGATCATCTCGCCGCCGCGGTCCGGGAACACATAGGCCTGCTCCCGGACGAGTTCCTCGCCGGACTTCGAAGCGTAGAGTTCGAGCCTCTCGAGAAAGGGCGCCTCGTATTCCTGATAGCCGAAAGCCTGGGAAACCGTGCGCACCTTCTCGTAGAGCCAATTGCGGAAGGCCATGGCCTCGGGGTAGAAGTCGCGAGTCCCTTTCACCGATGGAATGAGTCCCATGTTGTGCCTCCGGACGGAACGAAAACGACGGCGGGCACTTGCCCACGCCGCCGTCGCCTGCACGCGCCAGTGGCCGGCCTTGGGCTAGCCCGGCTGAAGCCCTGCCTTATGGTGGGCGTGTTCGCCCGCCACGTCGAACGCGTCCTTGATCTGGATAACCATGGAGCCCATGGTAGCACGCTCCGGTTGCTGCATCAACCCGTGGCGGCAAGGCTGGACAAGGTTGCGCAGGGGCTCACTCATCGAGGCCTCGCCCGATGTGGGCGAATTCCCGTGCCGCGATCAGGGCCTCGATCGCCTCGAGGGAAGGCGCGCTGATGTCGTCCCTGTCGGCAAATGGCGCGACCTCCCGAACGGCAGCGTGAATGGCAGAGCTTCCCGCTCCAGGTTTGCCACCGGGCGCGGACCGCATGCGGAGCTCGAGGGCCTGGCAACCCACCAGGAACTCGATCGCGATCACCCTGCGCAGGTTGGCGATGACTTGAGCGAGATGGCGGGCCGCGGTCGTGGCGTTGGCGTTGTGGTCTTCCTGATCGGCCGAGGTCGGCAGGGAGAGCATGCTGGCGGGCATGCCGAGGCTTTGATTCTCGAGGACGAGCGAGGCAGCCGTGTATTGCAGCATCATGAAGCCGGACTGGAGGCCGGCCGCCTCTGGACGGGCGACGAGCATTCCCGGGAGACCGGCATTCAGGTGGGCGGAAAGGGTTCGGAAGACCCGGCGTTCGGAGAGCGCGGCAACTTCCGAAAGCGCGATCTTCAGATAGTCCGCAGCCAGGCCGACGGGTTCGCCGTGGAAGTTGCCGCCGGAGACGGCCGTGCCCTCGAACAGGAGTGGATTGTCCGTGGCACTGTTGATCTCCCGGGTGGCTACCTCGCGGCAGTAGCCGAGAATCTCCCAAACGGGGCCGATGACCTGGGGCGAGCATCGAAGACTGTAAGCGTCCTGCACCTGGCCGCCGGAGTCGATGAGCTGGCTGCCATTCAGGAGCGCCCTCAAACGGGCTGCGACCCGCGCCTGGCCAGGATGCGGCCGCGAGGCGTGGAGCTGTTCGCTCAGGGCCGCCGAACGCGCCAGGAGGGCCTCCATGGTGATCGCCGCGGCAGCTTCGGCCGCCTCGAGGCAGGCTTCTCCGTCGATGCAGCCCAAGGCCAGGAGGGCGGTCGCGAAGGTTGCCCCGTTGGTCAGGGCCAACCCTTCTTTGGGGCCAAGGCGTATTCTTGGAACGCCTGCACGCCGCATCGCCTCCGCGCCCGACAGAAGGGAATCACCGAACCAGGCGCGGCCGCTTCTGGGTTCGTCCGATGCCGAGGTCATGACCAGACCCAGGTGGGCTAAGGGCGCCAGATCGCCGGAGGAGCCCAACGAACCCTGGGACGGAATGAAGGGCGTGACGCCCTTTTCGAGCATCTGCAGCAGAGTCTCGACCACCGTCGGGCGGACTCCCGAGACGCCAATGGCGAAGGTGTTGGCGCGAATGAGCATCGCCGCGCGCACGACTTCGCGTGGGAAGGGGTCCCCGAAGCCGACGGCGTGACTCAGCAGGAGGTTGCTGGAGAGATCGGCCAGATCGGCGCGGTCGATGCGGCGGTCGGCAAATACGCCGAAGCCGGTGTTGACGCCGTACACCGGCTCACGGTGGTCGACGAGACGTTCAACCAGTTGGGCCGAATCCGAGACGCGCTGGCGCGCCGTGGGATCGAGTCCGACGGCCGCGCCCCTGCGCGCAACGTCTACGAGGTGGTCGAGGGTGAGACTGTGCCCGTCGATGAGAAGGGGTTGCGTGGGCATGGGTTTGGGGGCGAACTCCGCAATGGGTGGAGCTGGCTGGGCAGGCGGGAGCCCAGGCTGCGGAACCGTCAGCCGCGGGAGGGTCGGGTCACCTCACGGGAAAGATATCGAGCCAGACGTTCAGCGAGAGTTCGGAGGCTCTGAGCGCGATCTGGGCCGCCTGGCTTTCGATAGAAATCGCCGAAAGTTGTTCGGCGAGCGGCTGCATTTCCTCGACAGTATCGCTGGAGGCGATGCGCTGCGCAAGCGATACAAGATCCTCGGTCAGGGTCCTGAGAGCCTCGACCTCGGCGGCGAAGGCCGACAAGGCGGCGCGTCTCTCCTCGGATTGGAACGGACTGACCGCTTCAGCTTCCACCATGGCCTGGTAGAGCTCGAGATAGCGCATCAGGCCGAAGTCGTCGCCTGGATTCTGCGTGTTGCCGTTTCCGTCCCAGTCGGCGAATTCAGGCGAGCCTTCACCCGCGGAGGCGTTGATCGAGTGTTCCGCGTGCTGTTTGGCTCCGACCGGATTGCCGTCGGCGACGGCATTGGTCGAGAAGCCCTTGTGACTCTCGATGACCCCCGCCTGGGCCGGGGCGCCTTGTTCGAACGCCTGGCTCGAGGGTTGGCCCCGGGTCAGGCTGTCGAGGAGTTCGAGCAGCTCGGCGACTTCCGGCGGCACTTCGCCGCGGTAGACGATCTGACCCGCGACTTCGGGATTCGGATCCGGATCGGGCTCGAGGCTGATCGCCACCTGACGGTATTGGGCGGCGAGGTTTCGCGCTTCGGAATCGGCGAAGGAGATGGTGAGCGAGGTGGCTCCAGTTTCCTGCGTGCCGAGTCCTAGCGTTGTGCCGTCATCGGCGATGAGCCACGCGGCGTACACGAAACCGGGCGGAGGCGAGGGCACGTCGGCCAGGGTGACCTGGAGGGACGAATCGCGCAGGCTGGCCGCGCCGGCGGGGGTCCCCGCCAAGCCGGTTTCCTGCGTGGCTGTGGGCAAGGCGGCGGCGAGAGGCGTGAGGGCGCCGGAAGGCGAGGAACGGGTCGTGGTGGAGACGGGCACAGGCCGTGGGCCGGAGGCGAGCAGGCCCGAGGCGCGCACCAGGACCGCGCCCGTTAGACACAACAAGGCTGCCACGCCGCCGCCGATCGCCCACCACCGGATGCGTTCCGGCGCGGTGGCGGACGGCGCCGGCGTGGGCGTTGGAGACGGAGTGACAACCGTGACTGGCGCCGGTTTCTCCTCCGGGGGACGCGCGAGGAGGGTGGCCCCGGGGCGTAGGGCGTCGTGGAAATCACGCGCGAGGTCGCCTGCGCGCTGGTATCGGCGCGAGCGGTCCTTATCCAGGGCCCGGCCGACAACCATTTGCAGCGCGGGGCTGGTATTGGCCAGCGGAGGGGGAGTCTGGTGAACCTGCTTGTAGAGCACAGAGGCGGTGGTGTCGATCTGGGGGTCGAAGGGCAGCTCGCCGGCCAGCATCTCGTACAGCATGATTCCGAGCGAGTAGTTGTCGGAACGGGCGTCGGCGGCTTCGCCGCGGACCTGCTCCGGACTCATGTACGCCGGGGTGCCCAAGATCGTTCCGGACATCGTCTGGGTGGTGGAACCGGTGATGCGAGCGAGTCCGAAGTCGGTGAGAACAGGTTCGACATCGTCGGGAAGCGGGACGCCGGGTTTCAAGGGCGCGGTGCTCTGGCGCAGGATCACATTGGCAGGTTTGATGTCACGATGGACGATGCCGCGGTCGTGGGCGTAGTCGAGCGCCGCGCACAATCCGTCGAGGAGTCGCCCCACGGTCTCAAGGGGAAGGGTGGTGCCCAGGACGTGAAGGCCGCGCAGGTACTCGGCCAAGGACATTCCCTGCAAGAGCTCCATGACGATGTAGGGCCGGCTGTCGGCGATATCGAAATCGAAAACCTGGACAATGTTGGGATGGCGCAGGGCTGCGACGGCCTGGGCTTCCGCCATGAAACGTCGCTGAAGCTCAGGATCCTCGGACAGGTGCCCGTGGAGGACCTTGACCGCAACCGGGCGATTGAGGGTCGTGTGCATGCCGAGGTAGACCTCGGCCATGCCGCCGCGGCCGACGAGCTCCTGGATTCGGACCTTAGAGAGCGTTCGGCCTATCCACTGTTCCGTCACGCCGTTTGTCCTTCCCCGCCGAGGGAGGAGAGGGCGGCCGGCGGGGCACGCGCGGCCGAAGATGACTTCGAGAAACGCGAGATTGTACGGGCCCCTCACCCACGAAGGGCAAGTATAGCATGCGCTCGACAGCCGCCGAGTGGGACCGTGGTATGCTTCGGCGGCTCCGCCTGCATCGAGTCCGTTTCCCAACCACCGTGGTAGCTCTGCCCATCGTCTCACTGCTGTTCGCAGCCTTCCTGACGATGACCGTCGGAAGGAGAGGCCGGCGCGCGTGGAAGCCCGCTGCCATCGGTTTCGCCGCGCTCGCCTGGGCTGCGGCCCTGGCGCTGGTGACAGTCATACCTGAGACCACCTCCGTCTCGATCTGGCGCCCTGAGGTTGTCTTTCAGGATCGGCTCGCCCTGATCCTGGACGTTCCGGGCTGGACGGCGGGCTTCACCATCGCCGCTTTGACTCTGGCCATCCTCGTCACAGAAACGCCTGCGGCGGAGGAGAACTCCAGAAGGGGGGCCGCGTATCTTCTGGTCTATGCCGCCTTAGGTGTGGCCGCCTCCCAGGCGAGCAACCTGCTGACGCTTGCGGTTTTCTGGTCCCTGCTCGACCTGACCGGGATCGCTATGCTGGAGGGCGGGAAGAATCCGAGTGAGTCGAATGGCTTGCGCACGCGTCTGCTGGGAAGTGTTGCGGGCACTCTGATTGCGACGGCTGCTGTTCTTGGGTTGCCGGCCGCGGGTCGCGGAACTGAGCTGACCCTTGTTGCGGCACAGCCCTACTCGGCCTATTTGTTTCTTGCCGGCGTGGCCGTGCGAATAGCGGCCAGTTCCATTCCTGTGTTCCTTGCCGAGGCGGAAAATCGAAGGTCTGCAGCGCTTGCGCTGACCGTGGCGCTTCCCCCCGCCGCGTGTCTGGCCGCTCTGGGAAGAATGGGTTCGTCCAGTTCCATATCGCCGTGGGTCCTCGTGGCCCTTGGCTTTCTGGCGACGATGACGGGAGCGGTGCGCTGGATGCTTAGCGGGAGCATGACCGGAACACCAGGCGTGGTGGATTTGACCTTGGGGCTCGTAGGCTTGACGACGATGGCCGCGGTTGGAACTGAAGGCGACTCGGCCGCTTGGTCGGCCGGAGCGGCGCTGGTGCTTCTTGGTGGAGTGGGAACCGCGCTGGCGAAAGGCAGCCGCAGAACGCATCGAGTCGGTCGAGCCTTCACTGCGCTTGTCGTAGCCGGATTGCCTCTGACCGCAGGTGGAATCCTGGTTTCTTTTCTCGCGCGGGGCACAAGCCCGCCTGAAGTGACTGCCGCTGCCGCGGCCTTCGTCGGGATCGCGATTCTCGCTGGAGGTCTGTGGCCGAGGGCAACAGAGCCGACCTCGGATCAAGCGCGAAGTCCAGCCGGGTTTACAGGAGTCATCCCGATGGCCGCGTGGTTCCTGTTCGCGGCAACCGGCATCGCCACCCACGCGTTTCTGGCGCGGCGTCAAGATGGAGCGTCTCAACTTGGATCAGCATTAGGCCTGGGGTCCCTGGCGATCGGCGCGTTCGCGCTGGGCCGATGGAGCGAAGCGTCGCGCCATCGCGCCGCCCGCGCCTTGCGCTGGCTGGATCCGAGACCGGCCTGGCAATTCCTCACGGCGGTTGCCGGACTTGTGCCCCGCGCGGCGCGAGGGGTTGCAGATCTGGTGGAAGGGGAGGCGGCCCTGTTGTGGATCTACGTGTTGGTCGTGGCCCTGGGCGTGGCAGCCTCGGTGGGGCGCTGAAA
The DNA here is from genome assembly GCA_035693825.1 of Anaerolineales bacterium. GTDB lineage: Bacteria > Chloroflexota > Anaerolineae > Anaerolineales > E44-bin32 > MGOM01. Next base: position 17,855 of record DASSGB010000109.1, read on the forward strand.
TGGATGTCGTCCTGATCCTGGGTGTGGTATCCGGGCTGACGATCGTGGTCGCCATCGCGCTCGTCGTCGTCGACGACCACCGGCTGGCGCTGGTCTTCTACTTGCTGGAATACCTGTGCGTTGGGGGGCTGCTGTACATCGGCGGCTTTCCAGCCGCGGCCTGGACCAGGTGGGGGCTGGCAGTAGCCGCGGCTCCGATCGTGTGGCTCACCGTCGTACGGCTCGGGCGCGATGTGCTTCCCTATGCCGCCGGGCTGCGGGGAGGACGGTGGTTCCGATTGTCGGCCGCGCTGCTGGTCGCCGTTGGGGGCATGGGCTTCTCCTCCTCGCTGTCGGGGATCTTCCCCGGGCTGACACCGGCTCATGCGCGCGCCGCGTCCGCACTCTTCACCCTCGGGCTTCTGCAGCTGGGGTTGTCGGAGGACCCGCTGCGCTGGATCTTTGCCCTCACAACGTGCCTGCTCGGTTTCGAGGTTGTGTATGCAATCATCGAGCCTTCGCTCGCCATTCAGGCCATCCTGGCCTCGATTCATCTGGGAATCCTGGTCGTAGGGACGGATATCGCCGTCCGTCGCGCGGCGCCGCAGAATCCGGACGATCTGCCGGCATGAACGCGCCTGTGCTCGTCCTGGTCCTGGCCGGAGTGCTTGGGGCGGCAAGTTTCCTGGCCCGCGGACGATTGGTGATGGCCTCTATGATTGCAGGGCTGGGCGCTGGACTCCTGGGTCTGTTTACCCTGGGGGTCTCGCTGGACGCGCCGCTGCAAACCCTTGTCGGCGATCTCAAGGTGGCCGGGAGCTGGACGTTCCTCGGGCGCACGCTTGCCCTCGACGATGGAAACAGGGCTTCGGTGAGCTTCATCTTCTTGGCGAGCGCGTTTCTCTTGACCGGCGCGTGGGCGGCGCGGCCGGTCCGATATTTGCCTTCGTTCGGTCTGTTCATGACGGCCTGCGTGGCCGCTTCGCTGATGATTCGGCCGTTCCTATACGCCGCGCCCTTGCTGGAAATCGCGGCCATCGTGGGATGCCTGCTGCTGGTGGGCGAGCGCCCTGTCAGTCACCGCGCGGGAATTCGCCTGTTGACCTTCTACACACTCGCCATGATGGGCCTGTTGCTGACGGGCTGGATGCTCGAATCGTCGGGTGTGACTTCGGCGACGACGACGGAAGCGGATCGCGTCTTCCTTCTCCTGGCCGTCGGGCTGGCGGTCTTGTTGATCGTGCCGCCGTTCCACAGCTGGTTGCCCGCAGCGGCCGAGGGGTCCGATCCGTACACGTTGGCCTTCGTGGTTGTGATCCTGCAAAGCTCAGGCCTGTTCCTTCTCCTGGGTTTCCTCGACTCGTATGCGTGGCTGAGGGAATCGATCGAGATTTCACAACGCTTGCGGTGGGCCGGGCTGGTGACGCTTGCGCTGGGGACGCTGTGGGCGGTGGGCCAGCCCAAAGGCGCCCGTTTCATGGCTTATGCTCTCCTGGCGGACGTCGGCGTGACTCTGTTGCTGTTGAGTCGCTTGCAGGCAGCTGATTATCAGATGGCTCTGGCCATGGCGGGAAGCCGGGCGGTCGGGATGGCGGTATGGGCCTTGGGATCGGCAAACGAAGGGGTTGCCACGGAAGAGAGTCGAGCCCATGCCGGGAGCCGGGCGATCCCGGCGTTGGCCGCGAGCCTGGGGGCGCTGTCGGTGGTTGGCGCCCCGTTGACCGCCGGCTTTCCGGGCCGGTGGGCGGCGCTGGTGAGGCTGGGTCGATCGGATGCATGGGCAGGTGCGCTCATCGTCTCATCGCTCGTGGTTCTGTCGGTGTCGGTTCTGCGCTGGAATCTCGGCAGCGATGCGCAGGCCGTGGCGGACTCGGCGTTGACGGCGCGAGCACGGCGGACATTCCTGCTGGGCGGGGTGTTGCTTGTCGTCGCGCTCGGACTCTTCCCGCAGCTGACGTACCCATGGCTGGTCCAGGCGGCGCGCGGGCTGGAGAACCTGATCCCGTGACGGCGCGGGTACTGCGCATGCTATAATCCGCGGCCGGGCGCGGAGCCGAGCATGGAAGGCAACTCGCTGGAAAAGAAGTTGGCCTGGATGGACGAACAGCGGCGCAAAGACGCCGAGGCCATCCGTCGCCTCACCGAGCGAGTCGAAGCCTCCGAAGAATCCGCCTCGAAGCTGAGTCGTCAGATCCAGGATCTCTCGACGGAGCTGGCGCGCCTGGCTGCGCTCGCGACCCGAATCCACAAGCTGGACGAAACCCTCACCAAACATCGGACGGAGGTCGCCCGACAGACGGAGGCCTCGGAGGCGCGTCGCAGCGAGCGCGACCGGCAGCTCGAGCAAGTCCGCCGCAAGGATCACGACGATCATTCGAAGGCGATCGCCGAGATCCGGCATCGAACGGAAGCCCTGGATGAGCTACGGCGAATCGTCGACGCCCGCGGCGAGGAGGAGGTACGGATCGCTCGGACCCTGGCCGCCACGGAAAAGCGTCTGGATCAGCTCCAGGCGAATGATGAAGAGCGGGCCCGCGCGCTGGAGGCCCAGGAGCAGCTGCACCGTCAGGAGGCGCGCCGCGTCTCGGAAGTCGGCGGGGAAATCGCCGAAGTGCGCAACCGCGCCGAGAGCCTGCATGGAAACCTGGATCATTTCGATGACCGAATTCGGGCCCTGGAAATCCGGCAGGCCGAGATCGAGTCCGCCGAGGGCGAGCGGCGCGAGGCGCAAAACGTCTTTCTGGACCAGCAGAACGTGCGCATGGTCGAATTCGAGCGGCTGTGGAAGGACTATTCGCGACGCATCGATGCCTTCGAGGTCCAATCCAAGGAGTTGAGCGAGCGCGGTCTGGCCTACGAGGAAACGCATCGGTCGATGAAGCTGTTGCAGGGGGAATTGGACAAAGCCCTCGAGCGCATGGCGCGCAACGTGAACGAGATAGTCGAGATGCAGCGCGTGGCGGAAGAGCGACACAAGCAGGATTGGGCCGTGTTTCGGACGGAAGACCAGAAGCGCTGGGGCGCGTTCAAGATGGCTCACGACGAACGCTGGCGGGAACACGAGCGCTTCCACGAAAAGCAGAGCGGCGAAATGGAGCAGCTCGAGAGAACGGCGGCCCAGGCCCTGCAGGAAGCAGTTCAGCTCGGGGATCTGGTGCAGCGGAAGATCGCAGAGCTGTTTTCCCTTCTCCGTGAGTGGACGCTGGAGGGCGAGCGACCCACCGGTCGCGTTCGCTGATCGAACTCCCCGGTCCATTGCTCCGGATGGATTTCGGACATGATACGCGTCGTCGGCACCGCCGGTCACGTTGACCACGGGAAGTCCAGCCTTGTCCAGGCGCTGACCGGGATGAATCCCGACCGGCTCCGCGAGGAGCAGGAGCGCCAGATGACGATCGATCTGGGCTTCGCCTGGATGACTCTGCCCGACGGCACCTCCGTGGGGTGGGTGGACGTCCCCGGCCACCGTGATTTCATCGAAAACATGCTGGCGGGTGTGACGGGCATCGATGCCGCTCTGCTCGTGGTCGCAGCGGATGAGGGGATCATGCCTCAAACGCGCGAGCACCTGGCCATCCTGGATCTGCTGGAAGTCGAGCGGCTGCTGGTGGCGATCACCAAGGTCGACCTGGTGACCGATCCGGAATGGCTGGGCCTGGTCCAGGAGGACTTGGGCCGTGTGCTGGCCGGCACACGTTATCCCGAAGCGCCGATCGTGAGGGTTTCCAGCACGACGCGTGAGGGACTCGACGAACTTGTCGCGAGGCTGTCCGAGATGTTGGGCCAGGCGGCGTCGCGGCCGGACTACGGACGGCCGCGGCTGCCCGTGGATCGCGTGTTTACGATGTCGGGCTTCGGAACGGTGGTGACCGGCACGCTCGCGGACGGGCGGTTGTCCTCAGGCGAGGAGGTCGTCATTCTGCCTTCCGGCAAGGCCTCCCGCATCCGGGGGCTGCAAACCCATCGAAGGAAGGTGCAGGAGGCGGTGCCGGGAAGCCGTGTGGCCGCCAACCTTGGCGGGCTCGACGTGCAGGAGATACATCGGGGTGACGTCATTGCCCGCAGCGGCACGTACACGGCCAGCCGACGACTCGATGTCCACATCCGTCTGCTGGCTGATGCCGTGGGAGAGATTGTTCATCAGCAATCGCTCAAGCTGCATGTGGGAACGGCGGAAGCGATGGCGCGCGTGCGGTTGCTGGAAGGAGCGAAGATCGGCCGGGGCGAGCGCGGATTGGCCCAGCTCGAACTAGAAAGTCCTGTTGTCGCCTCGCGAGGCGATCGCTTTATCCTTCGACGCCCGAGTCCCGGCGCGACGCTGGGCGGGGGTGTCGTGTTGGACGCGGTTCCTCTGAAGCGCTACCGGCGCAGCGACGCTCGCGCCGTCGCCCGACTGCGCGCGCTCGAACATGGAGGCCACGCGGATCTCGTGCTTGAGGCCGCCAGCCGGCGCAAAGGGTCCGATGTGGCCGAGCTCGCTCGCGCTGCGGGCCTCGAGGAGGCGGCGATACGTTCCGTCGTGGAGGCGCTGGTCTCGGACGGCAGACTGGTGGGGCTGGCCTCGGGCGGCTTCCTCGACAGGGAACGATGGAATCAGTGGCGAGGGAGGCTGGAGGAAAGCCTGCGCGCCTATCACCTGAACTTCCCCCTGCGATCTGGAATGCCGAAGGAGGAATTGCGTCAACGGGCCGGGGTCGAACCGTGGGCGTTCGCGTCCATGGTTTCGCAACTGACGAGCGAGGGCCTGCTGCGCGAAGCCGGTGGGCGAGTTGCCCTGGCGACCCACAACCCGGCCCCGGGACCCGACGACGAACGAAAACTCAACGACTTGCTGGCGCGTTTCTCTGCCTCACCCAGCGCGCCTCCCAGCGTCGCGGAGTGCAGGCAGGCGCTGGGAAACGAGCTGTACGCGTTTGCGGTCGAAACAGGCAGGCTGCGCCAGCTCACAGAGGAAGTCGTGTTCCGTTCCGAGGACTTCCGCGATCTGGCCGAGAAGATCCAGGCCAGGCTGGACAGGGGACCGGCGACCGTGGCGGAGATCAGGGATGAGTTGGCAAGCTCGCGCAAGTATGTTCTGGCTTTGGTTGAGTGGCTCGATCGGGAAGGCATCACCGTCCGCGAAGGGGATGAGCGGAGACTGGTGAGACGCAGGCCCGTCACCTAGAAATCGCGAAACACCCAGCTGCCAGACACCATCGTCCCGAGGACGCGCGTGCGAAGAAGTTCTTCGGCAGGGCACGTGTGTGGGTCCCGGTCGAGGACGATCAGATCGGCACAAGAACCGGGTTCAAGGCGGCCCACGCTGGAATCCCATCCTGCGGCATAGGCCGGCCCCTCCGTGAAGCCGCGCAGCGCATCGGCGATGTCAATTCGCTCCGCCGGAGTCCAGCCTTCGGAAGAAGGTGAACCGTCGGTTCGACGCCTCGTGACCGCGGCATAGAGTCCGAGGAAGGGATCGGGACTCTCGACGGGGGCGTCGGACCCGAACGCCAGTGTGGCTCCGCTGCGCAGTTCGCTTTGCCAGGCGTACGCGCCGGCAACGCGGTCTCCCCAGTAACGATCGGCCATGGACATGTCGGAGGTTGCGTGGCTGGGCTGCATCGACGCCACGACATCCAGCTCGGCCGGGCGATGCAGGTCGTCAGAATGAAGGAGCTGAAGGTGTTCGATGCGGTGACGGCGATGGGGGAGGTGGTGTTCGCCCTCGTGTCGGCGTAAGGCGGCCAGCCCTTCGAGCACCTCGTGATTGGCGCGGTCGCCGATGGCGTGGATGGCGAGAGCCAGCCCCGCCTCGGCGGCGCGGATACCTGTCTCGAGTATGGCCTCGCGATCGAGGAAGAGCATGCCCAGATTCTCCGGCTCGCCTTCGTACGGGGCCAGCATGGCTGCCGTTCTCGGCCCAAGGGCGCCGTCGGCGAACACCTTGACGTGGCCAATGCGCAGTTGGTCGTCGCCGAACCCGCTTCGCAGTCCGAGGGCGACGGCGTGGGGCAGGAGTTCGTGCGGAATGCTCTTCAAGACGCGGAGGCCCAGCGTCCGTTGTTCACGGAGGATCTGAAGGGCCTCAAAGCAGCGCCGTCCGTCGAAGTCGTGGACGCCGGTGAGGCCCATCCGCCACAACCGTGACTGGGCTGCCAGGATGTCGGCGATCGTCGATTCGAGGGCGGGCTGGGGCAACACGGGGGTGATAAGGTCCATGGCCGCTTCGAAGAGGATGCCGGTTGGATGGCCGCTGGAATCTCGTTGAACACGACCACCTGTTGGATCCGGGGCGGAGGCGAGGCCGGCCGCCTGGAGGGCGCGCGTGTTGGCCCACGCGGCGTGAAGCGATTTCGCGGTGAGGTACACCGGGTTGGCCGGCGCGGCCGCGTCCAGATCGGCGGCTGTCCCAAAGCCGCCCCAATCGTTCTGATTCCAGCCGTGCCCGAGGATCCACGCGCCGGGCGGAGTCGACTCGGCACGTTGCCTGACCCGGCGCAGGCACTCCTCTCGGGTGGAAGTCTCACAGTCGACGACTTGGAGCTGGTGGGCGTACTTTTCGAGATGGATGTGGGCATCGGTCAGGCCGGGCAAAACGACGCGGCCCTCGAGATCGACCGGCGTCGTGCCGCGCCGGCCAAGGTCCTCTCCGACCGCGACAACCTTGCCGTGCGCGAGGATGGCCTGCGAGACGGTCGTGGGTCTGCCGACGCGCGGGTAGATCACGCCGCGCTTGAGCAGCATGGGGGCGGCGTCTCCTGGTCCGCTCATGGCCGCACCATCGCAATGGAGGTCGGAACGCCGAGGGCGGCCGCGAGGATCACCAGAGGGTGGACCGACCGGATGCCGGTGTGACCTTCGGTCCACCAGCGACAGGTCTCGGAGTCGGTGACGATGGCCTCGACCTCCTCGCGTCGAGATTGGGCGAACAATGTCCGCCCAACTTCCCGGGCCACTCCGTAGCGTTCCTTCTTGAGGCCGTACGTCCCCGCGACGCCGCAGCAGTCCGACTCGGAAACGACGATATCGAGGCCGGGGATCTGGCGGAGGATGTCCAGCGCAGGCCAGCCCACAGCGTGCCCCTGCAATTGGCAGGGCGGGTGATACAGAATCCGCATCGCAACGCTGCGCATGGGCCTGGTGGCCGGGAGGTTGGGCATGCGTTCGCGCAGGAACTCGAAGAAGTCGTACATGTACTCGGCAACAAGATCGGCCTCCGAGCCGGTTAGGCCGAGGATGGCGCGGTACTCGTGCTTCAGGGCCAGGACGCACGAGGTCGATGTGCCGACGATGGGGACATCGGCCTCGGCGAAGGGAACCAGGCCGCGAAGATTGGCCGCAGCGTTGCGGCGAGCCGCCTCGAGCAAGCCGTTGGACTGCAGAGGAAGCCCGCAGCAAGTCTGAGGAGGAAGAACGACGTCGAAGCCAAGTCTCTCCAGGACCTCGACCGCCAATCGGCCGAGGTCCGGCTCGTACGCGTTGACGCTGCAACCGTGGAAGTAGGCTACCAGCGGGGCATCGCCGCTCCTCTCAGGAGCCGCGGATTGGAGTTGTGGAAACGACGAGCGGAAGGTTCTGGCTGCAAAACGAGGCAGCGACGCATGACGGCTGACTCCGAGCAAGGTCTCCGCAAGCGCGCGTGCGGGAGCCATCGCCAGGAGGGCGTTGGCGAGGCGGGCGACCGGTCGAGCAAGGTCAGCCAGTAGGGCCGGCCGGGAGATCAACTGGTCTCTCCAGGGGATGCCGTGGTTGGCCGCGACGCGCGCTTTGGCCAGGATGTTGAGTTCCGTGACTGGAACGCCATGCGGGCAGACGCGCGAACAAACGCCGCAGCCGGAGCACCAGGACACCGAGTCGTCTGGTGGCGGAATACGCGGGTGGCGGAAGCGTTCGGCTTGCGGTCCCACCGCTTTCGGTCCGAGGAATTCCTCGGTGACCGCGGCGACGGGGCAGGCCAGCGTGCAGATGTTGCACTTGATGCAGTGTTCGGCGGCCCAGCCTTCGACGGTCATGCCGCGATCGACCCCACGGCCGCGTAGGCCGTCGCCAGGTCAATCCCCTGACGGCAGTTTTCGGCTCGTCGATCGACGCCGCCGAGAATGCCCCCGCAGGCGAAAACGTTCGAATAGTAGGGCTCCCCGCGACGATCGACGGGCTGAAGTCGATCGTTGACGTTCAGGCCAAGCAAGTCGTAGGGATGAGCCGCGAGGCAGCGGTCCCCAAACCATTGCTCCCGGTCGGCTGGGGCGCGGATCGGCAGGCCGAAAACGGAGTCGACAACGCTTCCGCCTCGGGAGGCGCGCAGCCCGCCGTGGAGGAAGCCGCCCGTGGCCAGAAGCACCGCATCGGCATCGAAGGCGCGCGGGCCGGCCGCCGTCTCGGCGACGACTCCGAGCACGCGGCTGCCGCCGGACCTTCCATCGATGCGGCCGATGACATGCGCCCCCTCGACAATCCGGCAGCCGAGCAGCAACGCATGGCGTCTCAAGGTGCGCTCGAGGCGCAGGCCCGGAACGGATGGCGGCAGCGTTGGGATTTCGAAGATCTCAATCCCCAGGAGCTGCTCCAGCCGCCCGTGTATTTCACCTGCGCTGTCCAGGCCCAGCACGGCCGGCAGGCCAAGCCTCGGCGCCTTTGCCAGCATCGGTCCCCAGATGGATGCCAGTTGCTCGGGGGACCAGCTGCGCTCGAATCGAAGGGCAAGATCAGAGCTGTACAGGTCCCTT